>JANXRN010000415.1 GCA_025352995.1 Acetobacteraceae bacterium
ATGTTAGATTTAGAGCATGAATAATGTTGCACCATCCCCCACTCCGATCGAAAGGCTGGCCGACGCGTTGACGCGCGTGCTGTTGGCGTTTCGGCAGGGTGTGGCCAACAAGGTTGCGCATTTGCATCCTTACACGGTGATTTTGATGGCGCTGTGGGGCCGGATTGGGCGGGCCCAGCTTCGGATTGTGCGGTTTCTGGCACGGGTGCAGGCGGGGACTTTGCCGCCGGTTCGGGTGCGGAGCGAGACGGAAAAGGCTTGGCGCAAGGAGCATGAAGTCTCGCGGGAACGCGGGCCGGCGCATGATCTCGCCTGGGTGCGGGAGGTTGCGCTGATGGAGCTGAACGCGGCGCGCGGCCATACCGAGGCGTTGCTGGCGGCGCCGGAGGTTCAGGCGTTGATGGCGGCTGAGCCAAGGTTTGCCAGGTTGGTGCGCGGGGTTTGCAAGCTGCTCGATTTGGATGCGGTGGTGCCGGGGTGGGTTCGTCGGCGGCCTCGGGCGGTGCAGATCAAGCCGGTGGGCGCGGTGAGTTCGCTAGGGTTCCGCGAGTATTCGGATGGGAGTGTGAGGCCGCCGCCGGGACTTGTGTTTGCAAGGTGAAAATGGAGTTATTGCGTCGTATTTGTTACGATATCGCAATAAAAAAGTGATGAAAGTGGGTTGGTGCGCACGAACGGCAGTGTTCCAGTGGGAGAAAGTTTTTTTGGTTCTTTTTGTTCACAAAAAGAACATGCTTTCTTACACTTCCCTAAAATACTCAAACTCAAAACTATTGGACAAATCATGCAATTCCCGGATTTTCGCCTGCCGCACGAAGCCGAGCTTCTCATAAAACCGATGCGCGCGTTCGAACCGTGTGTCGGTCCACAGCCGCACGCCGGTGCCGCCGTGTGTCCGGACGTGGGCGAGCATGGTTTCGTAGAGGCTGCGCGCGAGGCCGCTGCCGCGCTGATCGGCGTAGGCGTAGAGTTTGCAGAGTTCCCATTCGCCGAATTGCCGCGGCCTTGTGCCGATCATGCCGACGATGCGGCCGGCCGTTTCGCTGACCCAGAGCGCGCCGTTGGCGGTGGTGAAGTAGGTGGCGAGGGCGTGCAGTTCCGGCACTTCGCCATCGATATCGACCACGCAGCCGGGGTATTCGAGCCAGCAGGTGCTGAGGAGCGCGATCAGGCCGGGCCCGTCCGTATCCCGCCCCGCGCGCAGGGCGGGGGGTGGGGTCATTTCAGGGCGCCGACCCAGGCGGCCATGCGGCGCATTGCTTCATCGAGGCTTTCGTCATCGGTGGCGTAGGAGATGCGGAGATAGGGCGACATGCCGAAGGCTTTGCCGGCGACGAGGGCGACATGGGCTTCATCGAGGCAGGCGAAGGCAAAATCTTCGTCGGTTTCGATGCGCTTGCCTTTAGGGGTGGTGCGTCCGATGGTGCCGGCGATGTTGGGATAGACGTAGAACGCGCCTTCGGGGCGATGGCAGGTGATGCCGGGCATGGCGTTGAGGGCATCGACCACGCGATCGCGTCGGGCCTGGTAGATGGCTTTGCGTTGGGCGACGCCTTCTTGTGGGCCGTCCAACGCCGCGATTGCCGCGGCTTGGCCGACGGTGGAGACGCCGGCGGTGGCTTGGCCTTGCATGTTGACCATCGCCTTGATCAGGTCTTTCGGCCCGACGGCAAAGCCGACGCGCCAGCCGGTCATGGCGTAGGTTTTCGACACGCCCGAAACGATCACGGTGCGGTCGCGCAATTTCGGTTCGATTGCCGAAAGCGTCGAGTATTCAAAATCGGCGTACATCAGATGTTCGTACATGTCGTCCGACATGATCCAGACATGCGGATGGCGCAGCATGACGTCGGCGATGGCGCGCAGGTCTGCGGGGGTGCAGACGGCGCCGGTCGGGTTATTGGGGAAGTTCAGCATCAGCCATTTGGTTTTCGGCGTGATGGCGGCTTCGAGGTCTTCGGGACGCAGGCGGAATTTGTTGTTTTCCGGGCAGTTGACCACCACGGCTTCGCCGCCGACGAGTTGCGCCATCAGCGGGTAGGCGCCCCAGTAGGGGGCGGGGACGATAACCTCATCACCTTCATCGATGGTGGCCATGAAGGCGTTGAAGATGGATTGCTTGCCGCCATTGCTGACGGAAATTTCGTCGAGGGCGAAATCCATCCCGTGTTCGCGCTTGAACTTGCGTTGGATGGCTTGCTTCAGCGCCGGAATGCCGTCTTGGGCGGGGTATTTGGTGTCGCCTTTGAGTGCCGCCTGATGGGCGGCTTCAATGGCATGGGGTTCGGTGTCGAAGTTGGGTTCGCCGATGGTCAGTGCGATGACGTTGATGCCTTGGGCGCGCAGTTCGCGGGCCTTGATGGTCATCTGCACGGTGGCCGCAACCGGCACCCGCGCCAGGCGTTTGGCGAGTGCGGGCATTAGTGCATCCCCTGGCAGAAATTCTGGATGCGGGTGCAGGCTTCGACGAGGTCGGCGTCAGCAAGCGCGTAGCTGATGCGGAAATGGCCGGGATAGAGGAAGGCCGAGCCGTGGACGGCGGCCACGCCCTGTTCTTCGAGCAAAGTGAGGACGAAATCTTCGTCGGTTTCGATTTTCTTGCCCGACGCGGTGGTTTTGCCAATGCAGCCATGGACCGACGGGAAGACGTAGAACGCGCCTTCTGGCTTGTGGCAGGTGATGCCGGGCGCCTTGTTCAGCATGTCGACCACCAGATTGCGGCGGCGCTGGAAGGCGGTGACCATGTCGGTGATGAAGTCCTGCGGGCCGGTCAGGGCTGCGACCGCGGCCGCCTGGCTGATGGACGACGTGTTGGAGGTGCTCTGGCTTTGCAGCTTGTCGAGCGCCTTGATGAGATGGAGCGGCCCGCCGGCGAAGCCGATGCGCCAGCCGGTCATGGCATAGGCTTTGGAGCAGCCATTCATGGTCAGCGTGCGGTCTTTGAGCTTGGGTTCAACCTGGACGATGGTTGCGGGCTTGAAGCCGTCATAGGCGAGCTTTTCGTAGATATCGTCAGTGAAAATCCACACATCGGGGTGGCGCAGCAGCACGTCGCAGATGGCGCGCAGTTCTTCGGCCGAATAGGCTGCCCCGGTTGGGTTGCACGGGTTGTTGAGCAGGAACCATTTGGTTTTGGAGGTGATGGCGGCTTCGAGGTCTTCGGCGCGCAGCTTGAAGCCGTTATTCTGCCCGCACGGCACCAGCACCGGGGTGCCTTCGGCAAGTGCGACGATATCGGGGTAGCTAACCCAGGCCGGGGTTGGGATGATGACTTCATCACCCTTGTTCAGGGTGGCGACCATGGCGTTGAAAATGACCTGCTTGCCACCGGTGGAAACAATGATTTCCTCCGGCTTATAGTCGAGGCCGCTATCGGTCTTGAACTTGTGGGCGACGGCTTTGCGCAGCGCGAGCGTGCCGGCGACATCGGTATAGTTGGTGTCACCGTCCTGGATCGCTTTGATGGCAGCGTCTTTG
>JANXRN010000442.1 GCA_025352995.1 Acetobacteraceae bacterium
TAGAAGCGGCTGAACATCAGGGTGAACACCATTTCGATCTGGCCCAGCGCCCGCACCAGCGCGACCGGGGCGAGCGCGAAGGCGGAAAACCAGGCCGCCGAGCCGCAGGCGGACAGCGCGCCCACCCACATCGAACTGCGCCAGGTGGTGAAAGACAGGCGTAACTGCGCCGGTTCGCGCCACAAGATCCACAGCCCCTGCATCAGGGTTTGCAGAACATTGGTAACGACGAGCGCGAACACCGCCTTGGTGATGATCCCCAGGTCGCCGCCGCCGATATCGCCCAGCGCGCGATTGCCGTCCTTGATGAAAATCGCGGTGAATGCGAAGCACAGCCCGGTGCCCAAGCCGCACAACGCCGCCGGTTGGAAGGTGGCGCGCAGCAATTCATTGGGTTTGAGGCCACGCCCGCCGAGCGACAGGGTCAACACCCCGGCAACGCCGATGCCGATGCCGACCAAGGCGAGCGCGTTCAGTGCCTCCCCCAAAATAATCCAGGCCATGATGGCGCCCTGCACAGCCTCGGTCTTCGCGTACGCCGTGCCGACGGCGAAGTTGCGGAAGCCGAACGCCATGATCAGCAGCGACGTGCCGATGATCTGCAGGAAGCCGCCGACGGTGCAGTCGGCGATGAAGCGTAAATTCGGCACTGGAATGGCGGTGCCGGACGCGGCGTGGAGCACAAGGAACAGCGCCAGCCCGACCGGGACCGCATAAACATAGCGCACGAAGCCGACTGCATTGACCGACATCTGCCCGCGCAGGCGCTGCTGCAACGCCGTCCGCCAGCTTTGAAACAGCGCCGCGAAGATCGTGATTGGAATCCAGATGTCGATCATGGCGTCGGGGCCAATGGTTCGCGATAAATCCCGGTGCGTAGGACGCCGTCCATCCCGACAACGCCGCGATACATGCCGGAACAATTGAACGGCAGCGCGACATTGCCTGCCGCATCGATGGCGATCAGCCCGCCGGAACCGCCGACGGCGCCCAGTTCGGTCACCACCTGATCGGCCGCAACCGCAAGCGGAAGCCCGAGATAGCGTATCCGGCTGGCGATTTCGTGGGCGGCCATCCAGCGGATGAAATATTCACCCGCGCCGGTCGCCGAAATAGCGCAGGTCGCGTTGTCCGCCCAGGTGCCGGCACCGATTGCCGGGCTGTCGCCCACCCGGCCCGGTGGCTTGCCGGTCATCCCGCCAGTGGAAGTCGCCGCCGCGATATTGCCCGCCCGATCTCGGGCGACGGCGCCGACAGTGCCATGTTTTTGCGCGTCATCGCGGGTATCGGCGCCAGACGCGGCGCGGCGGGCGAGTTCGTCCTGCAAATTCTGCCAGCGCGCCTCGGTGTAGAAATAATCTGCGCCTTCCCAGGCCAAGCCCTTACCACGGAGGAAGTCGAGCGCGCCTTCGCCCATCAGCAGCACGCTTTCGGATTGCTCCATCACCGCACGCGCCGCCAGAACCGGGTTGCGCGGCCCCAAAATGCCGGCGACCGCGCCGGCGCCGCGATCCTGGCCGCGCATCACCGCCGCGTCCATTTCCTGTTTCCCGGCCGAGGTAAAGACCGCACCGCGCCCGGCGTTGAACAGCTTGTCATCTTCCAGCGCCATCACCGCTTCGGTCACCGCATCAAGTGCGCTGCCGCCATCGGCGAGCACGGCGTGGCCGGCCCGGAGCGCGTTGGCAAGGCCGGCGCGATAGGCCGCTTCGCGTTCGGGGGTCATCGTCGCCGGATTGATGGTGCCAGCGCCGCCATGGATGGCCAGATTGAACATCGGATACGCCCTTTCAGAATTGCCAGACCCAGCGGTCTTATACCAAGCGCCGTTGACCCATGAAGAATGGGTCAACGGCGCTTGGTATTACAAATATGAAAGCAGCCCTGGACGCGTGCGACCACCCCGGCCAATGACCGGCTCACCTGCCACCAGCGCGTCGAGCACGGCTTCCTGCACCAGATCGGCGACCGCCCCGAACAGCGCATCGATGCGGCTTTCGTTCAGCATGCGCACCGCCAGCAAGTCCGATTTTCCGTCATGCGGCACGCGGTTTGCGGTGGTGAAGCCGAGCATCACGTCGCCACTGCCATGCCCCCAGGATGATCCAAGCCGTGCCAGCCCAACCCCGGCGCGCCGGATCACCCGGCGCAGTTGGCGATGGTCGAGCGGGATGTCGGTAGCAAGGATGATGATGATCGACCCACGTTCCGGATCGGCATTGGCGCCCGGGTCGATGCGTCGCCCATCGGGCAAGCGCAAATCCCCCGCGCGGCCGAAATTGGCCAGCACCAGCCCGCCAATCACATGATCGACGCCGTCAAGGCGGATCAGCCGCGACGCGGTGCCGATACCACCCTGAAAACCGAAGCAGGTCATGCCGCGCCCCGCGCCCACCCCGCCGCTGGCGAAATCGGCGCGGGCCGCATCGAGTGCGGCGAACGCATGCGCTTCAGTCACCGCCATGGCCTGAATGTCGTTCAGGACGCCATCATTGCATTCGCCAACCACCGGGTTGACCGTCGATGTGCGCCGCCCGATGCGGGGATTTTCCGCGATCGCACGGCGGATCAGCGCGTTGGCGCAAGTGCCGACGCCGAATGTGTTGGTCAGCAGGATCGGGGTTTCGAGTTGGCCGAGTTCCTCGATCTGCATCAGCCCGACGGACTTGCCGAAGCCGTTCAGCACGTCGGCCGCCGCCACCAGCTTGTCGGTGAAGATGTTGCCGGGATGCGGGATGATGGCGGTAACGCCGGTCTGGATATCCCCGTCGGACAGCGTGCAATGGCCAATCGTTACGCCGGGCACATCGCTGATCGCGTTGCGCGGGCCGGTCGGCAGGTCGCCGCAAGCCAGCCCGACATCCCTCGCCCGCATCAGCGCAGCTTCTGGTCCAGCGCGTCGCGCAAGCCGTCACCCAGCAAATTGAACGCCAGCACGGTGATCAGGATGGCAAGGCCGGGGAAAATCGTGATGTGATCGGCAACGCCGAGATAGCTGCGCCCGTCCGACAGCATCGCGCCCCATTCCGGGCTGGGCGGCTGGGCGCCAAGCCCGATGAAGGACAGCGCGGCCGCCGTCAGGATCGATGTGCCCATGCGCAAGGACGCATACACAATCACCGCTGGCAACGTGCCGGGCAAAATATGGCGCAGCATTAACTTGGGACGCGATACCCCAATGCTGCGCGATGCCTGGACATAAAGCGTTTCCTTCAGCGCCAATGTTGTGCCGCGCACCAGGCGGGCGAAGACCGGCACCGCAGACAGCGCGATGGCATAAATCACGTTGACGATGCCCGGCCCGAGGATCGCCACCACCGCGATCGCGGGCAAAATCCCCGGGAATGCCAGCATGACATCGATCGTCCGCATGATCAGCCCGTCGAGCCAGCCACCGAAAAACCCGCTGATGATGCCGAGCGCCACGCCGACCACACATCCCAGAACCACCGACAGGAAGCCCACGGTTAGCGAAACCTGCCCACCCCAGATCATCCGCGACAAAATATCGCGCCCATAGCTGTCGGTGCCGGCCCAATGAACCAGGCTCGGGCCTTCGAGCAGCGCGTCATAATCCGGGGTTGCCTGATCGTAGGGCGCAATCCACGGCGCCAGGAACGCCGCACCCACCAGCACGATGATCACCACCAGCGACACCATCGCCACGCGCTGGCGCTGGAACCGGCGCCAGAATTCCCGGCCGGGGGACCGAATGGTGGGCACGATCATTTCAGCCGTATCTCCGGATTGACCATCCCGTAAAGCAGATCGACGATCAGATTGATCAGCACGAATTCCACCGCAAAAAGCAGGATTTCTGCCTGGATGACCGGATAGTCGCGGAAGCTGACGCTGTCGATCAACAGCCGGCCAAGGCCAGGCCAGGCGAACACGGTTTCCACCACGATCGCGCCACCCAACAAAAAGCCGAATTGCAGGCCGGTCAGGGTGATGACCGGGATCAGCGCATTGCGCAGCGTGTGGGTCCAGATCACCCCGCGTTCCGGCACGCCCTTCGATCGCGCGGTGCGGACGTAATCTTCCTGCGCAACCTCGATATAGGCGGACCGCGTGAAGCGCGCCATCACCGCGGCCACTGCGCTGCCGAGGGTGAAGGCGGGCATGACGAAATGGCCCCAGGTGCCGTAACCGCCGGTCGGCAGCCAGCCGAGCCGTACCGAAAACATATCCATCATCAGCAGCCCGAGCCAGAAACTCGGGAAGGAAATCCCTAGGATCGCGCCGCCCGCCGCCAATCTGTCGGCCACGCCGCCGCGCCAGACGCCTGACAGCACGCCCAAGCCCACGCCGGCGATCACCGCCCAGATCATCGAAACAACCGTGAGCCAGAAGGTCGGCATGAAGCGCTGGCCGATCATTGTCGCCACCGGTTCATGAGTTTTGATCGACCGGCCAAGCTGCAAATGCGCCATCTGGTCGAGGTAGCGAATATATTGCTCCCACAAGGGCCGATCGAGCAGCAGCTCCTTGCGGACATTTTCGACCTGTTCGTACGATGCATCCTGCCCGGCCACCATGCGGGCAGGATCACCGGGCAGCAGATGCACGAAGGCGAAGACGAACAGACTGACGGCCAGCAGCACCGGCACGGTGCCCGCCAGCCGTCGTAGCAAGTATTCGAACACGCGCGATCAGTTCAGCGTTGCGTCATCATCCAGGTTGAACTGCGCATCGCCACGGATCGAGGCGCCTTTCAGGTTCACGGTATAGGCCGCGAGATTGTGCGACTGGCCCAGGAAGATCAGCGGCGCATCCTTCCAGGCCTGCGCCTGGGCAATGGCATAGGCCGCCCCGCGCTTAACCGGATCGATCGTGCTCAACCCCGCTTCGATCGCGTCATCGACCACCTGGCTTTTGTAATAGGCGAAGTTGTTGAGCACTGGCGGAAAGCCCTTGCCCCACAGGAACGGACGGATGCCCCAATCGGCATCGCCGGTGGAGGTTGACCAGCCGGTTTGCAGCATCTGGATGGTCGCGGTTTCCGGCGCCGGGTTGGTGTAGAGCTTGGCCGTCAACACGCCGGCTTCGAGCGTTTCCACCGTCAGCTTCACGCCAACGGCGGCGAATTGCTGTTGCAGGAATTCCATCGTGCGCTTGGAAATCGTCGCGGGCGTGCCGGTGATGGTGGCTTCGAACCCGTTCGGGTAACCGGCTTCGGCGAGCAGAGCTTTTGCCTTG
>JANXRN010000466.1 GCA_025352995.1 Acetobacteraceae bacterium
TCCCCACGTCTAAGCTGCTCGCTGATTTGCACAGCACGCCCGACGGTCTCACCAGCGCTACGGCGGCGACATTGCGGCAGACATTTGGCCCCAACGAAGCTGCCGCCGCCAAGCGCACGCCGGCCTGGCTCCGCATTGGCAAGCGTTTCGCCAATCCGCTGGTGCTGATCCTGCTGGCGGCCAGCGCGATGTCGGCGATAACGGGCGACATCGCGAGCTTCATCATCGTGACGGCGATTGTGACCTTGTCCGTCCTGCTCGATTTTTGGCAGGAAAGCCGGGCGGAATCAGCGGTTGACGCCTTGCGCAGCCAGGTTGCGCTGCATGCCGCAGTGCGGCGGGATGGCAAGGAAGTCAGCCTGCCGGTCGCCGATCTGGTGCCGGGCGACATTGTGCGCCTGTCGGCTGGCGATCTGGTTCCAGCCGACGGGCGATTGCTGGCGACGCGGGATTTCTTCGTCAACCAGGCGCTGTTGACCGGCGAATCCTTCCCGGTTGAAAAACACGTCGCCGACAATGATCCGGCAACCGAGCTAAGTGCTGCCGGCAATGTCGGATTGGCGGGCACGTCGGTCATTTCCGGCAGCGCCACCATGCTGGTCTGCCGTACCGGGCATGAAACCGCTCTCGGGCAGCTCGCCGACACGCTCATTGCCAAGCCTGCGCCAACATCGTTCGAAATCGGCCTGCGCCGCTTCAGCATGCTGATCTTCCGCATCGTGATTGTGCTGGTGCTGGTGGTGATGGCCGAAAGCATGGCGTTTCACCGGCCGTGGATCGACGCGCTGTTATTCGCGGTGGCGCTCGCCGTCGGGCTGACGCCAGAATTGCTGCCGATGATCATGACGGTAACCTTGGCGCGCGGCGCGGTGCTGCTGTCGCGCCGCCGGGTGATCGTCAAGCGCTTGCAGGCCATCCATAATCTCGGCGCGATGGATGTGCTGTGCACCGATAAGACTGGCACCCTGACCGAGGCGACGATTGCGCTGGCCAAATCGATCGATGCGCATGGCGCCGACAGCGAAGCGGTTTTTACCCTCGCCTGGCTCAACAGCCATTTTGAAACCGGGCTGAAAAGCCAGCTCGATGACGCGATCCTGGCCAAAACCACCATCGATGCCGCGCCTTGGACCAAGATTGATGAAGTTCCGTTCGATTTTGAACGCCGCAGGGTGTCCGTCCTGGTCGAACGCGACGGCGTGCGAACCCTGATCGTCAAGGGCGCGCCGGAGGACATCATCCGGCTGTCGACAGCGGTTGCGACTGCCAGCGGCCCGCAAGCCATCACACCTGCGATCCGTACCGAAATTGCGGCGCAATTCGATGCGCTGAGCGCCCAGGGTTTCCGCCTGCTCGGCATTGCCAGCCGCGGCGAACCCGCCGACCACAGCAAAGCGGTGCTGGCGGATGAGGCTGAATTGGTGCTCGCCGGTTTCGCCGTGTTCCGCGACCCGCCCAAGGCATCGGCCAAGGCCGCCTTGATCGCGCTGGCCGATGCCGGCATCGCGGTGAAGGTGCTGACCGGCGATAATGAACTGGTCGCGCGGCATTTGTGTGACGAACTCGGCTTCGATCCCGGCACCGTGCTGACCGGCTCGCAAATTGCCGCGATGAGCGATGAGGCGCTGATCGGCTCCCTCCCCAACGCGCGGCTGTTCTGCCGGGTCACCCCACAGCAGAAACTGCGTATTATCATGACCTTGAAGCGCATGGGGCAGACGGTCGGGTTCATGGGCGACGGCATCAATGACGCGCCAGCTTTGCATGTCGCCGATGTCGGGATTTCCGTCGATAGCGCGGCCGATGTCGCCAAGGCGGCGGCCGAGATCATCCTGCTCGAACAAGATCTCGGGGTGGTGCATCAGGGCGTGATGGAAGGCCGGCGGACCATCGTCAACACCGGCAAATATATCCTGATGGCGAGCAGCGCCAATTTCGGCAATATTTTCAGCATGGTGCTGGCCGGATTGTTCCTGCCATTCCTGCCGCTGCTGCCGATCCAGGTGCTGTTGGGCAATTTGATCTATGATTTCGCCCAGACCGGGCTGCCGTTCGATCGGGTGGATGATGAAGCAATTCGCCGGCCGATCCACTGGGAAATCGGGCTGACCGAACGCTTCATGCTGCTGATCGGGCCGATCAGCACCCTGTTTGACGTGGCAACCTTCGGCGTATTGCTGCTGGTGTTCCATGCCGGGGAGGGGATGTTCCGCACCGGCTGGTTCGTCGAGTCGATGGTGACCCAAATCCTGATGATTTTCGCAGTGCGCACGCGGCGGCATATTTTTGCCAGCCTGCCGCATTGGGGCGTTGCGGCCCTGGCACTCGGGGTGACCGCCGGCGTTGTGGCGCTGCCGTTCGTGCCGGTGATCGGCGGGTGGTTCGACCTCGTGCCGCTGCCCTCGAGCTTTCTTGCCTATCTGGTGTTGGCGGTCGGTGGGTTCTTGCTGGCGACCGAGGCGGCGAAGCGGGCGTTTTATCGGCGGTTCGCCTGATGCCTTGGTCAAGAAAGGAAGAATGTTCTTTTTGTTCACAAAAAGAAGAATCTTGCCATATGTAATTTCGCTCAGCCAGCAACCGCCATCCCGAGCTTGATCAGCGCCCCAAGCCACAGCACGGCAGCTGCCGCCATTTGGATCATGAAGCCCGGGCCGCGTTTGCCACCGGCGGTGGCGTAGCTAGTGATGTAAAGGATACGTCCGATGACCCATACCACGCCGAGTGCAGCGGCCGGCTGATCGCCGATGGTGAACGCGAACAGCCATAGTGACGGCAGATAGATCGGCAGCCATTCCAGCGTGTTCATCTGGCCGCGATAAATGCGCTCGAATTCGAGATTGCCCGACACGGCAGGCGCCTGGACGCCAAAGGTGCTGCGCGCGCGCCCGACCCGCAGGCTGGACCAGAAATAAACCGCGATCGACAGCAAGGTGATGAGTGCGGTGAGGCGAACCGGGTCAAGCGCGTGCATGGGCGTTTCCTTGTTTGGGGGCGGGAGCATTCGCTGGCGCGGAGGCTTCGCGTCAAGTGAAAATTAAATTATAGACAAATACATAAAATAATTCTATCGCTGGGCAATATTTTAACCGGACATTAACCAATGCGGCTCAGATTGCGGGCTATGATTTCAAGTTCCTCCCTCGCGGCGTTTTCCGCCACGAACATCCCGTCTGGCCCGCGCCCCAACCAGGCGGATACGCCGAGCCTGCGGCCGCACAGCCAGCATGCGCGTGCCAGCAGCACCGAAGCGCCGGCAATGCAGGCGTTGCCGACCACCCCGCCAGCCAAGCCGCCACCGCGCGGATCGCTGCTCAACCTGTCAGTCTGAACCGGTTAGGCAGCACAATCTCAGTTGGGGATTGAAACCGACAGGCCCGCCATGCCACATCTAGGTCATGGTCGAATTTATTCGCGAAGTTCCGGACGGCGATAACCGCGAGCGGATGGTTTGCCGCGACTGCGGCCATATCGACTATCAAAACCCGAAAATCGTCGCCGGATCGGTCGTCGTGCATGACGGCAAAATCCTGCTGTGCCGCCGCGCCATCGAACCGCGCCACGGCTACTGGACCTTGCCGGCGGGCTACATGGAACTCGGCGAAACCGTCGAAGACGGCGCGCGGCGCGAAGCGCTGGAGGAAGCCGAGGCAGATATCACCCTCGAAGGCATTCTCGCGGTCTATTCGATTAGCCGGATCGGCCAAGTGCAGATCATGTTCCGCGCCCGCTTCACCGATGTGCCAAGCTTCGGCGCCGGGGTTGAAAGCCTGGAAGTCGGCTTGTTTGCCTGGGATGACATCCCGTGGGACCAGCTTGCCTTCCCGACCGTGCGCTGGGCGCTCGATGCCTGGCGGGCAAATCCAACCGGGGTGCTGGGCGCGCCGGCGGGCAATCCGGCATCCGATCCGCGCGGCATCGGTCGGTCCGGGGCCGCGTGATGCGCCTTTTATTTGCCCTTGCGCTATTGTTTGCCGCGCCGGCGGGATTGGCTGCTGCGCCGGTCGATGCGCAGTCCAAAATCATCCCCGGACCGATGCCGCGCTTGCCTGATCAGTCGGTGTCCCCCAGCACGGCGGCGCCAGTGCCAAACTATGACCTCGATGCCCCGCGGGCGCGCGCCGATGGCCGCGCCCGGTTCGAGGCTGGCGTGACCAGTCGCGACGGGCAGCGCCGTGCAGAGGCTGACGGGATTTCGCCCGGGTCGAATTTCTCCTCGACCCTGGAACGCAAGTCGCGCCCCTTGACCGGCATTGGCAGCACGCTGGCGCCTAGCCTGATCTTGCGGATGCCGCTGAAGTAGGGGCGAAGCCGCGTGATTCGTCGCTGCTCAGGTTTTTGGTAAGAAAGACTCCCAGTCAAGGAAAGTCAGAAGGAAAGCAGTTTCTTGCTCCTTTTTGTTCAAAAAAACAAGTGCTTTCTTGGTATTATTCGGGCGATTTCTATAGAAAGCCGATGCTGAACCATGGCACGGCCGCATCGGGGGATACATGCCCGATGGCGCAGGCCGCGCAAGAAACATTTGGACCCTTCCCAGCCTTTCGTAGGGCGGATAAGCCCTTGCGCCATCCGCCATCCGCCATCTTGATGCGCGCACTGGTCGATTGTTCCGGG
>JANXRN010000438.1 GCA_025352995.1 Acetobacteraceae bacterium
CCCGATCAAGGTCCGCCACGTCGCCGAAGTGCTGGCCGGCTTGACCGGCGATCTGCCGCCGATCGGCATGGGGACACGCTGATGCAAACCACCTCCCCCGCGTTCAAGTCCAACGTCGCTGAAGCGCTCGCCGATCCTGGCCTGCAAAAGGCGCTGCATTTCACCCGCCCACGCTTCCCCGAACGCCGTGCCGCCGCCGTCGCCGCGCTGCCGGAATTCGAAGCCCTGCGGAACATTGGCCGCGACATCAAAAACCACACGCTCGCCAACCTCGATTTCTACCTCGAAACCTGGGCCGACAACGTCGAAAAAGCCGGCGGCCATGTGCATTGGTGCGCCACTGCTGACGATGTGCGGGCCGCCGTGCTCGCGATCTGCCAGCGGGTTGGCGCGAAGACCGTGACCAAGGGCAAATCGATGATCTCCGAAGAACTCGGGATCAACGAACATCTCGAAAAACACGGCATCGAGCCGGTCGAAACCGACCTTGGCGAATACATCCTGCAAATCCGCGGCGAAGGCCCCAGCCATATCATTGCGCCGGCGTTTCACCTTAATCGCGAAGATTGGGAGGAAAGCTTCCGCAAAACCCATACCAATCTGCCCGCCGACCGGGTGTTCGGCGAACGGCGCGACATCATGGTCGAAGCCCGCACCATCCTGCGGGAGAAATTTATCGCCGCCGATGTCGGCATCACCGGGGCGAATTTCCTCATCGCCGAAACCGGCAGTTCGGTTATCGTAACGAACGAAGGTAATGGCGACCTCACCCAGACCCTGCCGAAAATCCACATCGCACTCGCCAGCATCGAAAAAGTGGTGCCGACGCTTGAAGATGCAACGTCGTTGCTGCGCCTGCTTGCCCGATCCGCGACTGGACAGGATTTTTCGGTTTACACCACTTTTTCCACCGGTGCGCGGCGCCCGGATGATCTTGACGGGCCGGAAGAATATCATGTCGTGCTGATCGATAATGGCCGCAGCGCGATGATCGGCACCGAATTCCAGGACATGCTGCGTTGCATCCGCTGCGCCGCTTGCATGAACCACTGCCCGGTTTATTTCACCGTTGGCGGCCATAGTTACGGCTGGGTTTATCCCGGCCCGATGGGCAGCGTGCTGACCCCGAGCCTGATCGGCGTTGAAAAAGCCGGCCATCTGCCCAATGCCAGCACGTTTTGCGGCAAATGCGAAAGTGTTTGCCCAGTCAAAATTCCGTTACCGAAATTGATGCGGCATTGGCGTGAACGCGAATTCGAACGCCATCTGACGCCGGGGGCGATGCGCACCAACCTCGCTATCTGGGGCTGGTTTGCCCGCCGACCGCCGCTTTATCGCGCCGCCACCCGCGTCGCCGCCTGGGGCCTGGGCCTGCTCGGCCGCAAGCGTGGCCGCTTCACCTGGCTACCCTTCGCCAGCGGCTGGACCGATGGCCGCGACCTACCGGCGCCAGAGGGCGACACGTTTTTCGCCCGCTACGCCCGCGAACAACGGAACAAATCATGAGCCGCGATGCCGTCCTCGGCGCCATCCGGCGCGGCCTGCGGCGTGGGCCATTGCCGGATGATCAGAAGCTGGCGTTGCGCGCCCGCATCGATGCCCATCCCCGCCATCTGACCCCGGCGCGGTCCCAGGTTCCGCGTCCGGCGCAAATCGCGCTGTTCATTGCCAATGTCGAAAAGGAATTTGGCAGTGTCGCCCGGGTGCCAACTTTCGCCGACGTGCCGGCCGCGATTGCGGACTATCTCGCCGCCAGCAATTTGCCGGCCCATTTCGCCATGGCACCGCACCCCGATCTGATCGATCTCGAATGGGCGCTGCTGCAACCCCGTCCTGGCCGTGCCCAACCGTCAGACCTAGTGTGTTTAACCCAAGCTTTCGCCGGCATCGCCGAAACCGGCACGCTGATGCTGCCGGCGGAGCCGACGCGGCCAACCACGCTCAATCTGCTCGGGGATACGGCCCTGGTAGTGCTGCGCGCCAGCCGCGTGGTCGGCCCCTATGAAGATGCCTGGAACTGGCTGCGCGCGCGCAAAGATCCCGTCACTGGCTTCATGCCGCGCAATGTCATGTTGGTCACCGGCCCGTCGCGATCGGCTGATATCGAATCTACGCTCGAACTCGGCGCCCACGGCCCGCGGCAACTGCATATCGTGTTGGTGGATGATGATCCCACCGCCATCGCCTGACCATGGCGCGCCGGGGGCAGTTGACGGAAACCGACATCGGCGAATGGGCCAACTACACCCAACTGGTGCGCCCCTTGAAAGGACGCATGCGCTTGCCGCCGCCGGAAGCCCCGGTTCCCCAAGCCGGCCCGGCGCCAATTGCCCCCGTCGCGCTGCCGCCGTCGCGCCCTGCGGGGTCCCGCTTCGTCGCCGTCGGCGACCAGCCGGGCGGCCTGGATAAATCGAGCTGGAACAAGTTCCGCACCGGCAAAATGCCAACCATGCGCACGCTTGATTTGCACGGTCGCACCGCCCAGCGCGCCTTCCACGCTTTGCAATCCTTCCTGCACGCCGCCCACGCCGATCATGTTCGCTGTGTGGAGGTCATCACCGGTCGCGGCGCCGGCGAAGGTGGCGGGGTGTTGCGGCGGGAATTGCCATTGTGGCTCAACCTCCCGACCTTGCGGCCAATGGTGCTCGCGGCATCGCATCCGCACGCCGCCAACCCCGGGTCGGTGCGCATTTTGTTACGCCGTCCGCGATGACCCCGTTTGGCGCGCGCTTGCGGGCCTTGCGATCGGCGCGCGGAATGACGCT
>JANXRN010000526.1 GCA_025352995.1 Acetobacteraceae bacterium
CCGGTTGAACACCGCAAACATGATCAGCAGGCCGAACGGCAAGGTCCAGGTCAGATGCGCCCCCAGCCCGGACGTATAAAGCCCCATCGCGGTAGTCCAGTCGGCCACCCCAAGCCAGTTGATCGCGTCATCCAGCAGGCGAAATTCCAGCGCGATGCCGAGTGAGGTCACGATGGACGGCACGATCAGGCTGGCAATTGCGGTGTAAAACAGCAGCCCGGCGCCGGCGAAGCGCTTGCGGAACGCCATGCCGGCCGCAACCGACAGCACCATGGTGAGCACCATCACCACTATGCCAAGCCGCAATGACCGCATGAAGGCGGCGCCGATATCGACAATCCCGGTGCCGGCGAACAGCTTGCTGAACCACACCAGCGACAGCCCGTTCATCGGGAAAGTCAGGCCGCCGTCGGGACCCTGGAACGATAGAATGTAGATCGCGATCATCGGGCCGTAGCGGAACAGCACGTAGGCGGCGAAGAACACCGATAGCACGTAGTAGCCTGGGGTTCTTGGTTGATGCATAGGGAAGGACTCTCAAGAAAGCAGTTCCTTTTGTGAACAAAAAGAACCAAAAAAACTTTCTCTCACTTTGCGGCCGTTGGCTTGGGAACTCACCGCGTGGGTACGCCAACGGCAAGAAATAGACAAAGTTTTTTGCTGCTTTTTGTTCACAAAAAGAAGACCCTTCCTACGCCCCCTGTAACCTCAATCCGCGTCCCATACCGCGCCGACAAATCGGCAAGATGCGGCAAAATCAGCGGATCGTCGCTGAGTTCCGGCAACCCGCGCTGCGGGCGGGCTTCGCCAAAGCCGAGTGCCACCGGGTGCAAAGTGATGTCGCTCACCCGGTCACCATCATCGACCCAGCGCGCGATCACCGCTTTCCACGCCCACGGGTTGGCGGCGAACCCGCGGCGATTAGTGTCGGATCGCGCATCGATCGCGTCGGCGACATTGGCGGTCAGTGGGAGTTTGAACTTATCGTAAAATTCCTGTGGCAGCACCGGCACGGTTTCGTTCTGGAAGATGAAGTTGCCCAGGCTGTAGAAAATCGGTCGGCCACGATAAATCTCGATGCCGCGCAGCACGTGCGGGCCGTGGCCGATCACCGCGTGGGCACCGGCATCGATGCAGGCGCGGCAGAAGCTCTCGACAAATTCGGCGGCGATGGCTTTGTCTTCGCCAAGCTGTTCGTGGGCGTGTAGGCTGACCACGACGCGGTCCGCCTGGCGTCGCGCTTCGCTGATCGCGGCGGTAACGCGGGCGACGTCATCGGGACGCGCAGCCGTGATAATCCCGCCGGCTGGGCCTTCGCGGAAACGGAGATCGCCAAATTGCACCACCCCGGGCGGCGGTGGCTCGCCGAAACCTTCCTTGACCATCATCTGGTTGCGGCTGTTGACGCCGCTTGCCGACGCGAGGGCCGCAAGTGCGTCGAGGTCGGCGCGCGGTAGGGTGTGTGTGGTGGAAAAGCGCAGCGGGTTGATGCCAGGGCGCCCTGGCATGTCCACCCGCTGCCGCCCGGCGATGGCGGTTTCATGCAAGGTCGAGCACACCGAAATCAGCGCGACCCGGCCTGATTGGGTTTCGAGATAACGTGGCGCGGCCGCCTCGGCCAGGTTGGCGCCAGCGCCGGCGACCACAGCGTTGTGCCGGTCAAACGCGGCCCCGGTCGCGGTCAGACCGGCGTGGAGGAAATCAAGCGCGTGGTTGGTGGCCAGCGCAAAAAGATTGAAGCCCAGCCCTTGCAGATCGGGGATCACCCCATCGGGCGCCGACGCCCAGGTGCCACCGCTGATCGCGTTGGCGGTTGGGTTGGGACCTGGGGTCAGGGTTTCGAAATTGGTGAAACGGGCGTCGCACTTGGCCAGCATCGCACGGATCGCGGCAAGCTGGGGGGAGTCCGGCAAGCGGCGGGTGATGAAACTGTCGCCGGTGGCGGCGAAACTGATCGGGGCGGGCATGGCTGGCTCCTGGCGGGACGCGCCAGTGTGCGGTCAGGCGTGCTGTAGGTCCAGCCGGCGTTCGATGCGATCGAGGCGCTTTTCGATGTTGTCGATCCGCAAATTGGTATTGGCATAGTGGCTCATCTCGGTCGCAGCGAGATTGCCGACCTGGATTTCGAGTGCCGTCAGTCGGCGGCCATGATCCTTTTGCGTCTCGATCACTTGATCAAGTTTCGCATCGAGACGGCGCGAATAGACAAGCAGAAGGTTCTCCGGTTGATCGCTCATAGCACTATGCCCATTGGGTACATCAGCACCCTACACCACCCGCGTGTTGCTTGCTATAAAGCTCCAACGCCACTCGGAAAGACCCAGATTATGCCCCATGACGGCCAAGAACACCCGCACGATCACAGCACGCCGGAAGTGGATTGGAAGCATAATGGCGTGCGCGTCATTCCCGGCGATCAACTCGACACCAATACCGCGCAAACCCCCGGCATGAACCGGGCGGCCGCGATCAATTTTGCCCGCGTGGGCGCGCAAAAAATCTGGGCGGGCACAGTCCATATCCACGCCAACGCAAAAACCGGGGTGCATCACCACGGCGCGCTGGAAAGCGTGATTTACGTCATCAAAGGCAGGGCGCGGATGCGCTGGGGCAACAAGCTCGAGTTCGTTGCCGAAGCCAAGGCTGGCGACTTCATCTTCGTGCCGCCTTATGTTCCGCACCAGGAAATCAACGCGTCCACCGATGAAACGCTGGAATGCGTGCTGGTGCGGTCCGACAATGAAGCGGTGGTGGTCAACCTCGATATCGAGCCGATCGAGAAGCCGGAAACCGTGCTGTGGATCGACCCGATCCACAAAGCGGCGCCATAAGCTTAGCGCCGATCGAGCACCCGGATGGCCTTACCCATTGATCGGTCGAGGCCACCGGGCGCAACCAGTTCGATCACCGCCGTCACGCCGACCAATTGCTTGATCTGGTAGGCTAGGTGCGCGGCATCTTCGGTTGCGTCGGCGGGCGTAACCCCAAGCCGAATTTCCACCCGAACCGCCATCGCATCCATTCGGCCTTCCCGCGTCAACACGATCTGGTAGTGGGCCGCGAGGTTTGGGATGCGCAATATCTGTTCCTCGATCTGGGTCGGGAACACGTTCACCCCGCGCACGATCATCATGTCATCGGACCGGCCGGTGATCTTGGTCATCCGCCGCATGGTTCGCGCGGTGCCGGGCAGCAACCGCGTAAGGTCACGGGTGCGATAGCGGATCACCGGCATGGCTTCCTTGGACAAGGACGTGAACACCAGTTCGCCTTCCGATCCATCGGGCAGCACTGCGCCGGTGGCAGGGTCAATCACCTCGGGGAAGAAATGATCTTCCCAGATATGCAACCCGTCTTTGGTTTCGACGCATTCCTGCGCCACGCCGGGGCCCATAACTTCGGACAGGCCGTAAATATCGACGGCATGCATGTCGAACGCCGCTTCGATTTCGGTGCGCATCGCGTTGGTCCAAGGTTCGGCGCCGAAAATGCCGAGTTTCAGGCTCGATCCGCGCGGATCGATGCCGGCGCGGCGGAACTCGTCAAGGATCGCCAGCATGTAGCTTGGCGTCACCATGATGATGTCAGGTGCAAAGTCGGTGATCAGTTGAACCTGCTTTTCAGTCTGCCCGCCCGACATGGGGATCACCGAGCAGCCAAGCTTTTCGGCCCCGTAATGGGCGCCAAGGCCGCCGGTGAACAGGCCGTAGCCATACGCCACATGCACCATATCGCCCGGCCGTCCGCCGGCCGCGCGGATCGATCGCGCCCCGAGCCGCGCCCAGGTTTCGATATCATTGGCTGTGTAACCCACAACCGTCGGCTTGCCAGTGGTGCCCGATGATGCATGGATGCGGGCAAGCTTGCTGCGCGGCACGGCGAACATCCCGAACGGGTAATTGTCGCGTAAATCGGACTTGGTGGTGAAGGGGAATTTCCGCAGATCATCAAGCCGGACAAAATCATCCGGATGCACCCCAGCCTCATCAAACCCGCGGCGATAATGCGGCACGTTGTCGTAGGCATGCCGCAACGTCCAGCCGAGGCGACGGGTTTGCACCGAGGTGATTTCGTCGCGGGAGGCAAGCTCGATCGGGTCGAGCGTGTCTTGATCGGGGGTGAGGTCAATCACTATCGGAACTCAAATCCCTTATAGTCTTGGGCGGCAGTATCGGCGCACATTTCAAGATATTTGTTGAGGCCGCCGGCAAATAGCGGGAAGAAGCGCGGCTTGCCGGCGATGTTGCCGCCAGTGTACCAGGTGTTGCCCTTGGCCATCAGGGTGCGGCTGGCGATGGTGTTGAGCAGCGCCATGTAGCTGTCTTCGGCGGCCGCCGTCGGTTCGATGGCGGCATGGTCGCGGGTGCGCATGAAGTCGATGCAGGCGCAAATCCAGTCGGCGTTCTGTTCATTGAGAATAAGATAATTGGCAAGCGCGGACGGGCCATTGGCGCCGGCGATCATGAATAGGTTGGGGAAGCCCTCCATCATCAGGCCGAGATGTGACCGTGCGCCGGCGGACCATTTGTCCCGCAGGCTGCGTCCTTCCTTGCCTTTGACATCGACGGCGGTCATTGCGCCGGTCAGCCCGTCATAGCCGGTGGCGGCGATGATGATGTCGAGCGCGATTTCCCGCGCGCTGGTGCGGATGCCGCGTTCGGTGATTTCGACGATCGGTTCGTTGATGCAATCGACGAGCATCACATTGTCACGATTGAAGGCCTCGTAATAATTGGTTTCGAGGCAGGGTCGGCGGGCAAAAATCGGGTAGCCGCGCGGGGTCAGTATCTCGGCGATGGCAGGGTCTTTCACCACTTCGCGGATTTTCCGGCGCACGAAATCGGCCACCACGTCGTTAGCCTGCTGATTGACCAGGGTGTCGGCGAACAGCCCAATGAAGGCCAGGCCGCTATGGGCCCAGGCTTCTTCCATCAGCCGCTCCCGTTCGGCAACCGAAACGCTGAACACCGGCCTTGTGGACGTAGCGCGCACCCCGCCAGTGGCAGTGTTGCGGGCGAAGGCGCGCAATTCAGGGTAATGCTGCTTGATCTGGGCAACATAGTCGGCGTCGAGCGTGTGATTGCGCATCGGGAAGGTGAAGCTCGGGGTGCGCTGAAACACCACAAGTTCCCCGGCCTGCTCAGCCAGAACCGGGGTGATCTGCACACCGGTCGATCCGGTGCCGATCAGACCGACGCGCTTGCCGGCGAAATCAACCGGATGCTGCGGCCAGCGGCCGGACAAATAGATGTCACCCTTGAAGAGTTCCTGGCCGGGCATGTCGAGCCCCTTCGGGATCGATAGCGGGCCGGTCGCCATGATGACATATTTGGCCTCGAACACGTCACCGCGATCGGTTTCGACCCGCCAAACCTGCCGAGCGTCGTCGTAGGTCAGCGTGGTGGCGCGGGTGTTGAACTGGGTATCACGGCGCAGATCGAGCTTGTCGGCGACCCATTTCGCGTAGGCCCAAATTTCGGCTTGGGGCGCGAACTGCTCCGACCAGGTCCATTCCTGCATGATCTCATTGGAGAATGAATAGCAATAATCGATGCTCATCACATCGCAGCGTGCGCCGGGATAGCGGTTCCAGTACCAGGTGCCGCCGACGTCGTCGCCGGCCTCAATCGCCAGCACTTTCAAGCCCATGCCACGGGCGCGATGCAACATGTACATGCCGCCGAAGCCTTGGCCGACGATCAGGGTATCAAGGTGGCGCATCACCTATTGGTCCTCAAAAAATTTTTGCCCGAGGGTGCGGGAATGGCCGCGAGACTCGGCAATGATCCGCCCATCGCCGTGGGTAACCCGCACATCGTAAATGCCGCTGCGGCTGGCGCGGTCTTCGGCCCACATGATTTCGGCGCACGCCTTGGCGAGGTTCAAGTAAGTATCTTCTTTGTTTGAAAACAAAGAAGCAAAAAAACTTCATCTATTGTTGCCGTTGGGTTGGGTCTGCGGAGGGACCCAAGCCAACGGCAACAAAGTGGGAGAAAGTTTTTTTTCTTCTTTTTGTTCACAAAAAGAAGACCTTCCTTAATGCGCTTTCCCCGTAAAATTAGGCGCCCGCTTCTCCAGGAACGCCGCCACCCCTTCCTTGTGATCCGGCGAAGCGCTCGCCACGCCTTGCACATCGCGCTCCATATCCAGCGCCACCGCCATCGACGAACTGCCGCCGGCAGCAAGCAGTTTGCGGATCAGGGTCAGCGCCAGGGTTGGCATTTTCGACATTTTCGCGGCCAGCTTGTGGGCTTCGTCCATCAACGCGGCGTCTTCGACCACTTGCCAGATCATCCCCCAGGCGAGCGCGGTTTCGGCGGGAACGGGTTCGGCCAGCATGGCCATGCCGCGGGCGCGCGCCGATCCGGCGAGGTTGGGCAGCAGGTAAGTGCCACCAGCGTCCGGTACTAAGCCGATTTTGGAGAAGGCTTGCAAGAACTTGGCGGATTTGGCGGCGACAACGATGTCGCAACCCAGTGCGATCGACGATCCGGCGCCGGCAGCGAACCCGTTGACGGCTGCGATCGTCGGCATGCGCAAATTATGCAGGCGGCGGGCGAGCGGGTTCCAGGTGTCTTCGAGCGTGCTGCCGGCGCTGCGCGGGCGGTTGGGATCATTACGGCCGGACAGGTCCGCACCCGCACAGAACCCGCGGCCGGCGCCGGTCAGCACCAGGGCGCGGCAGGATTCGTCGGCTTCGGCTTCTTTCAAGCATTCATTGAGGCGCGACACGGTTGGCCGGTCGAGTGCGTTCATCTTGTCGGGGCGATTAATGATCAGCACCCGGTAGCCATCGTGGGTTTCGGTCAGGATTGATTCAGACATGGCGTTCGCTTCCTCGTCGGTGATTTGACGCCACCATACCGCCCGATTCTGCATGACGCCAATACCCTGGGCCGACCAAATCGGGCCGTGACGCGGCGGGAAACTGCGGCTAGGGTTCAGTTAACGTCCAGGAGAAAAAACAACATGTCCGCCGAACGGCCTCTGTACACCCATGCCCAATTGTCCCGCATGCTCAACGCGAAAAGCATTGCCATTATCGGGGCATCGGCCCGGCCAGGTGCGTTTGGCGAGCGGGTGCTGGTGAATCTCGCCAGCTATACTGGCAATATTTACCTGGTGAATGCGCGGTACGAAACGATCGGTGATCGCAAATGCTACCCAAGCGTTAAAGCCCTGCCGGAAGCGGTGGATGTTGCGGTGATCGTGACAGCGCGCGACGTGGTCGAGGGCGTGATGCAGGAATGCATCGAGGCCAAGGTCGGCGGGGTGATCATTTTCGCCTCCGGCTATTCGGAAACCGGCAAGCCGGAACATGCGGCCTTGCAGGCGCGACTGGCGGAATTGGCGCAAGGCTCCGGCGTGCCGATCATCGGGCCGAACTGCATCGGCACGGTGAATTACGAGCTGCAAAGCCGGATCAGCTTCATGCCCTATTCGGACATGCCGATCCCCAAGCCAGGCACCGCCATCGGCGTGATCAGCCAGTCGGGCGCGCTCGGCTTCGGGCTGGAACAGGCGCTGCAACGCGGCGTGCCGATCAGCCATGTGTTGACGTCCGGCAACTCGGTCGATGTCGATATGGGTGACTATATCATGTATCTAGCCGATGAGCCGGCGGTGGGCGCGATTGCGCTGCTGTTCGAGGGCACATCCGAGCCCATGCGGGTGATGAAGGCGTGCGAATACGCGTTCAGCAAGGGCATTCCGGTGGCAGTGTGCAAGATCGCGGTGGGCGAACTCGGCGGCGCGGCCGCGATGTCGCATACCGGGTCACTCGCCGGATCGCAGGCGGCTTATCGGACGGCGTTCGCGCGGGCAGGTGCGGTGCTGGTCGATGAATATACCGACCTGATGGAAACCGCGCACTTCCTGTCGAAAGCGCCGAAAACGCCGAAAGCGTTCGGTCTTGCGGTCCTGGCCTCGTCCGGAGGTGCCGCAATCATGGCCGCCGATGCGGCCGAGGCCTACGGCATTCCCCTGCCGCAACCCAAGCCCGAGACCAAGGAAATTCTTGAGGCCCGCATTCCGGAGTTCGGCTCGACGGTCAATCCGGTCGATGTAACGGCCCAGGTGATGAACGACCCGGACTGCATCCCGGCCTGCGCGCGTGCGATGGCGGCCGATGAGGCGTATGGCGCGATCCTGATCCCGGCGCCCTATTCTTCGGCGGCTGGCGTGTTGCGAGTGCCGCTGTGGGGCGAAATAGCGCGCTCCTCGGGCAAGCCGATCATCCATGCCTGGATCAGCGATTGGCTGCAGGGCCCGACATCTGCGGAACTGACTGCCGAGCCTGGGGTGCTAGTGGTGCGGTCAATGGATCGGGCCATGGCGAACCTCGCGGCCTGGCATTGGCTGGCGGCAAAGCGGGCGGAACCGGTGCGCAAGCTGGTGACGATGGCCAAGCCGGGTGCGAAGGCGGCGGCGGCGAAAATGCTGGCGGCTGGCACGGGAACGCTGACCGAACGCCAATCGAAGGAGATTTTCGCGCTTTACGATATCCCCGTCGTGCAGGAAAAGCTGGCGACATCTGCTGATGAGGCGGCGTCGCTCGCGGTCGCGATGGGCCTGCCGTCGGTGCTGAAAATCGAAAGCCCCGATCTGCCGCATAAGACCGAAGCCGGGGTGATCCGGCTCAATTTGAAGACCGAGGCTGATGTGCGAGCCGCCTATGCCGAGGTGATGGCCAACGCCGCCAAGGTGACTCCGCCGCCACGGGTCAACGGCGTGCTGGTGCAGCCGATGGTGCCCACCGGGGTCGAAATCATGATCGGCGCCCGCGTCGATCCACTGTTTGGGCCGCTGATTGTGGTGGGCTTGGGTGGAATTTTCGTTGAATTGATGAAAGATACCGCGGTCGGGCTCGCCCCGGTAACGCAGGTCGAAGCGCTCGGTATGCTCGACAAGCTCAAAGGCCAGGCAATGCTGAACGGCTTCCGCAATCTGCCGGCGGTCGATCGGGACGCGCTGGCAGCGGTGGTGGTCAAGGTCGCCGAGTTCATCGCTGACCATCACGACCAGGTGGCGGAAATTGACGTCAACCCGCTGATTTGTGCTGGGGGACGGATTCTGGCGGTCGATGCGCTGATCGTGAAGGCGTAGGGGGGTTAGTGGAGGGCGGAATGCCTAGACGCATTCCGCCATCGTGCAACTACCTAATTTTGATCGGTGGACATAACGTGGCATCCTGAGCACCCATCAGTTTTAACCTGATGCCCAGAGCGGCGGCAGCGACAAGCCGAAGGCCGCCATTCGGATGATGCGCCGCAGGCCCCTTGTGAACCAGGAGAGCCTACTTCGGCTCAAGTTTCTGGGCTGTCGCGCGGGTGTTTTTTTTCGTCCACCGA
>JANXRN010000529.1 GCA_025352995.1 Acetobacteraceae bacterium
CCAGGCCGGAAATGACGTCATCGGATTGGACGAAGTTCAGCGTGTTATTGAGGTAGGTCGCGGCGCTGAAATTCAGTTTCAGGGTCGCGATGATGAAGCCACCCAGCACACCGAGGATATCGGCGACCACGACCAGTAGCGGCAGCGCGATCAGTCCGGCGAGCAAGCGCGGTGCGACCAGATATTTCATTGGGTTGGTTTGCAAGGTGGTCAGCGCATCGATCTGATCGGTCACCCGCATGGTGCCGATTTCGGCGGCCATTGCCGCACCCACGCGCCCGGCGACCATCAGCGCGCCGAGGACGGGGCCGAGTTCGCGGGTGACTGACAGCACGACGAGGGAGGCGATGGCGCTGTCGGCGGAAAACCGCGACAGCCCGGTCGATGATTGCAAGGCCAGCACCATGCCGGTGAATAATGCGGTCAGCGCCACGACCGGCAGGCTGAAAAACCCGATTTCCAGCATCGCTCGCCCGAAGGCGCGCGGATAGAAGGGGGGGCGTAAAATATGTGACAGGCCGGACATCGCGAACAGCGTCAACTGCCCGACCGATCGGCAGGTCGCCAGCGCCCATCGCCCGACGGACGCGATTAGATCGAGCAACCCGGTCACGCCAGATAAGTCCGCGCGTAGCGTGACCACAAAGACGTTAGTACCTCATATCCATTCGTCCCGGCATCGCGCGCGATATCGTCCGGCGTCCGCCCCGGGCCGATCACGTTGAGCCAATCCCCCGGCATGATCGCGGGGAAGTCGGTCACGTCGTAGGTGGTAAGGTCCATGGACACACGCCCTACCAGCGGCACGGGCTGCCCGTCAAAGATTGCGTGCGAGCAGGCCGCCATCGAACGCGGCCAGCCATCGGCATAGCCCAGCGGTGCGGTGGCAATCCGGCTTGGCCGGCCCGCGCGCCAAGCGGCGTTGTAGCCGACGCTGTCCCCGGCCGCGATCTTCCGGACTTGCAGCACTTCGATATCGAGCCGGACCGTCTGGCGCATCGGATTCGGCTGACCGGGGGTGGGGTTGATGCCGTAAAGTGCGGCCCCGGGGCGCGCGAGGTCGGAAGCGAAGTCGCCGCCCAGGAATATTCCTGACGAATTGGCCAGGCTGCGCTTCATCGGCGGCAAAGCGGCGCAGGCGGCGGCAAACTCGGTGCGCTGGCGTTGGTTGATCGGATCATCCGGCACTTCGGAAGACACCAGATGGGTCATTAAATATAACAGCTTAAGCTCGGCCAGCACGCCCGGATCGGCGGCAAGCTTGGCAAGCTCGTTTTCGTCCAGCCCCAGGCGGTTCATTCCGGTATCGACATGAAGCAGCGCCGGCAGCCGGCGCTCAAGCCGTCGCGCTTCGGCGGTCCACCGGTCGATTTCCGGCAGCGAACCAAGCACGGCGGTCAAATTTTGCGCCGCAAAAATCTCCGCCTGCCCCGGCGCCAGCCCGTTCAGCACGCCAAGCATCGCGCCGGGTAGCAAGGGCCGGATCGCCAGCGCCTCCGACAAATGGGCGACGAAGAAATGCCGGCACCCCGCGGCGTGCAAAGCCGGCGCCACCGACCGCGCGCCAAGCCCATAGGCATCGGCCTTGACCACTGCGGCGACATCGCCCGATGGATGACGCCGGCGCAAATCCTGCCAGTTGGCGACGATCGCGCCAAGATCGACCGTCAGCCGGGATGTTTCAGTGTCTGTCCAGGAAGTTTGCCGGTTGAGGGCCGGCGAGGGATTTTCGGGACTGGGAAGGAGGGAACGAAGCGATGATGCGGGGACATCATGGCGAGTTTCCGACGCTCCCAGGCGCGAAAAGCACCGCCGGACCGACCCGACAAACTTCCTGGGCAGACACTTAAGGGCCGTCATAGCCGGCATGGTGCAGGTCGGCGTCGGCAAAGCGGGTAAACTCGCCCTCGAAAATCAGATCGACTTTGCCGGTCGGGCCATGGCGCTGCTTTTCGATGATCAGTTCGGCGCGGTTATGCACCGCTTCCATATCGCGCTGCCATTTTTCCATCGCGGTGTTGTATTTCTCGGTATTGTCGAAAGCGATCGGCTTCGGTTCGCGCATCTTGAGGTAATAATCATCACGATAGATGAACATCACCACGTCGGCGTCCTGCTCGATACTGCCCGATTCACGCAAATCGGAGAGCAGCGGTCGCTTGTCCTCTCGGCTTTCCACCGCGCGCGACAGCTGCGACAGCGCCACCACGGGCACGCCCATTTCCTTCGCCAGCGCCTTCAGGCCCTGGGTGATCTGGGAGATTTCGAGAACCCGGTTTTCTGGCCTTGTGCCAAGTGCGGGCCGCATCAGTTGCAAATAGTCAATGCAGATCAGCGCCAGGCCCTGGGTGCGCTTCAATCGTCGGCAGCGCGATCGCAGTGCCGACAAGGTAATCGCCGGCGTGTCGTCGATCAGCAGCGGCAGCGCGCTGATTTCCCGGCTCACTTGCACAAACTTGTCGAATTCCTTCTGACCGATATCACCGCGGCGGATGCGATCGCCGGAAATCCGTGCTTCTTCGGATAGAAGGCGGGTGGCGATCTGTTCGGAGCTCATTTCCAGGGAGAAAAACGCCACCGTCGCCTTCGGCCGCGCCGCCGGGTCAATCGCGCGGGCCTCGTCCAGCAACGACTTGGCCGCGCCATAGCAGAACTTCACCGCCAGCGACGATTTGCCCATGCCCGGCCGCGCCGCCAGGATCAGCAGATCGGACGGGTGCAGACCGCCAAGCTTGCCATCGACATCGCGCAAGCCGGTGGTCAACCCGGTCACCCCGCCCGAGCGCTGAAACGCCAGCTGGGCGATTTCGATCGCGCCAACCAAGGCGGTTTCAAACGTGATGAACCCGCCATCATTGCCGCCGCGCGCTGCGAGATCGAATAGCGCCTGCTCCGCCTGTTCCAACTGCCCGCTGCCATCGAGCGTCGCATCGGCGCCGAAGGCGTTGTTGACCACAACCTCGCCGATATCGATCAGCTGCCGCCGCAACCAACTGTCGTGCACTGCGCGACCATATTCGCCGGCATTGATGATGCCGACCATCGCCGACAGCAATTGCCCGAGATAGGCAGTGCCGCCAACCTCATCCAACACACCTGAATGCTCAAACTCGGCCTTCAAGGTTACCGCGTCCGCCAGTTGCCCGCGTTCGACCCGGCGGCGGATCGCATCGAATATCCGGCCATGGATCGGGTCGGCGAAATGATCCGGCAGCAGAAAGTCGCTAACCCGTTCATACGCCTTGTTGTTGGCCAACAGCGCGCCGAGCAACGACTGCTCAGCCTGCTCATTGCGTGGCGGCAGGCGTTGCGACAGGCCGAACAGGCTGGAAGACGGATCGATATTATTCATGGGACTGTCATGGTTGCGTCACGCACCCTAGGCGCTCCGGACTCAACACGGCAGGCCTCCCCCCCTGTGGATACCGGGGATAGCGGGGGGCGAAATCTATTCCCCCATCCGCGACAGCATTTCTTTCAGCGGCTCCGCCCCCGGATTTTGGCCTTGGCCGTTGAGCACGATCTGCTGCGGCGAAAAGCTTTGCCCGTAGTAGGTCTGGTTCCATTCGGTGCGCTGGGAGATCACTGTGCCTTCCAGCGACACGCCGGCGAACAGCCCGCGGGTGGCGGCAAAGGCCACAATATCCGCCCGCAGCGCCGTCGTGGTGGACCCTTGCACTCCGGCGCCAATGGTTGCGACCGCGACTGATGCATCGCCGCCAAACTTGAACTGGCTATTCATCAGCGCCTTCAACCCATTTTCGGTCAGCACCAGGAAGATGATCTGGCTGTCCTGTACCCCGATCTGAAACCCGAGACTGCCGCTGCCCAACCCGTAAAACGCCGGGCTGCTCCAACCCTTGTCGCCACGCCCCACCAGCACGCAACTGCCACCCTCGCCGCCCAGAATGAACCCCGCTTTGAACACCCGCGGGCACACCATCGCCCCCTTGGCGTTCTTCACCAGCTTGCGCGCCTGGGCGTTGTTGCTGTCGGACAGCATTTCCTGAACCGTGAGCGTGGCGCGATCAACCAGCGCCTGCTGCTCGGTCTGAGCCTGAGCCGTCAGCGGGATGAGGCCGAGCAGGGCCAGAAACAAAAGGCGGACCATATTCGTCTCCTGGTGAAGCGACGTTCCGTCGCTGGTGCGACTCGGATATCGTTGGCGGAGTCTGGCGGTTCAAGGCCTTGTCAGGCAAGGTTCATGTTATGCGGCAAGGCAAGCGCTTCTTTTTGTGAACAAAAAGAAGCAAAAAAATTTTGTCTGTTCCTTGCCGTTGGCGCGGCTACTCGCCGATCGACAAAAGTGCGCCTCGCGTGCGCGCAACTCGGAACTGCTGGGCGAACAACGAAGCTGCTGCAAGAAGCCACACCATGTTCAATCCGCTCGCCCAGGCCATCTGCCCCCATGGCATCACCCCGCTCGCCAACGCCTGGCGCATCCCTTCGAACACATGCGCCGCAGGCAGCGCCAGCGCCACTTCGCGAAACCCAGACGGCAGCACATCCACCGGATAGAACACCGCCGCGAACGGGGTCAGCCCGAACAGCACCGACCAGGCCAGCGCTTCCGCCCCCGCGCCATGCCGCAAGATCAGGCTCACCACGCCGAGTGAAACCCACCACCCCATCACCATCAAGTTCAAGCTGAACAGCACCAGCATTGGCCCGAGTGCAAAGATGTTGAACGCATAAAGCGCCCAGGCCAGCAGGGCCGCCGGCAGCACCCCGGCTAACATGCGCAACGCCGACATCCCGATCAGGGCGGCTACCAACTCCCACGGGCGCAACGGGCTGACAAACACATGGCCAAGATTGCGCGACCAGATTTCCTCCAGGAACGAAATCGCTACCCCCATCTGGCTGCGCAGCGCCACTTCCCACAGCAGCACCCCGCCCAGCAGCACCCCGATCGCCACCTGCCCACCGACCGCCATGCGCGAGGCGATATAGGTCGAGGTGAAACCCCAGATGCACATTTGCAACGTCGGCCAGTAAGCGAGTTCCAGCAGCCGCGGCCAGGACCGGCGATAGAGTGCCAGATGCCGATACATCATTCCCCAGATGCGACGGGCCGACGCGATCATGCCGGCATAGCCTGGCGATCGCGCGCGATGTCGAGGAACACGTCTTCCAGATCATCCCGCCCGTAGCGCGCCAACAACGCCGCCGGGCTGCCGCGATCAACGATCCGCCCGCGCTTCATCACCAGCACCATGTCGCACAGCCGCTCGACCTCGGCCATATTATGGCTCGCTAGCAAAATCGTCGCGTTTGATTCCGCCCGATATCGCTCAAGCCATCCGCGCACCTGATCACCCGTATCCGGGTCAAGGCTCGCCGTCGGTTCATCGAGCAGCAGCAGATCGGGCCGGTTGAGCAGCGATTTTGCCAGCGCCACCCGCGTTTTCTGCCCCGCCGACAAATCCCCCGCCGGGCGTTTCAGCAAATCGCCAAGATCGAGTTCGGCTGCCAGTTCGGCAATCCGCGCATCGATATTGCGGACGTTATACAGATGCCCGTAGACACGGAAATTCTCCTCCACGCTCAGCCGGTGCGGCAGGGCGATGTAGGGCGATGAGAAATTCATCCGCGCGAGCGCCGCAAATCGGTCGCGCGCCATGTCGTGCCCCAGCACAATCATGCGGCCGGCGGTTGGGATCAGCAGCCCGAGCAGCATCGCAATCGTGGTGGTCTTGCCGGCGCCGTTACCGCCCAGCAGGCCGACCGTGCTGCCGCGCGGCACGGTGAAATCCAGCCCATCCACCGCCAGCACGTCGCCATAGCGCTTGGTCAGTCCGGTTACTTCAATGGCATTCATCCCGGCGATTTACGGTGCGCGGCCGTCCCTGCCAAGGCCGGCCCTAGCCGGCCGCCCATGTTGTCACGCCGGTTACAGCCGATGGCTGATGTTGCGACGCGTCGCCGGTGTCACGATCTTGCCCTGGAAATGCCGAATGCCGCGCAGCCGCCCCCAATCCAGCGCTGCAAACCCATCAGTGCCGGCAATTACGATGTCCGCCGGATCGCCCAGATCGATGTCGCTTTCCGCCCAGCCCTGCGACCAGCGGATTTGCACCAGATCAACCCGCAGCCTGCCGCGCGGCAGCAGCGCGAACCCCGCCGGCGTCATGCCCCGCAGCATCAGCCGATAGTGCCGTGCCCGGGCGAAATCCCGCGCGAACCCGAACGCTGCCGGGTCGCCCATCACGTCGCCCGCATCCAGCCCGATCACCACATGCCCGCGCAGCCGCCCCGGCAGCGCCTCGTCAAAGCGCAGGAAATCCGGCGCCAGGATGGACCCGACATGCAAGTTGATGCCGAACGGCCCCGCCGAGCGCAATTCCTCGGGCGCGGCCAGCAGCGCCAGCATCCGCCGATCCAAACTTCTGGTCAGCCGCCGGAACAGCCAGGGGTCGGCGCGCAGATCATGCTCGGGCGCCAGCGTCTCCGCCAGTTCGCGGATTGACAGAACCCGCACCTCCCAGCCCGGTCCGAAGCTGCCATCATCCTGACGCACGCACACATCCTTTCGCCGGGCGAACCGCGCAACATTCGCCGTCGCCAGATCAGTTTCGAGCAGCGCGAGCCGGGCAGGGGTCAGCGCCACCCCGGCTTCAGGCTCCAGATCGATATCCGGATCGGCAATGTCGTAGCTGGCGGCGAGTTTCTCCCGCATGCGTGCGGCGTCAGCCGGCAAGTGAAACCGTTGCAGCAGGGCGCGCGGTTCGGGCAGCAGGCTCGGCTCGTCGGCGAACAGGTGCCGGACCAGTTCCTCGCATTGCCGGACCAACTCCTGCGCCGCCCCGCGCCAGGTCATCACCTGATCATCGTTGGGCAGAACGAATTTGCGCACCCGATCCGCGGCCTCCAGCGGCGCTAGCGCGTCGCCCGCCAGCCGCAGATGATGCGGCTCGGCCAGCGGGCTGGGCAGCAGCGACAGGCTGAACCACAGCACCTCCCGCGCGATGCCGGCCCCCGCACTTTCACCGATCAGGGCTTCCAGCCGGGCGGCATCCCCCGTTTCGGCGATTTTCATGCGGCTTGCGCGCTTGGCCGCAAGGCGACGAATGCCGCGCCATCATCAAGCAGCCCGACATTCAGGCAGCCACGTCGCCCGACCGGATCGGTCGCGCCGGCCCGATCGGCGCATTGCGTCAAGCTGCAGCCGCCAGCATGCGGGCAGGCCAGAACCCGTTCGGCCGCGAGAATAATATCGACATGCCGCCCCTGAAACCGCCTGATCCCCTGGCCCAACCCCCACCGCAGCGCCGCTTCAACATCCGCGCCGGCCAGGATCACCCGTTCCAACCCGATCGCGTGCAACGACGCCGCCAGATCGGCCCGTTCATGCGGATCGAGACCAGGCAGCCGCGGCGACCAGTCCAGCTTGTAGAAATCTGCCCCCAATTCCGCCGGTGCCGAAATCGCCAGCCCGAGATGGGACAATTCGCCCAGCCCGATTTCGATGCCAGACCGCTGCAGCCCGCGCCGGACCTGCGCAAACAAGTCCGGATCAGCGCAGGCATCCAGCATGCTGATGTCAACCGCCAAACCCACCCCAGCCTGCCGGCAGCGTCGCGCCACCTCGGCGAACTCTGGCGAACCGACACCCGCGATGCTGAGATCAAGCTGAAGTCGGGTCCCGCTAACGCTGAGGCGATCAAACCCGTCGGCGACCTGACCAAGCACCATCCGATCCGTCGCCCCCGCCCGATGCCGCAGCAGAAACGGGTCGCGAACCGAACCATCGGGCACTGCCGCGCCCCACGTCGTATGGACCGGCCGAAACCCCGATCGTGTTTTTAACGACACCATCACCCCGGTCTGGCGCCGCACCTGGGCATCACCCATCCACGCGGCGATGTCGGTCGGCCCGAACCCGTCCTCATCGGCCCCACAAGGTGCAATCGTTTCGTCCAGCCGCGCCTCGGCATAGGCGATCAGCTGCCCCTGCTCGGCTGGCAAATTGAACATCGATGTCAGCCGCGCCGGATCGGGCGCGTCGATTTGCATGAGCTGCATGAGCATCGGCGGCAGATCGCGCGGGTCGAGCCGCGTCGTCCCACCTGCCGGATGCCCACCACGACGCGTCCCCGTCGGCTGGCCGCCGGCGCAAATCAACACCTGGTCGCCATTGCGCAGCACAAACACTTGCCCGTCATGCCGTTGTGCGGCGTCTTGCAGCAACGCGCGCGCCACCCGCCGATGATGCGGCCGTGGTGCCGGCGGCCGCAGCCGCGACAGATGCAGCACCACCGCCACCCGTGCACTCGGGGTGCGGCACAGCCGATGGATCGTATCGACCAGCATGCGCTCGGACATGCTGGGGGCCGCTGGATGGCTCACGTGCATTTTGTCCTGAACCTGATTTCCGATAAGAAACTCCTAAGTCTCCGTCCGGAAAGCCTAACCCAGCATGATGACCGAACAGTTAGCGCCGGGCCGCATGCCCACCGGGCAACGCGCTTATGCCATCGGTGACGTGCATGGATGCAGCGACATGCTCGCTGACATGCATCGCCTGATCGAGGCCGATTTGCTTGCCCGCCCCTGCGCCGACGCAACCCTGATCCATCTCGGTGACTATATCGATCGCGGCCCCGACAGCGCCGGCGTCATCACCCGCGTCACCCGCCGCCGCCCCGCCATCCCGACCGTCAATCTGATGGGCAACCACGAGGAGTTGTTCCTCGCCGCCTTTGATGGCGAACGCGGGGCCGCCGAGCTTTGGACGCAAAATGGCGGCGTGCCCACCCTCGCCAGTTGGGGCGTCCCGCCCCGCACCAAACCCCGAGACTGGCAGAATTTCATTCCGGCTGCCCAGGTGGCCCAACTCCGCAGCCTCGCGCTCCACCACACCATCGGCGGCTATGTGTTCGTCCATGCCGGCATCCGCCCCGGCGTTCCGCTGGCCGAACAAACCCCGCATGATCTGCGCTGGATTCGCAAGCCCTTCCTCGAACATGACGGCAAGCTCGACTATGTTGTCGTCCATGGTCACACCGTCGAGCGCACCCCGATCATCCGCCCCAACCGTATTGGTATCGATACAGGGGCCGTCCTCGGCGGGCCATTGACCTGCGTCGTGCTCCAGGATGACCGCTTGGGCATTATTCAAGTATAAGACAAGCTTGTCATCGAACGGTCGTACGGCTAGGCCAGCATCATGCCAACCCAGAACCCTGTATCCTCGGCCGACCTCGCCGCCGCCGTCAAAAAGCTCGACCATGCCAGGGTGCTGGTGGTCGGCGACGCCATGCTCGATCGCTATATTTTCGGCCGCATCAGCCGCATCAGCCCCGAAGCGCCCGTGCCGGTGCTGGTGGTTGAAAAAGAACTCGCCGAACCCGGCGGCGCCGGCAATGTCGTCCATAACCTGATCGGCCTGGGGGCGGCCTGCGCGTTTGTGTCGGTGATCGGCGATGATCGCGCCGGCACCGAACTGACCGGGCTGATCGGCGGCCAGGCCGGAGTGGAACCCTGGTTGCTGGTCCAGGGCGGCCGACAAACCACGGTCAAAACCCGTTTCGTCGCCGAAAGCGCCCGCCGTGGTGGCCAGCATCTGCTGCGCGCCGATCGCGAAGACACGCGGCCGCTGCATCCCAAACTCGCCGAACGCCTGCTGCGCGTGGCCAACGGCGCCATCGCCGCGACCTCGGTGCTGGTCCTGTCCGACTATCGCAAAGGCGTCCTCGCTGGCGATATCCCCGCCCAGCTGATCGCCACCGCTCAGGCCGCTGGCCGCAAAGTCGTGATCGATTTGCGATCGGAAGACTGGGCCCGCTTCGCCGGCGCCGACGTGCTTGTCCCCCACGCCCATAACCTGCTCGGCGAAGACGCAATTGGCACCGACGCGGAAATCGCCGAGGCCGGCGAAGCGCTCCGCCAGGCCCACCGCTTCGGCGCCCTGCTGATCAAACGCGGCGCCATCGGCCTGTCCTTCGTCGATGCCGACGGCTGCATGCATATGCGGCTGTCCACCGATGAAACCCGAGACCTCGCCGGTGCCGGAGACGCCGCCGTCGCCGCCCTCGCTGCTTGCCTCGCCGCCGGCGTCGCCCCCCGTACCGCGGCAGCCGTTGCCCGCGCCGCCTGTGGGCTGGTCGGCTCCGCTATCGGCAGCGGGATTGTGCGGGCGAAAGATCTGTTGGGGATGGTTTCGGCGAAGATTTGACGTGGGAGGAAGGTCTTCTTTTTGTGAACAAAAAGAAGCAAAAAAACTTCATCTATTCCTCGCCGTTGGCGTACTCCCCCTGGCCATCTCCGTCACTGTTGATCCGTTTTTACGAAAATGTTTCGATATCGTAACAAAATGCGCGCAAATCCGCGCTCTTTATCGCGCAAACACAAGCCCCGGCGGAGGCTCCACCCGCCCGTCCACATACTCCCGGAACCCCAGCGAACTCACTTGCACCAGCGCAGCGCCCGGCACACTCTTCCGCTTCGGCGGCTTGTAGCCCGGCACCGACACATCGAGATCGAGCAGCCGACACAAACCCCGCATCATCTTGGCAAACCGCGGCTCCGCCGCCAGCAAACGCTGCACCTGCGGCTCCGCCAGCAACGCCTCCGTTGCGCCGCGCGCCAAATTCAACTCCATCAACGCCTGCTCGCGCACCCAGCCGAGATCATGCGCCAACGCCCGCGCATCCGGAACCTCACGCCCTTTCCGCCGTAATTTCTCCGCCTCCGTCCGCACCCGAACCGGCGGCAAAGTCCCGGCCTGCAACCGCGTCAGAAACCTCGCAATCCGCGCCTGCGCCCGCCCCACGCGCCCCCACAGCGCCATCAGCACCACCGAATAAGGCTGCAAATGCGCAACCTTGTTGGCCACACCCTGCCGAAAGCCGAACAGCACGCGCGTCAGCGCGCTGGCGAGCCTGTCCAGCAATTGGGGGAGGGGCGTTAAATTATCCATGGCAGCCGGGCTATCACAAATTCGCGCAATTATGATAGTTATATAAACGTGAATTAAATGCGCGCACCCCATCGAGGCAGCTACGGGGAGTAGCTGATCACTGTCCCCTGATACCCATGCGCCGCAGCCCTCACCTACCCATAGCTCAAAAAAATCCCGCCATACCCATCTGCCGCGAGATGCAAATTCGCCGGATTGTAACTCCCGTTTAGTTGGAACTGCGTGCTGCGCACCCCATCGGTCAGCGCCGCCACGCCACCCGTGGCATTGGCGGTGAACCCAAGCGTCGCAGAACCGGGGATCAAATCGCTGATATCAATCCCATTCCCCGCGGCGAGCCCGGACACCACATCGTTGGCCAGTTGTGCCGTATTCGTGTGGAGATATTCGCCCGCCGCCCCCAACGACACAACTGCCCCACCGCCGAGCCATAGCCCTGTATTGCTGCCAGAAAGGCTTGCGCTATTGCCGGTCCCGTACAACCCGACCGTATCGGCACTACCCGCCAGGACTGTGGCGGAGTTCCCAAAAACATCCACCCGGGAATTGTCCGACACGAACACAACCCCACCTTGCGCCAGGTTCACCACATCATCATTGGCCGCACTCGCATATTGTCCGTTCCGACCGACCCATACGCCAGTGCCGGTACCGCTGACATTGGTCGTGTCACCGCTGCCATAGACGCCAACGATGTTATTGCTGGCCGCGTTCACCACCATCCCGTCACCGACCACATCGACGCTGAGGTTGCTGGCAACGCTGACCGTGCTGCTGGTGGCAGCAATATAATTGTGATTGCCGGTCACCGCGACGGACGATCCCGCGCCGCTCACCAACGCATCAGTATTTCCGCTAATCCCGACAGTCGTTTGTGTGCCCGACACCAGCGTATCGCCCGTACCACTGAGCAAGGCAACTGATCCGGTACCCGTCGTCGCGTAGTCGCTGTTGCCGGATAGCGTCAAATTGGTCTGGTCACCCGTAAACGCCCAATTGCCGTTGCCCGAAACCAGCACGTTCGATCCTGCGCCGGTCGTGGCAACATCCCCCGTGCCGGTGACGGTCACGTTGGCGAAGGTGGTTGCCGTTACGGTGCTGTTGACGCCGCCGAGCAGCGCGTTGGAGTTGTTGGCGATATTTGCCTGATCCAACGTGCCGGTCACCGTGATGTTGGTCTGCGTGCCGGCATAGACGGTGTTATTGTTCCCGGCCTCAAGCACCGTCCCGTTCGCGCCGACCAGCGCGAAATTCTGAGTGCCCTGCAATGTCACGTTCGATGACGTGCCGACATTGATGGAATTATTGCTCCCAGCCTCCAACACCGTGGCGCCAGCGCCGATCACCGCCTGATTGTTGGAGCCGGCGATGCTGACAGTAGAACCGGCCTGGATATTGCCGAGGTCGTTGGTGCCAGCAATGGTGACGTTGGAATTGACACCGGCCTGCACGGACGTGCTGTCACCGCCGGCGTAGACAGTGGCGTTGGCGCCGACATTGATAGTGCCATGGGCGCCGAAGGTCGCGACGTTCAAACCCGTGTTGTTGACACCGTTTACCGCCGTGTTCGCCCCAAACGCCAGGACCGTCGCGTTATTTTGGGTGACGACGACGGTGTTGTTGTCGCCCGCCGTCAACACCAGATTATTCGTGGCCCCGGCATAGACATTCGAGTTGTTGCCGGTCGTAAGATACTCGACAGTTCCCGCGCCGGTCCCGGTCAGTGTTGCGTGGGCGCCGCCGACCAGAATGACGCTCGCCGACGTGCCGGCGTTGAGGTTCACCCCATCCGCGCCAATAAGCACAGCATAAGAAGCGTTTCCCGCAGTGAATGTATCGCCCGCCTGCCCACCGACGAGCGCCGACACGCCGCTTGCGCCGGCATCATACGTATGGCCGGTCCCACCATTGACTGCCTCAATGACCTGGCCGTCTGCCGTGACCAAGGTTGAGCTTGTGCTTGTCACGTAAAGCGTATTTCCGATTGGCGCTGCGCCCCCGCTCAGTAAGACGCTGGCCACATCGCCTGTCGAGCCGTCATTGTACATGAAGCTGCTATCTTGCATAACAAAATTGCCATTGTCATATGCATTAATGTCCGTCGCGCCGAGATTGATCGATGCCACACCTTCGAATTGAAGCGTATGCAATTGGTCCGCATGGAACACCCCGTCGTCAGTCGAATTTTGCCATACACGCAAGTTAGCAAAGCCAGCATCGCGACTATCCAATATCCCGTCGTGGTTGGTATCCAAAGCGGCGAGGCTCGCAAATGTGGGGATCAACTGGCTGCCATTCGTAATGGCCTGACCGCTCGGCGGCGCGATAACCAGAAACCCTTCGTCAGTGGTGATCCAGCCAGCCACAGTTGCAGTTCCGGTATTCGCGAGATCGAAATGAGCGCTTGATGTGTTGACAGCGGTGGTGTGAACTTGATGGCCGCTGAAATTCAGCACAAGAGGATCACCGCCACCGCGTACGCTGCTCCAATCCTTTTCGGCTACCTCGATTTTTTCAGCCGGTTGTGTAGTCGAATCGGCCGCTGAGGTCGTGTCTTCGATAATTATATCTGTCTTGGGGGGCAATTGCGGTAACGTGGTAGCCTGTGGTCCATAGACTATGGCCCGCGTCGAATCTTTTTTTCCGTATGGTCCGATCTCGACACTTTCGACTACGTCTGACCCTGGGCGAAAATTAAGAAATCCCCCGAAACCATTGATCAGTGGGCCGGAGGTACCTGTTTTCGCTGTAGATGCACCTGGAGTGTTTGTATTTAATGCTCCCGCAACTAAACCGATTTGCCAACTTCCATCATCTTTAAAGGTGACTTGTAAAATACCAGCATTCGTTCCCGTCCCAATCCCAAAGACACCGCCGATGCCCTTGCCAATACCAATGGCTGTATTTACAAAATCGGCAACTCTGGGATCAGCCATAGCTTGTTGCTCCTCATTTAAATGCCACTTCCAGACGATTTTGCCTTGCTGGACATGACTATTTGTTGGACATAAGCAATCGTTTTTCGAAGCTTGTCAAGCTCGGGGGTATAAGTTACACTACAAAAAAAAGAGTCGCACACCAAATTGGCTCTCTTCGCAAATCACGGATCCAAGCGTCACATGTTCAGTCGCACTTTTTTCACAATCGCGCTAGCCTGTTTGCTGCTTTCGGTGAACGCTGCTTCGGCGTCCGAGCCAGACCCTGTCATCGCCGCGATTCAGCTGATCAAGGCAGGGAAGTCCCAAGAAGGCATAATGCGACTAGACTCGATCATCGCCACTCACACGGTCCAAAACGATGTTCTCGCCTCTGCCTATCTCACCCGCGGCGAATATCGGCGACGGATGCGGCAAACTGCGGAAGCCATTGATGATCTGACCCAATCGATTCGGCTGCGCGATAGCGTTCAGGCGCGAAATGCGCGCGCCATCGCCTATGGATTTCTCTTGCGGTATGAACCAGCACTCGAGGATTGGAGCTACGTTGTCCGCTACAGTCAGGATCGGGCCGCCGCCTTGGCCGGCCGCGCGGGATTTTTTGTAAAAATGGACCGGCTGGCGCTTGCCCTGGCTGATTGCAATGCAGCCCTGAGCATCAACCCGAATAACGTTGATGCACTCGGATATCGAGCGTTTGTCGCGTTGACTCAACGCCGATTTACTGACGCTGAGCCTGATGTCGATCGCGCAATGACGATCGCGCCAGATAGTTACTATGTTTCATTGGTGCGCGGTCTATTGTTGGTAGGACAGGAGAAATCTGTCCAGGCAATCGCTGTTTACGATGCTGCCTTGGCCAAGGACCCATTGAACGCCGCCTTGTTGACAGCTCGCATCACAGCCCTTCAAAATTCGGATCAATACGCGCGTGGTCAGGCTGATTGCAAGTTGTTGTTGACGCTTGAGCCGGATGACAAGATGCCTTTTCTTCGTGTTGATGGTCCGACAGCTTGCGCAGTTTTGGCAGCGAATTTTGGGAAATTTGATGAAGCATCGCGATATATTTCGCGTGCGATCGCGGCGGCACCCGGTCCAGTGGCGCATCTGTTTATTTTCCGCGGACTTGTGTTGGCGCTCGACAGTAAAATCAACGATGCACTAGCCGACCTTGATCGCGGGCTCGAACTCGATCCGCACTACGTGGACGGTCACGGATACCGGGGCGTCGTTAGGCGGCGGCTTGGCCGTGCCAGCGACGCTGCTGAGGATTTTCAGGCCGTCATTTCTAACGGATCGCCTGCAATTCGCGGCCTGGGCATTCTTTGGTTGGCGACGATCGACCGCGCTGAGGCCAGTCGACGCGCGCGGGCTGTGGCACCTGAAATCGCACCCGATAAGCGCGCCTCCTGGCCATGGTCCGCGCTTGACGTCACTGCGCAACTTCTCCCCCCGGCCGACGTCGAAATCGCACTTCGCCATGAGGATCCGCTCACCGTCAAAGATGTTCGAGCCTGCTACTTGCCATTTTATACCGCCTTGCGCGACCAGGGCGCCGGCCAAAAGCAAGGTCCCGCGCTCGAAGCCTACCGCCAAACCATGCGCAAGCTGGCGTCCATTTGCCCGCCTGCCAGCCTCGAAGACCTCGGCGCCCGCCTCGAAGCCACCGCCGCCCCTTGACCGCTACCCCAACTCCAACTCCGGCGCCGGCTTCTTGATCGCCCCGATCAGCGCCCGAACCTCATTCCGCGCCGCCACATGGCTCATCCCCATATGGATGCCGAGGCCGCCGACCTCCTTCACGTCCATCAAGGTCAGCCCCTGCAAATACAACTCGCGGAAAATCACCCGCTCACCAAAGCCGCGCACGGTACGAAACCCGATCCGCTTGGCCAGCGCCTCCAACGTCGCCCCCACATCGCGCTTGTTGCGCGCTTCGGTCGCACCAAGCCGGTTGCGCATCACAATCCAGTCAATCCGCCCACGATCGCGGCTGAAGCGCCGCTTGCGCGCTTCCCACACCATTTCGCTGTAAATGCTCGGCCGCACCACGTCGTGATTATCCGGATCAACCTTCGCCAGCATCGCGAAATCGACGAAACTGTCATTGATCGGGGTGATCAGCGTGTCCGCCTGCGCATGCCCCAACCGGCTCAGGAACGTGTCAGACCCTGGGCAATCCAGCACCACAATGTCGCAAGCTTGCGATAGCGCGCCCAGGGCCGCGGTAAAGCGTGCGGTTTCATCCGCTTCGGCCTCGGCCCGACTATCCAACTCACTGCGCTGCACCGCCGCCGCCAGTGGCTGCGGCAGGTCTATCCCGCGCGCTTTGGCAAACGCTGCGCGGGCTTCCAGGTATAGCCCCAACGTCGCCTGCCGCGCATCCAGATCGATCGCGCCGACTTTGTAGCCATCGCGCAAAAGCCCGACGATCACATGCATCGCCGCCGTCGATTTGCCCGAGCCACCTTTTTCGTTGCCCAGGACGATCACCTGGGCACGTTTTTCAACACTGATGCCCGACATCTTCAGCGGCCAGTGAGAATCCGTTCGACCAATTGCCGCACCGTCGGGATGAACCCGTTCGAGTAGAACGGATCCAGCGCGAAGCGATAGCCATTATGGCCGGAGAACATCAGGTTGTTATCGAGAACCTTCTCGTCCTCGTCATTATGCGCCACATCCTGCAACGCCTTTTGGATGCAGAAACTGCGCGGATCGGCGCGCTTGCCGTTGTCGTAATCCGGCCCCTGCTGCGACCAGTTGGAAAACCGACATTGCGTCAGGCAACCCATGCACGCGGTCTGATCAGCCAGGATCTGCCGACCACTGTCCGGCGTGACGAAAATCAGCGTGTTGTCCGGCGTGCGCAGCGCTTCGGTCAGCCCCTGGGCCTCCCAGCCACGCACCTGGGCCAGATCGGTCTCGGTCAGATAGACCAGCCGCTTGCGCGGGCCGACCCCGTATTCAGCCTGGTGTTCGCCGATTTTTTCCAGCGTGTAGGCCGCCTGATGCGCGGTGCGCGCCTGCAACTCGCGCAGGAACGGGTTGTTCACCGCCGATGAATAGAATCCGGTGGGGCTGAACCGGTTGAGGAAGATGTCGCCCTTCTTCAAGGTCAGCAGCCGGCGCTTCCAGGCGCTGCCGATCGGGCTTTCCGTGGTCAGCAGCGGCCGCGTGCCGAACTGGAACGCGATCGGGCCGAGTTCGGGATTATCGATCCAATGCTCCCATTCTTCCAGCCACCACACCCCGCCCGCCATGATGATCGGGGTTTCGCCCAGGCCGAATTCACGCATCAGCTTGCGCAGCGCCAGCACCCGCGGATACGGGTCTTCCGGCACCAGCGGATTTTCCGAGTTGGATAGCCCGTTATGCCCGCCCGCCAGCCACGGGTCTTCATACACCACCCCGCCCAGCAACTCGGCTGCCTTGTGATAGGCCCGCTTCCACAGCGCGCCGAACGCGCGGGCGGACGAAATGATCGGGTAGTAATGCACGTTGAAGCGTTGGGCGATATCCGACAGCCGGTACGGCATCCCCGCGCCGCAAGTAATGCCGTGGATCAGCCCCTTGGCGCCTTCCAGCATGCCGATGGCGATGCGTTCGGCGCCACCCATTTCCCACAGCACGTTGGCGTGGATGCGCGCCTTCGGGCCGCCGATGTCATGCGCCCGCTGTGCCTGGGCAATGCCGCCGGCGATGCCATAGGCGACCATTTCTTCGTGCCGCTCGCGCCGCTTGGTCGATGTGTAAGTCTGGCGGATCACGCTGCCATCTTCGCGGTAGCTGTCGGCGTTAACCGCCGACAAGGTGCCCACGCCGCCACCGGCCGCCCAATGGCCTGCCGTGGTGCCGTTTGACACCGCCACCCCTTTACCGCCTTCAACCAGAGGCAGCACGTCCACACCACCCATGCGAATCGCGTTGATCGGCTTCATGGTAGTTTTTGTCCTGTTACCAAAAAATACTTTTTATCCACGACACACCAAGGCCGGTGCGCCCTCCGAACCAAAGTGAGAAAGTTTTTTTGCTTCTTTTTGTTCACAAAAAGAAGACCTACTTTCCTTGGCTCCCGGATAGCAGAAAACCCATCCGCACACCAACGGCGCGAATGGGTTTCCAGTTTGGATGTCAGTCGTGCCTAGCCGGCCGGCTGTTCGCCTTCACCACGCGGCGGCCGCGGGCCACGATCCGGCCGATCGCCGCCCTTCGGCCCAACCGTGTCGCCAATATCGGCGCCGGTCGCCTGATCGACCACCCGCATCGACAGCTTCACCTTGCCGCGATCATCGAAGCCGATCACCTTGACCTTCACCGCGTCACCCTGATTGACCACATCAGTGGTCTTCTGCACTCGGCCCTGCTGCAGTTCGGAGATGTGAACCAGGCCGTCCTTGGACCCAAGGAAGTTCACGAACGCGCCGAACTCAGCGGTTTTCACCACTTTGCCGTTATAGATCACGCCGATTTCCGGCTCGGCCACGATGCCGCGGATTTTGTCGATCGCCATCTGCGCCTTTTCCGGGTCGGACGAGGCAATCTTGATCGTGCCATCATCGTTGATGTCGATCTTGCAGCCGGT
>JANXRN010000441.1 GCA_025352995.1 Acetobacteraceae bacterium
CTCACCATGGTCCCGAGCCAACGGCAACAAAGTGAGAAAAAGTTTTTTTGGTTCTTTTTGTTCACAAAAAGAACTGCTTCCTTATCTTAAGGACCGTCACCATGCCCCCCACCACCATCCGCCTCCACCCCGAAGACACCGTCGTCATCGCCCGCGCATCGCTGCTGCCCGGCGTGTCGATCGGCGACAATTTGGCGACCACGGGCCGCATCATGGCCGGACACAAGGTCGCAGTGCGATCGCATCAGCCAGGCGATGCTGTGCGACGCTACGGGCAGATTATCGGGTTTGCGACCAGGCCGATCGCACCGGGGGAACATGTCCATGTCCACAATATCGGCATGGGTGACTTCGCCAAGGATTATGCCTGGGGCGCGGACGCGGTGCCGACCCAGTATTTCGCCTCACCCGCAACCTTCATGGGCATTCGGCGGCCGGATGGGCGGGTGGCGACACGGAATTATATCGGCATTCTGACGTCGGTAAATTGTTCCGCCCATGTCGCCGACATGGTGGCCGACGCGTTCAAGAAGAACCCGTTCACCGGCCATAATCCGCTGGCAGATTTCCCGAACGTCGACGGGGTGGTGGCGCTGACCCACAAGACCGGCTGCGGAATGACCGATCGGGAGCCGCTGGCGGTGCTGCGACGCACCTTGGGCGGCTATGCGCGGCATGTGAATTTCAGCCACGTGATCATGTTGGGTCTGGGCTGCGAGGTGAACCAGCTTGGCGGGCTGATGACCGAACAGAAATTGGCCGGCCGGTTGCGGGCAATGGACATCCAGGAAATGGGCGGGACCCGCAAGACGGTCCAGGCCGGGATCGATTTCGTGCGGGACGTGCTGGCGGAGTCTAACACTGCAAGGCGGGAACCGGTGCCGGTCAGCGGGCTGACGGTCGCGCTGCAATGCGGTGGGTCCGACGGCTATTCCGGCATTTCCGCCAATCCCGCACTCGGCATCGCCAGCGATCTGATCGTGCGCCATGGCGGGGCGGTGATCTTGTCCGAAACCCCCGAAACATATGGCGCCGAGCATCTACTGACCCGTCGCGCCGAAAGCCGCGAAGTGGGCGAAAAGCTCGTCGGGCTGATGCGTTGGTGGGAAAACTACACCGCGAAAAACGGGGCGGAGATGGACAGCAACCCATCCCCTGGCAACAAGGCGGGCGGGCTGACCACGATTCTGGAAAAGTCGCTCGGCGCGATGGCCAAAGCCGGCAGCACCAATCTGGTCGATGTGGTGGGCTATGCCGAACCGGTCACCGCGCGCGGCTTCGTGTTCATGGATACGCCCGGCTATGATCCGGTGGCAGCGACCGGCCAGGTGGCGGGCGGCGCCAACCTGGTCTGCTTCACCACTGGCCGCGGCAGCGTGTTCGGCTGCAAGCCCGCACCCTCGATCAAGCTTGCCACCAACTCGGCGATGTATCGACGGATGGAAGAAGACATGGACATCAACTGCGGCACCGTGCCCGACGGTGACGAAACCGTGGAGCAATGCGGCCATCGGATTTTCGACCTGATCTTGCGGACCGCGTCCGGCACGCCGACGGCGAGTGAGGCTTTCGACTTTGGGGCGGCCGAGTTCGCGCCTTGGGTGCTGGGGGCGACGATGTAGACTGTGCTTGAAGCGGGCATCGATTGGGCATATATTGTGCAAACAGGAGATTGATCAGATGTCCGCAACCCTTGAAAAGCCCGATTCAAGCCTGTTCGGCCGCTTGCGTGAACCAAACACACCCTATCTGTCCCCAACCCGCTTTGCCAAACTTGCCGGCCTCAGCGTGCAATCGCTGGCCAACATGACGAGGGTGCACCGCAACACGCTGAGCCAGCATCCAGAATCGCCAAAAGTGCAGGAAAGCCTGCGGGCGATGGTGAAGGTGATCAGTTCGGCGACTGAACTGACCGGCGATGCCGATCGGGCGATCTGCTGGTTTATGAATGAACCGATCGCAGATTACCGCCACCAGACGGCCGCTGAACTGGTCGCAGCGGGTCATACGGACGCCGTGATGTTGTTTCTTGAGGACCTTAGGAACGGGGCGACCGGGTGAAGCTGGTTCGGCTCACGCCGGACCGTATTTTCTATCGATTCCACGGCCCCAAATGGGCAAGCCAACCAACGAGCGGCGCAGGTGCGGCGATGTTTGGCGGGCGGTTCAATCGCCCTGGAAACGCTGCCCTTTACCTTGCTGCCGACCCGGTGACGGCCCTTGCCGAATACGCCCAAGGCGCGCTCATCGCACCACCTGGCACTTTGGTCGCCTATCAGATGGACATTGATAGGGTTGCTGAACTGGATGCAGCCCAGTTTGCCGATGCGTCCTGCGACTGGAAATTCCTCGCCCGCACCACGCGGCAAACGCCGCCAAGCTGGCTGATCGCCGATCGGCTGATCGCGGCAGGGCGTCGGGGACTGCTTTATCCATCCGTGCGCCATCCTGGCGGAACCAATCTGGTCGTATTTCTTGCCAACCTCCCCTCGGGTGACCAAATCCACCCCCACGATCCGCACGCCACCCTCCCCCGCGACCAATCATCCTGGCCGCCCTCGCCTTGACGCCCACCCAAGGCGCGGTATGACACCGCCATCACCGGAGGCGCCAAGTTGAACAAGCCGATTTCCCCATTTCCCGCCAACTCGCTCCGCACTGGCCCTGACGCGCGCGGCCGGTTCGGCGAATTTGGCGGCCGCTTTGTCGCCGAAACCCTGATGCCGCTGGTGCTGGAAGTTGAAGCCGCCTACGAAGCCGCCAAAGCGGACCCGAGCTTTCAGGCCGAACTCGATGTTTATCTGAAAGACTATGTCGGCCGGCCCAGCCCGCTTTGGCTCGCCCAACGCCTGACCGATCGGCTCGGCGGCGCCAAAATCTACTTCAAACGCGATGAGCTCAATCACACCGGCGCCCACAAGATCAATTCCTGCATGGGGCAAATCCTGCTCGCCAAGCGCATGGGCAAAACCCGGATCATCGCCGAAACCGGCGCGGGCCAGCATGGCGTGGCGACAGCGACCGTCTGCGCGCTGTTTGGCCTGCCCTGCACGGTTTATATGGGTGCCACCGACGTTGCCCGCCAGGCGCCCAACGTGTTCCGCATGAAGTTGCTCGGCGCCGAGGTGAAGCCGGTCACCTCCGGTGCCGCCACGTTGAAGGACGCGATGAATGAGGCTCTGCGCGATTGGGTCGCCAACGTGTCAGACACGTTCTACATCATCGGCACCGTCGCCGGCCCGCATCCCTATCCCGCCATGGTGCGCGATTTCCAAAGCGTGATCGGCAACGAA
>JANXRN010000546.1 GCA_025352995.1 Acetobacteraceae bacterium
ACAAAAAGAACCAAAAAAACTTTCTATCTATTTCTTGCCGTTGGCGTGCGCATCCCGCAACAGCGCAGCGTTCGGAACCAAGGTGGAAAAGTTTTTTTGCTCCTTTTTTTTGCAAAAAAAAGGAGTGCTTTCTTGGCTTTAATCTTCCGGCGGCGAGATTCGGGGAGAACCTGGGCAGTTACCAAAGAAGCAAAAAAATCTTTATCTATTGTTGCCGCCGGCGTGGGTCCCACCGCAGTCCCAAGCCAACGGCAACAAAGTGAGAAAAAGTTTTTTGGTTCTTTTTGTTCACAAAAAGAACTGCTTGCCTTCCCCTGCCTCACTTGATCTACCCACCTCCTCGGCCCATCCTCCAATCCGAAAAATCCAGGAGCAGGCGATGCGTAATTCGGACCAAATCTGGCAATTGGTGGATGCCAAGCGCGCCGCGTTCGAGGCGCTGAGCGACCGCGTTTTTGACATGCCGGAAATCGCCTATACCGAATTCCGCTCGGTCGCCCAACACACTGAGGAAATGCAGCGCCAGGGCTTTCGCATTACCGAGAGCCTGTCCGGCATCCCCACCGCTGTGATGGGCGAAGCCGGGGAGGGCGGGCCGATTATTGCCATCCTTGGTGAGTATGACGCGCTCCCCGGGCTCAGCCAGGAAGCCGGCGCGACCGAGCACACGCCGTTGCCGGGCGATGGCATGGGGCATGGTTGCGGCCATAATCTGCTTGGCTCGGCGGCTTTGCTGGCGGCGACCGCGGTGAAGGACTGGCTCGCTGCCAACAACCTCCCCGGTCGGGTGCGCTATTATGGCTGCCCTGCCGAAGAAGGCGGGGCAGCCAAGGCCTTCATGGTGCGCGCCGGCGCCTTCGACGATGTCGATATCGCCATCACCTGGCACCCGATGCCGTTCGCCGGGGTGAATGACGCGCGATCGCTGGCCAACACGCGGCTTGATTTCACCTTTACTGGCCGGGCGAGCCATGCCGCGGCCGCGCCGCATCTCGGCCGATCCGCGCTCGATGCCGTCGAACTGATGAATGTCGGCGTCAATTATATGCGTGAACACATGCCGTCCGACGCGCGTATCCATTACGCGATGTTGGATGGTGGCGGCGTTGCGCCCAACGTGGTGCAGGCGAAAGCCAAGGTGCGCTACGCGGTGCGGGCGCGCGATCTTGCGGAAATGCAGGCCCTTGTCGCCCGGGTGCGCAAGGTCGCCGAGGGGGCTGCGCTGATGACTGAAACCAGCGTCGAGATCGTCGTTATCAGCGCGGTTTCAAACCTGATGGCCAACGCCCCGCTCGAACGCGCCATGCAGGACCAGTTCCTCCGCCTTGGCCCGCCCGGTTTTGACGCCGAGGACCGCGCATTCGCCGAGAAAATCCGCGCCACTCTGACGCCGGCCGACATTGAATCGCAATATCGTCGCGCCGGGCTGAAACCGCGCCAGGATCAGCCGCTTGCCGATGAAATCTCCCCGCTCGGCCTGATCGGTGAGGCCATGCTCGGCAGCACCGATGTCGGCGATGTTAGCTGGAAAGTGCCGCTGGTGCAGGCCGATGGCGCAACTGTCGCGATCGGCACCCCGTTTCATTCCTGGCAGCTTACCGCGCAAGGCAAATCGCCGCTCGCCAAGAAAGGCATGGTCCATGTCGCGAAAGTCATGGCGGCAACCGCGATCGAGGCGATCGGCGATCCCGACCTGATCGTGCGTGCCAAGGCCGATCTCGCGGCGCGGATTGCGGTGACGCCTTATGTTTGTCCTATTCCGGATGATGTGATGCCTCCGCTGCAAAAGAGGCCGTAGGAGGGGGGATTCTTCTTTTTGTGCACAAAAAGAGTAACTACCCAGGTTCTTTTATAAGAAAGACTCCAAGTCAAGAAAAGTCGGAAAGCAAGCAGTTCTTTTTGTGACCAAAAAGAACCAAAAAAACTTTTTATCTATTCCTTGCCGTTGGCGTGCTTCCCCCCGTAGCAGCGGAGCGCTCGGAACCAAAGTGGAAAAGTTTTTTTGCTCTACCATGGTCGCTTGAAAACCCGAAAAACTGATGCGTGCTCCGCCGAGAGTTTCCACCCGTTGTGAGCAAACCTCAATCACCCGGCTCTGAACTGACCAGAGGCAAGAAAGCCGCCACAGAGGGTAGCGGAGTTATACCAAGCGCCCGAATGGCTGACCGTTCCAGCCATTCGGGCGCTTGGTATTGCGCGCCGGGTTAGCCGGCGGCGGTGCGCCAAGCAAAGACTTATACAAAGCGCCGTTGACCCATTCTTCATGGGTCAACATCAAGGGCGCTTAGTATAATACCAATCGTCGGCACTTTCGACTCATATCGGTCGATGCAAATCGTCTAAACATTCATTCGATGGTTCCGTTCAGCATTTCGCGGTGACGGAGGCATCGATGTCAGCTCCGGTTAAGATCACGCGTATGGATCATACTGCGTCGGCGCTGCCATCATCATGCCGGCGGTGAATGCCGAAGCCATGAATGAACATCTGCAAGAAATCAGCGCCCAGGTCAGCGCGG
>JANXRN010000014.1 GCA_025352995.1 Acetobacteraceae bacterium
ATCGGCGACCGAGGCATCGCCACGACGCGCTTCAGCGAGCCAGGCATGGGCGTTGTCAATCGCGCGCTCACCACCTTTGACGGCTACATAGGCCATGATCAGGAATCCTTGACGGTCAGGCTGCGGGGCAAGGCGGCCAGACGATCGCCGGCGCACAAGATCAGATCGATCCCGCGCGGGAATAATGCGTGGTTGGCAGCCCAGCGGGCGGCGAAGTCGGCGGGCAACCCGCTGACCCGCAGCTCAACTGGATATTGCAGGCCGGGTCCGGACAAAATGAAAGCCGGGCCTTCCCCGAAGCCTGATACTTGCACAATCACCGTTGCCGCATCTTCCGGGCCTTCATCGCTGCCGCAATTAACCCCGGCGAGGTCGGGCAAGGACGCGGCGAGCACGAAAGCAGCCTCATTTGGGTGCGACGATGGCACGACACCGCAATGAAAGCGCAACCAATCGACCGCATCGGCGAACGCAGGATCGACGAAAACACTGGTTTCGCCATCTACCAATGCCAGCAGCACGGACGCCGCCGCCCGGCAGAGCGGCGCCGGGGTGACCAGATTGGCGCCAACCTGATGGGTGCTGCCGGGTCGGGCCATTGCGTCAAGAACCGCGCGGAAACAGGCCTGGGCATCCAGGACAGGATCGGCAAAACCGGGGAGCGACACTGCCATGTTCTAGGACCGCATGGTGGAAAGGGTGAAGAAATCGACCCGGGTTGCCGCGGCGCGGCGGGCAATTGCAGCGCGGGCTTCGGCTTGCGTCGCGGCCAGTGGCGCGATCACCGCGTCCTGAAGCGCATCGTGCCGCGCCGGGTCCTGCAAAGCGGCATCAAGCGCGGCGGCAAGCGTCGCCCGCGCCCGCTCCCGCCCTTTAATATAGGCATGCCCGACATAGCCATCATCATTGCGAAGCGTGCAGCGGGTGACAGTCATTTCGCCCAGATTGAACTTGCTGCCGGCACCACCGGCACGGGCACGCAGCATGACCAGGCCATTTTCCGGCCCGCGCAGCACAACATGCGGCGCCAGCGGCGGCTGATCGGCAAGCAGAGCGGTCATTTGGGTCAAATCGGCCCGGGCCAGAACAGCCATCCAGCGTTGGCGGGCCGCAATAGATGGATCAGGCAAAGCGCACTCCGTATTTGTATAGACATCTAGACAAATACGATCGGACTGGCTTATCGTCAACCCACAATGCACGGACAGGATGCCGCCCAGAATGAATTTCGTATGACAGATGGCGACCTGGCGCGCTGGCGGCAGATCATGGGGCGGCTGGAAGCACAGATCGATGCGGGCATTTTGCCGCCCGGCGCGCGCCTGCCGACCGAAGCGCAGATGGCGGCAGAATTTGCCGTCAATCGCCACACCGTGCGGCGGGCGCTCGAAGAATTGCAGCGCGCCGGGCTGATCCGCATCGAACAAGGCCGCGGCAGCTTTGTTGCCGAAGACGTGCTGGATTACCGGATTTCGAGCCGCACGCGGTTTTCCGAATGGATACGGCGGCATAACAAGGAGCCATCGGGCGAGGTGCTTCGGCTCGAAGAAATCGCCGCTGACACCACGATCGCCCTCGGCCTGCAAGTGCCGCAGGGGGCGCCAGTGGTGCTGGTGGAACGGCTCGGCTTTGCCGACGCCCGCCCGGTCAGCATTGGCAGCCATCATTTTTCAGCGACCGCCCTGCCCGGCCTGCTGGCGGCGCTCCGCCGCAATCCAGCAATATCGGACGCGCTGGCGACCGTCGGGGTGCTCGATTACCGCCGCGCGGTGACCAGGGTCTCTGCCCGGATGCCGACGGCCGCCGAAGCGGCGCTACTGCGCATGCCGCGCGGGCGGCCGCTGCTGGTCGGTGAAAGCATCAATGTCGATGGCGCCGGGCGGGTGGTGGAATATGGCATCGCCCGTTACCCGACGCCGCGGGTGCAAATTGTTTTCGAACCATAAACCGAGGATATCATTGTGACTGCTTTGACCATCAAGAACGGCCAGGCCCTGATCGCGGGCACGCTGACAAACGCCGATATTCATCTCGCTGACGGCAAGATCGTTGACGGGGCAAGCGCCGATGCCGCGGTTTTCGACGCAACCGGACTTCTGGTGCTGCCCGGCATTGTCGATATTCACGGCGATGCGTTCGAACGCCAGTTGCAGCCGCGACCGGGCATTAATTTCCCGATAGACCTCGCCATTGCTGATACCGAACGGCAATTGCTCGCCAACGGCATTACCACCGCCTTTCATGGCGTAACCTTGTCGTGGGAGCCAGGCCTGCGCAGCCTGGAAACCTGGGGCGGGCTGCTGGACGCGCTGGAGGCCCATCGCGCCACCTGCGACATGCGGGTGCATTTGCGGTTTGAAGCCTTCAATCTCGATGCGCTCGACACCGCGCTCGCCGACATCACCGCCGGGCGGGTGCACATGCTTGCCTTCAACGACCATACGCCCTCGATCATGAAACGGCTCGACGACGACGCCAAGGCGAGCAAATACAGCGAACGCGGCAACATGTCGTTGCCCGAGTTCCGTGCGCTGGCGCATCGGATTGCCGCGCGCGGTGCGGAGGTGCCGGCCGCCCGCACCCGCCTGGCGGAGGCTGCCCGCGCGGCCGGCCTGCCGATGGCAAGCCACGATGATTACACCATTGGCGAGCGCGAAGAATTTCGCGCGCTAGGTGCTGCAATTTGTGAATTCCCGACCTCGGAAGACGTCGCCCGCGCGGCCCGGGCGGCAGGCGAAGCGGTGGTGATGGGCGCGCCCAATGTGGTGCGCGGCGGATCGCATATCGGCTGGGCATCGGCGGCGAAAATGGCCGAGGCCGGGGTGTGCTCGGTGCTGGCGTCGGACTATTACTATCCGGCGATGCTGCGCGCGGCCTTCATCCTCGCCGGGCGTGGGGCGCTGAGCCTGCCGCAGGCCTGGGCGCTGATCTCGGAAAATCCTGCACGGGCCTGCAAACTTGATGATCGCGGGGTGATCGCACCGGGCAAGCTTGGGGATCTGGTGATTGTTGATGCGACCGGAAAGCTGCGGGCGACGATTGTGGCGGGGCGGATCGGCTGGTTGGCGGCAGGTTAAGGAAGCAGTTCTTTTTGTGAACAAAAAGAACCAAAAAAATCTTTTTCCCACTGGCGCACCGTAATATGTGCGCACTCGGAACTAGTGTGAGTAAGTTTTTTTACTTTACTCCGCTCATTTGAAAACCTGAAAGGTGATATTCGCCAAAAAAGGAAGCACGCCGCCACAGAGGGTAGCGGAGGAAGACGAGAAGACAGGAGAAGCAAGGTAATCCTGCTTTGCTTCTCCTCTACCCTCTCCTTCCTCCGCTACCCTCTGTGGCGGCTGCCTTGCTTTCTTCGCTAAGCCTACCGATCCCCATTTTTCGGGTTTTCAAGTGATCGCAGTATTCCTAAACCCGATGCACATCATGCACCCGCACCCCCGGCCGCGGCGACATTTCCAGCCAATGGCGCTGCCGCAAGGTGCGGGTGGTGTCGTCGTAGCCACTGGACCAATGTTCGCGCATTGACGCCTCAGAAAACTCATGGTCCTTGGAATGACCTTCATAGGCTTTCTGCTGATAAATCAGATGCAGGATATTAATCGCCGGCAGGTCTGCAAGTTCGAGTTTCATTGCCCGATCGGCGTCTGACAGTAATTCCTCCGGCACTTTGGCCAGCGCGTCGCGCAGGCGGGCCTTCAAATCCATCAGATGGCGATAGACATCGGTGGTGAGGCGGGTGCGCGAGGAGTACGTGATGTCTTTCTGGCGGCCGAGCACATCTTCCATGTCGCGCGGCAAGGCGCCGGTCGCGCTGAAAAGATCGACCTGGAAAACCAGCGTATTTTTGTCATCGTTATTATCGAGCAGATGTTGCAGCGGGGTGTTCGACACGATGCCGCCATCCCAGAAATAATCACCGCCGATCTTGATCATCGGCAGGGCCGGTGGCAGGGCGCCGCTGGCCATGATGTGCTCAGGCGTAATAATTTCGGCTTCGTTGTCGAAATAGATGAAATTGCCGCTGGTGACGTTGACCGCGCCGACAGCAAAGCGGCTGGCGCGGCGGTTGATGCGGTCGAAATCCACCAGTTCCAGCAAGGTCGCGCGCAAGGGAGCGGTATCGTACATCGCCGTCGCCGAGGCAGCTCCGGGCAGGCTGAACCAGGCACTGACCGGGTTCGGCTTGAAAAATCCAGGTTGGCCAAGTGCCGTGGTCATCATCGTGCTCGCCACGTTCTGCATCTTGCGCCAGATGTCACCGTCGGGCGCCAGGTCCCAGGCCGGCCGGGCGGTAATGCGTTCCCAGAAGGCGCGCAATTTGTCCAGCCGGTGTTCGCGCGCATTGCCGGCGATGATCGCGGCATTGATCGCGCCGATCGACACCCCGGTTACCCAATCAGGTTCGATGTCATGTTCATGCAGCGCCTGGTAAACCCCGGCCTGGTAGGCGCCCAGTGCGCCACCACCTTGCAGGACCAGGGCGGTTTGATGCGGCTTTGCGTGCTTATCCAAATTGACCTGCCGATTATGGGTGCCAACCCCCTAGATGGTCGCCCCTTCGCGCGCCAGCAAGGCCTGTTTTCGCGCCACGCCCCAGCGATAGCCATGCATGCGGCCATCGCCGCCGATGACCCGGTGGCACGGGACCGCGATGGCGACCGGGTTTGATGCGCAGGACGTCGCCACCGCCCGCACTGCCTTGGGCGCGCCGATCATCACCGCAACCTGCCCGTAGCTGCGGGTTTCCCCGCTCGGGATCGTGGTCAACGCCTGCCAGACCCGCAGTTGGAAGGCAGTGCCACGAATATCGAGCGGCAAGGCGATGCCTTCGGATGGTTCCACCATGGCGCGGATCACCGCTGAAACACCCGACGCCAGTCCCGCATCATCGGCGACAATGTCCGCATTGGGAAAGCGCCGGCGCAGATCGGCATCGAGGGCCGCATCAGGTTCGGCAAACCCAATGAAACAAATGCCGGTGCCCGTTGCCGCCACCAGCAGCCGGCCGAACGGGCTGTCAGCGCGGGCGCTGCGAATGGTTTCGCCCTTGCCGCCGCGCCGCAGCGCGCCAGGGGTCATGCCAAGCAATTTGCCAGTGTCTTCATAAACCCTTGATTCGGAGCCGAAACCTGCATCATTGATCGCATCAATCACCCGTGCACCGCCGGCAAGGGCCGATTGCAGCTTCTTCGCCCGTAAGCCTTCCGCATAAGCGCGCGGGGTAAGACCGGTATGGTCCCGGAACATGCGCAGGAAATGAAAGCGCGAGTAGCCGGCGCGGGTGGCGAGCGCTTCAAGCGACGGGATGGTTTCGGCGGCTGCCATGGCAGCACACGCATCTTCCACCACCGCGCGGGCCAGGGCAGCCCTAGTCCCTTTCGGATCGCAGCGCTTGCAGGCGCGAAAGCCTGCTGCCTCCGCCGCCGGGGCATCGGCGAAATAGCGCACATTGCCGGGGCGGGGCCGCGGCGAAGGACAGATGGTGCGACAATAAATGCCCATTGTCGGCACGGCGTAAAGGAACGGCGCCGACGCGCGGCGCAGGACCAGATCCCAGTTCGGGTCAGATATGATGTTCATAGCGCCATATGATCCCGATGCGCCGATACGAACCATCCGCGCATTGCCTTCACTCTAGCCCGGTTGTGGCGACGCGGCGGCATCGCTATGGACGCGCCGAACATATTTTTTGCCAACGGAGTCGAGCCCATGCGCGCTGCCCTTCCCGTGATCGCTGCTTTGCTGCTGCTGGGCTGCGCGCAAAAGCCTGCGACCCCGCCTGCCCCGCCGCCGCCGGCGCCCTATGTCGAGGGCCCGGCGCCGACCGCGCCGATCTGCGCCAAGCCTGCCGAGATGGCAGCCTTCAACATGGCAGCAACCAAGGTACGTTTCTACGTGCTGGCGCGCAATTGCGGCCATATCGATGCCTACAACGCCTTCATCACCAAAAACCGGCCCCAGCTTGGAAACTACGAGAAAACCCTGATGGGCTATTTCACCCGCGCCAAGCTCAAGGGTGGCGCACTGGCGGCCAAGGATGACTACGATACCGGCCTCGCCAACGCCCAATCGCAGCGTTACGGCTATGACAGCACGTCTGAATGCAAGGGCGCCGAGGCATATTATGCGCAGCTGGCGGCCGCCAAGAACAATGTGGAACTGGAAGCGACAGCCGCAGCCCTTGCCGTGAGCCAGCCGATGAAGCTGGCTTATTGCCCATCATAGGAGTCAGCGTGGCGGAAGAGAGCGGGAGTCGAACCCACCCAGGGCCGCTGGGCAGCCCCAACCGGCTTTGAAGGCCGGCCGGCCCACCGGGGCCGCTTCTCCTCCGTCCTCAGGTTAACCTGTCGGGGATAGCAACGCCAGCGCGGTCCATTTTGTGATATTTTCGCCACAGAGTGGCCAAATAGCATGGTTTGCATGCCACATCCCTGTTTTGGGTGCTGGCTTCGCTGGGATCGCCTGCTAAGTTCCGGACACGACGAATTGCCAAGCTGTTTGGTTTGGACGTGAATTGCGATAGCGCCGACGGCGTTGTGAGTTAAAACGATTAAGGAGAGCGAAGTCATGAAGCTTAACACTGGATTGCTTGCCGCTGGCCTGCTGGTCGCCGCGAGCGCGGTACAAGCCCAGCCTGTCAATGGCCCCTATGTCGCCGGCGGCGTCGGCTACAACATGCTGAGCGACATCAACGTCAATTCCACGACCGTCGGCGGCGTGACCACCGCTGGCACCGGCACCAAACTTCGCAGCGGTGCTGGCATTGCGGGTGTCGGCAGCTTCGGCTGGGGCTTCGGCAACGGCCTGCGGGTTGAACTCGAAGGAAATTATCGCGGCCAGAGCATCACGTCATCCACAGGCGGCTTGAACAACGGGACCCAGCGCACTTACGGTGTGATGGTCAACGGATTGTTCGACTTCGATGTTGGCAGCCCGATGTTCTACCCGTATGTCGGCGCCGGCGTCGGCTACGAAATGTCCGCTCTGCGTGGTAACACCACGGGTGCGGGTGCGGTTAACCTGACCGGCAACAAGGGTAACCTCGGCGTCCAGGGCATTCTCGGCGTCGGCATCCCGGTCGGCGTCCCTGGCCTGTCGGTTACCGCTGAATACCGCCTGCTGGCGCGCGTTTCCAACGACAACAACAGCGCGACCATTGGTGGCGTTGGCGGCACGGTGAACACCGGTTCGCAGTACAATCACAGCTTCATGCTTGGCCTGCGCTACGCTTTCGGCGCGCCGGCTGCCGCCCCGATGCCGACCCCGGCCGCGGTTGCCGCCCCGGCGCCAGCCCCGTCGCGCACCTATCTGGTGTTCTTCGACTGGGATAAGGCGGACCTGTCCGCCCGCGCCCGCCAGATCATCGCCGAAGCCGCTGGCGCCTCGACGAAAATGGCTGTGACCCGCATCGAAGTTTCGGGCAACGCCGACAAGTCCGGCACCCCGGCCTACAACAAGATGCTGTCGCAGAAGCGTGCTGACGCTGTTGCCGCCGAACTCGTCCGTTTGGGCGTGTCCAAGGCGTCGATCATGGTCACCGCGTTCGGCGACACCAAGCCGATCGTTCCGACCGCCGCTGGCGTTCGTGAGCCGCAGAACCGCAACGTGGAAATCGTGCTGAAGTAATTCAGCCGACAACGCGGACAAAAAAGAAGCCGGCCCAGGAAACTGGGCCGGCTTTTTTATTGGGTGTTATACCAAGCGCCGTTGACCCATTCTTCATGGGTCGACGGCGCTTGGTATTAGATCGTGCCTTTAGATCGCAGCCCGGCGAGGTCCTCGGCGGACAGGCCCAGCCTGCCCAACACCTCATCGGTGTGCTGCCCCAAGGTCGGGGGCGCACGGCGATAATCGGCCGGGGTTTCCGACAAGCGCACCGGGTTGGCAATCACCTTCACATCCGCGCCGCTGGCATGGCGCATTTCCACCACTGCGCCACGTGCCACCACTTGCGGATCGGCAAACACCGCCGACAATTTGTTGATCGGGCCACAGCCGATCGACAATGCCTCCAACTTCTCAATCCAATATTGCGTCGGATGCGCCGCCATCACCGGCGCCAATGTATCGGTTACCAACTGCCGATTGCCCACCCGTGCCGCATTGGTGGCAAACCGCGCATCTTCCAGCAGCTCGGACCGCCCAACGCCCTCGCAAAACCGCTTGAACGTCGCATCGTTGCCGACCGACAGTACAATATGCCCGTCCGCCGTCGCAAATACCTGATACGGCACAATGTTCGGGTGCTGGTTGCCCAGCCGCGGCTGATTTTCCCCGGTCGCCAGATAATTCATGCCCTGATTGGCCAACCACGCCACATGCGTGTCCAACATGCCAATATCAACCTGCTGGCCAATCCCGGTCGCTTCCCGATGCCGCAACGCCGCCAACACGCCAATGCAGCCATATAATCCGGCAAAAACATCGGCCACCGGA
>JANXRN010000077.1 GCA_025352995.1 Acetobacteraceae bacterium
ACGCGCGGTTCATGCCCCAGGCGCCGGGCGGCGGCGGCGGCCCCCACCGCAATGTCGGCCAATTCCATTGGGCTCGGGCGGAAATGCATCAGCGTATCGGCGATGAAGATGGTCTGGCCGCGTTCGCCCAGCATCAAGGTCAGCCCGAAGCTGATGGCCCCCGGCGCCGGATCGATGACATGGCCGATATCGGCAAGGCACACTGCGGCCGACCGCGTGAGGCCGGTGACCATCGCATCCGCGTCCCCGGTTGCGACCATGCAGGCGGCGAAAACATTGCGATCCTGGTTGACCATGCGCTGGCAGTCGCGCGCCAGATAGCCGCGCCGGTTCAGCCGTGCATAGAGGAAATCGGTATATTTGCGATTGCCGGTCGAAAGCCTGGCATTGTGGATTTCGATGCCCTCAACATCCGCGAAGCCCAGCGTCGCCATGGTCGCCAGCACGCGGTCCTCGCGCCCGATCAGGATCGGGGTGCCGAAGCCGCCATTGCGGAAGGCGACGGCAGCGCGGACGATTTTTTCTTCCTCGCCTTCGGCGAACACCACCCGCTTCGGGGCCGCCCGCACCCGTTCCATGATGCCATCGAGCGCGTTGGCGGTGGGGTCCAACCGGCCCGACAATTCGCGCGCGTAACGGCGCAGATCGGCGATTGGCTTGCGCGCAACGCCGCTATCCATTGCCGCCTTGGCAACCGCCGGCGGCAAATGGCTGATCAGCCGCGGATCGAAAGCGTTCGGGATGATATATTCCGGACCGAATTGCAGCCGCTTGCCACCCCCGGCAGCGTTGACTTCATCCGGCACGTCTTCGCGCGCCAACAACGCCAGCGCCTCCGCGGCGGCGATTTTCATCGGTTCGTTGATGGTGCTGGCGCGCACATCGAGCGCGCCGCGGAAGATGTAAGGGAAGCCCAACACGTTGTTGACCTGGTTGGGGTAGTCGCTGCGGCCGGTGGCGATGATGGCGTCGGCACTGGCAGCCCGCGCTTCTTCCGGGGTGATTTCCGGGTCGGGATTGGCCATGGCGAAAATGATCGGCTTCTTGGCCATGCGGCGGACCATGTCCTGGGTCAGCGCACCCTTGACCGACAGGCCGAAGAACACGTCCGCACCTTCCAGCGCGTCGGTCAGCGTGCGGGCGCTGGTTTGTATCGCATGCGCCGATTTCCACTGGTTCATGCCTTCGGTGCGGCCCTGGAACACCACCCCCTTGGTATCGCACAGCGTAATGTTGCCGTGCCGCATGCCCATCGCTTTGAGCAGTTCGACGCAGGCGATCGCGGCTGCCCCCGCGCCGTTCACCACCAGCCGCGTTTCGGCCATGCTGCGCCCGGTCAGGTGGCAGGCATTGATCAGGCCAGCCGCCGCAACAATCGCGGTGCCGTGCTGGTCATCATGGAACACCGGAATATCGAGCAGTTCGCGCAGGCGCTGTTCGATCACGAAACATTCCGGCGCCTTGATGTCTTCGAGGTTGATGCCGCCGAAGCTCGGGCCGAGGAAGCGGACGCAATTGACGAACTCATCGACTTCTTCGGTATTGAGGCACAAATCGATGCCATCGACATCGGCGAAACGTTTGAACAGCGCGATCTTGCCTTCCATCACCGGCTTGGATGCCAGTGCGCCGAGATTGCCGAGGCCCAAAACAGCGGTGCCGTTGGAAATCACCGCGACCATGTTGCCTTTGGAGGTATATTCGTAGGCGAGCGATGGATCGCGCTCGATATGCAGGCACGGTTCGGCAACGCCCGGTGAATAGGCGAGCGACAAATCGCGTGCCGTGGTCAGCGGTTTGGTCAGCCGGGTCGCGAGTTTGCCGGGCGGGTAGGCGGCATGCATCGCCAGTGCGTCCTCGCCGGACACATGCGCGGTGCGGGTGGTGGTACCTTCGGCCATGCTGATCATTCTCCCTGCTCGGCGGCATTATGGACGGCGGGCCGTGGTCGTGGGAAGCGTCTTCGCAATCCGGGCCGGGCCGGCTACATCTGGGCCATGTCTAGCTCCCCCATTCCTGACGGCGCCACCCCTGCGATGGCGCAATGGTTCGCCCTCAAAGCGCAGCATCCGGACGCGCTGCTGTTCTTTCGCATGGGCGATTTTTACGAGATGTTTTTTGAGGACGCGATTGCCGCGGTGGCAGCCCTCGACATCGCATTGACCCATCGCGGCACCCATGGTGGCAACCCGATCCCGATGTGCGGCGTGCCGGTGCACGCGGCCGATGCCTATCTCGCCCGGCTGATCCGGCGTGGCTTTCGTGTCGCGGTTGGCGAGCAGATGGAGGACCCGAAAGCCCGCATTGGCAAGGCGCCGATCAAGCGCGATGTGGTGCGGCTGATTACCCCGGGGACGCTGACCGAAGATAATCTGCTTGAAGCATCGCGTCCCAATTTGCTGCTTGCGCTGGTCAGTAGCAAGGACGGGCTGGGCGCGGCGTGGCTCGATATGTCAACCGGGCTGTTCGAAACCCAGGCGTTGGCAGGTGCCGAT
>JANXRN010000078.1 GCA_025352995.1 Acetobacteraceae bacterium
GGCGACTACACATCCTGGCTCGCCGACGCGAAGAAGAAGTTCGCTGCCAACCCGACGGCCGATGCAAGCCGCGTCGCCGCCGCCGCGACCTTGGAGATCAAGCAATGAGCAGCTATTCCGATGCCGCGCATGATGCGCACGGCCATGACCATCATGACCACAAGCCGGGCTTTTTTGTGCGTTGGTTCTGCAGCACCAACCACAAGGATATCGGCACGCTCTATCTGATTTTCGCGGCCATCGGCGGGCTGACCGGCGGCGTGCTGTCGATCATCATGCGCGCGCAACTGGCCGCCCCCGGCAGCCATATCGTTTCGTCCGGTCAGGCGTGGAATGCGCTGGTGACCTCGCACGGGCTGCTGATGATCTTCTTCTCCGTCATGCCCGCGCTGATCGGCGGCTTCGGCAACTGGTTCGTGCCGATCATGATCGGTGCGCCCGATATGGCGTTTCCGCGTCTGAACAATATCAGCTTCTGGCTGCTGGTGCCGGCCTATGCGCTGATCATGGCCGGCCAGTTCGTCGGCGATGGCGCGGGCCCCGGCTGGACGCTTTATCCGCCGCTGTCGAACGCGACCTACCAGTCCGGCCCGGCGATGGATTTCGTGCTGTTCGCGCTCCATCTGGCCGGCATTTCGTCGCTGCTGGGCGCGATCAACTTCATCACCACCATCTTCAACATGCGCGCGCCGGGCATGACGCTGCACAAAATGCCGTTGTTCGTGTGGTCGATGCTGGTCACCGCGTTCCTGCTGCTGCTGGCGGTGCCGGTGCTCGCGGGTGCGATCACCATGCTGATCACCGACCGTAATTTCGGCACCGCGTTCTTCGAAGTGTCGGGCGGCGGCGATCCGGTGCTATTCCAGCATCTGTTCTGGTTCTTCGGCCATCCCGAAGTTTACATCATGATCCTGCCCGGCTTCGGCATCGTCAGCCACATCATCTCGACCTTCAGCCGCAAGCCGATTTTTGGCTATCTCGGCATGGCCTACGCGATGGTGGCGATCGGGGTAGTGGGCTTCGTGGTCTGGGCGCATCACATGTTCATTTCGGGCATGACCGTCGATACCCGCGCCTACTTCATGGCGGCGACGATGGTGATTGCGGTGCCGACCGGGATCAAAATCTTCTCGTGGATCGCGACCATGTGGGGCGGGTCGATCCGCATGGAAGTGCCGATGCTGTGGGCGATCGGCTTCATCTTCCTGTTCACCGTCGGTGGCGTTACCGGCGTGGTGCTGTCGAATGCGGGCCTCGATGAAACCTTGCACAACAGCTACTATGTGGTGGCGCATTTCCACTACGTGCTGTCGCTGGGCGCGGTGTTCTCGATCTTTGCCGGGTTCTATTACTGGATCGGCAAGATGAACGGCCATCAATATCCGGAAACCCTGGCGCGCTGGCATTTCTGGATGACCTTCATCGGGGTGAACCTGACCTTCTTCCCGATGCATTTCCTCGGCCTGGCCGGCATGCCGCGCCGCTATGTCGATTATCCGGATGCGTTCGCGGGCTGGAACCAGGTCGCCTCCTACGGTGCCTATCTCGGCGGCGCGGCGTTCCTGCTGTTCTTCTATATCTGCTTCAAGACCTTCACCTCCAAGCAGCATCTGGCGGATAATTACTGGGGCGAGGGTGCCACCACCCTGGAATGGACCTTGTCGTCCCCGCCATCGTTCCACACGTTCGAGGAACTGCCGCGGATCCGCTGATACGATGACCGAGATCACCGCCCCCACCATCACGCTGGCCGAGGAAGGCTCCTCGGCCAGCGATTGGCTTGCGCTGCTGAAACCCCGGGTGATGACACTTGTGGTCTTCACCGGCTGGATCGGCATGCTGCTGGCGCCAGGGCATTTGCATCCGGTGCTGGGGTTTGCCGCCGTGCTGTGCATCGCCATCGGCGCGGGCGCCGCGGGCGCGATCAATATGTGGTACGATCGCGATATTGACGCCGTGATGCACCGGACCGCCAAGCGGCCCATTCCCGGCGGACGCATTGCGCCGGAAGAAGCTTTGGGCTTCGGCGTTGCCCTCGCTGTGGGTTCGGTGGTGGTGATGGGCTTGGCAACCAATGTGGTCGCGGCCCTGGCGCTCGCCGGATCGATTGGGTTTTACGTGTTCATCTATACGATGTGGCTGAAGCGCCGCACGCCGCAGAATATCGTGATCGGCGGCGCTGCTGGTGCATTCCCGCCGTTGATCGGCTGGGCAGCGGTAACCGGTGGCACCGCGATGCTTCCGTTGCTGCTGTTCGCCATTGTGTTCTTCTGGACCCCGCCGCATTTCTGGTCGCTCGCGCTTTACGCCAACGCCGACTACACCCGCGCCGGCGTGCCGATGCTGCCAGTGGTGCGCGGTGGCCGCGAAACCAGGCGCCAGATTGTGATTTACACCTTGCTGCTGGTCCCGCTGACCCTGGCGCCGTGGGCGTTGCATCTGACCGGCGCGGTTTATGGCCTGACTGCTGCGGCCCTCGGCCTTGGTTTTCTGGTTCATGTCGCCCGCGTCTATCGCGACCAGGACGCGACCGGCGCCACGATGAACCGCGATGCCCCGGCGCGCGCGTCGTTCAAATTCTCGATCCTTTATCTGTTCGTGCTGTTCGGCGCGCTCGCGGTGGATCGCTTCGTTGGTTGATCAACCAACCAGCCTGTCGCGCGCGGACTCGGACCGGTTGAACCGCCGCCGTCGGGGCCGCAACTGGGCGATGCTGATCTCGCTCGCCGCGCTCGCCGCGTTGTTCTACGCCATCGCCATCGTTAAAATGTCGGGGCACCCGTAATGGCCGGTGGGCGCAACGGCCTAGTCGGTGGCGCGCTGGTCGCGGTCGTGGTCGGCATGGTCGGGCTGTCCTTCGCATCCGTGCCGCTCTACCGCCTGTTCTGCGCCGCGACCGGCTATGGCGGCACCCCGCAAATCGGCCCCGAAGCCAGCCCCGGCGTTGCTACCGCGCTGATCACGGTGCGGTTCGATGCCAACACCGCCCCCAACCTGCCGTGGAATTTCGCCCCCGCGCAGCCTGAAACCCGCCTCCATCTCGGCGAGGAACAGGTCGCCTTCTACACCGCCAAGAACGAAGCGGCGACCCCGGTCACCGGCGTCGCGGTCTATAACGTTACCCCCGACAAGGTCGGCAAATATTTCCATAAAACCGCGTGCTTCTGCTTCAATGAGCAGACTTTGGCGCCCGGCCAGGACATGCAGTTCCCGCTGAGCTTCTGGGTCGATCCGGCAATCGCCACGGACCCGGAAACCGCCGGCGTGCACACCATCACCTTGTCCTACACATTCTTACGCTCGCTGGACGATGCGGCGAAGTCCGGCGCACTGGCCAAGGCGGGTCCCCATGTCGGGCCGTTGCTGCGATGAGGATGACCAACCATGCCGCTTTCGCCCTTGATGTGGCGGGCGAATTGGGGATTATGCAACACGACACGAAACAGGTGGATTGGGTATGAGCAGCGATCATCACGGCGCACCGGCAATCACAAGTTCCGGCTTGAAGCAGCCCTATCACCTGGTGGACCCGAGCCCCTGGCCGCTGGTCGGCGCGCTCTCGGGTGGCCTGACCTTGTTCGGCGTCGTGATCGGCGCCCATTTCGGCAATTGGGTGCCGTTGATTGTCGGCCTGCTGGGTGTTCTGACCACCATGTTCTTCTGGTGGGGCGATGTGCTGAAGGAAAGCCGTGCCGCCGGCGTTCATACCCCAGTGGTGCGGCTTGGCCTGCGCTACGGGATGATGTTCTTCATCACCTCCGAAGTGATGTTTTTCGTCGCCTTCTTCTGGGCCTTCTTCCATTTCGCCCTGTTCCCCGAACATGTGCTGGGGGTCGAAAACCCAACCTGGCCGCCGGCGGGCACGCTCACCTTCGATCCTTTCCACCTGCCGCTTCTCAACACCATGATCCTGCTGCTGTCGGGCACCACGGTCACCTGGGCGCATCACAGCATCATCGAAGGCAAGAACAAGGAAGCCGTGCTCGGCCTGGTGCTGACCGTGCTGCTCGGCCTCAGCTTCACCGCCTGCCAGGCGTTCGAATATTCCGAAGCCCCGTTCCATTTTGCCGGCGGCGGCGTCTATCCGGCGGTGTTTTTCCTGGCGACCGGTTTCCACGGCTTTCACGTCATCATCGGCACGCTTTTCCTGCTGGTCTGCACCATTCGCGCCCAAGCCGGGCAATTCACCCCAGCCCGGCATTTCGGCTTCGAAGCCGCCGCCTGGTATTGGCACTTCGTTGACGTGGTCTGGCTGTTCCTGTTCATCTGCGTCTATTGGTGGGGCCACGGCGTCATCGTCGGCGAGTGACCACTGCCCCGGTCGCGGTCTGGTGGCGGACCGCGATCGCCTGCCGCTGCCCGCGTTGCGGCGTCGGCAAATTATTCAATGGTGTGCTCAAAGTTCGGCCGATCTGTGCCTATTGTGGGCTTGACCTCGGCGCCCATGACAGCGGTGACGGCCCGGCCTCGCTGGTGATCCTGCTGCTTGGCGCCATCGTCGTCGGGTTGGCGTTCTGGGTCGAGTTCCGCTTTAACCCGCCGCTTTGGGTCCATATTCTGCTGTGGCCATTGGTGATCACGCCGCTCGCGCTGCTTCTGATGCGGCCGCTGAAGGCAGGGCTGATCGCGCAACAATACCACCACCGCGCATCCGAAATGGGCCTGTGACGGCGATGCGTCGCTTGCTGCTGCCGGCCATTTCCACCGCAATCATGCTGGCGATCCTGATCAGCCTCGGGGTCTGGCAGTTGGAGCGTATGGCCTGGAAGCAGGGCCTGCTCGATCAGATCGCCCGCGCCGAAGTCCAACCCGCGATCGATTTACCCGACACCCCACCCGCCTTCGCAAAAATCCGCGTGACCGGCCGGTTTCGCGATGATCTCTGGGGCCTCTACGGCGCCCAGGGCCGCGATACCGCGCAAGCCACGCTCATGGGCGGCCAGCTGCTCGGCGTGCTCGAACGGCCGTCGGGGGCAATTCTGGTCGATCTCGGGTGGGTGCCGTCGGCCGCGACGCATCCGCAAGCCGGCCCGGCAACCGTCGAAGGCTTCATTCGCCCCGCCGAGCATCCCGGCATGTTCGCCGCCACTGACGATGTGCGCGGCCGGCGCTTTTATACCCTCGACCCCGCCGCGATCGGCGCCGCACTTGGCGTGAAGCTCGCGCCCTTCACCTTGGTCGCAATTGGCCCGGTCGGGATGCCGGACCCGTCCCGCGCCCTGCCGCGCCCGCCCAACGATCATTTCGGCTATGCGCTGACCTGGTTCAGCTTTGCCGCTATCCTCGCCATCATCTTCGCCTTGCACGCACGAAGGACGCGCCACCCATGACCGGCAACGCCGCCTACAACAGGCTCACCGCCCGCTTCACCCGCCTGGCCACTTTGGGGGAGGCCGCCGGCATGCTCGGCTGGGATGCCGCCGCGATGATGCCGTCCGGCGGAGGTGCGGCGCGCGGTGACCAGATGGCGGTGCTCGCCGGCCTCAGCCACGAAATGCTGACCGCGCCGGCCGTGGCTGACGATCTGCACGAAGCCGTGCCGCCGTCCGATCCGTGGCATGAGGCTAATCTCGGCCTCATGCGCCACGCCCATCGCCGCGCCACATCGGTGCCGGCCGATCTGGTCGAAGCGCAAAGCCGCGCCAATTCGGCTTGCGAGCAAGTCTGGCGTGGCGCGCGGCAGAACGCCGACTTCGCCGCGGTGCGACCGCATCTGACCGAAGTCGTATCCCTGGTCCGCCAGCAAGCCGTCGCCCTGTCCCCCGCGCTCAATTTGTCGCCCTATGACGCGTTGATGGATGGCTACCAGCGTGGCATCGGTGCCGGCGACGTCGCCCCGGTCTTCGCCAACTACGCGACATTCCTTGCCACCGCCTTGCCGCAAGCCGAGGAAATCCAGGCCAAACGCGGCGCGCCAACGCAAATTCAAGGCCCATTCCCCCAGGCCCTCACCGAGGCACTTTGCCGCCGCCTATCGCATCGCGCCGGCCTGGAAGCCGAACATTCCCGCCTCGATCGGTCGGCCCACCCGTTCTGCGGCGGCACCCCAACCGACGTGCGCATCACCACCCGCTATTACGACCATGATTTCGCCCCGTCGGTGATGGGGGTCCTGCACGAAACCGGCCACGCGCTTTACGAACGCGGCCTGCCCGCCGCCTTTGCCCGCCAGCCGGTCGGGGAAGCCGCCGGCATGGCGGCCCATGAAAGCCAGTCGCTGATCGTCGAGATGCAAGCCTGCCGCACCGACGCTTTTCTGGGTTGGCTCGGCGGCGAGCTATTGAAAGCCTACGGTGGTGACCCGACCGTTTACGCCCCGGGCAACCTCAGCCGCATCACCCGCCATATCGAGCGCGGCTTCATCCGCGTCGATGCTGATGAAATGACCTACCCCGCCCACGTCATCCTGCGCTTTCAGCTCGAACAGGCGCTGATCGCGGGCGACCTCGCCGTCGCCGACCTGCCCGGCGCCTGGAATGACGGGCTGCACAAACTGCTCGGCATCACCCCACCGAATGACGCCCAGGGGGTGCTGCAGGATATCCACTGGTACGATGGCGCGATCGGTTATTTCCCGTCCTATACGCTCGGCGCGATGGCGGCGGCCCAGCTGATGGCCGCCGCCCGCCGCGCCGAACCCGGCCTCGATGCCGCGCTCGCCAGGGGCGACTTGTCCGTCCTGCTCGGCTGGCTGCGCACCAACGTGCACGGCAAAGGCAGCTTGCTCGGGTTCAACGATCTATTGCGCGAAGCCACCGGCAAGCCGCTCGACCCGGCAGATTTCCAGGCCCATCTGGCCGCGCGCTATCTGGCCTGAGCGATGCTGTGCATGGGGAGCACCAAGCGGCGTGATTCGGGAAGCTGAATGAACCCGTGCGCCGCGTAAAATCCGGCTGCGCCCGGATCGAGTGCATCAACCACAACCATTGATGATCCGACGGTCGCGGCACTGTTCAACGCCCTGTCCAAAGCATCTGCCAGCAGCAGGGCGCCCAGCCCTTGTCCATGATATTGCGACGCCACCGCCAGACGCCCGATCAACGTCGCGGAAACCAGCGGATAGCGCGGGATGTGCTTGCGCGCGGCCTCCGGGACATCTCCTTGCCCAAGCGCCATCGCGCAGAGCGTATAGTACCCCAGTATCTCGGTCGCGTCGGCGCCCTCGGTCAGCACGAACACCGCGTTGGCCTTGCGCCGCACATCCTGGCTGGCTTGCGTCTTCAGATACTGATCGAGACTTGCGACGCCACAAGTGAAGCCGGGCCGATCATGCGCGGTCGCCAGCAGACTGAAGTTGAAATGCGCCATTCACCGCGTGACACGGCGCGCATGTTCGGCGAAAGCCCGTTTCAACCGCTCATTAGGCGCCGGAGGATTGGTCAGCGCGTCAAAGAATACAGCGCGGTCCTGATCGGACAAGGTCAAGGTCTCATGCGCCGCAATGGTTTGCCGCGCGGCTTCGGTCAGCGCCGTCATGCAAAAATCGGTCAGTTTGCGACGCTCAAGCTGCGCGGCACGCTCGATCAACTGCTTGGTTGGCGCATCGACGCGAAACCCAAGACGTTCGCCACGCAGTCTGTCGTCTGCTTCCAATGTTGCTGACATGATAGTCTCCATCGACCAAATGTACGTCAATCCGCCCACCAAAGCAAGGGCCGAGTGCCGGGGCACAGATCGACGGCGCGACGCCTCACGAAAGTCGCGGAGCCTG
>JANXRN010000130.1 GCA_025352995.1 Acetobacteraceae bacterium
CCAAAGTCTTGATGTCGACAAAATGACCGCGGTACGCTTCGACTTGTTGAAGGTCGGGAACGTCTCGGCGGACATCGGGCTTAGGCGGCCGTCGCGATCGACCTGGAACGGACCCAGGGTCAGCGGTGCGTCGAAGGGCATTCACCATCTCCTTTGCCAGCCTAGTGGATAGAATCTGACGGAAAGAGCCGTCAGATTCTATCCACTAGGCTTTGATTTGGTGGAACGGATCACCTAACGCTCGGGTAGTGAGCGTTAGGATCGCACCACTAGCCGTTGGCGTGCGTCCCCCGGAACAGCGGAGCGCGCTGAACCAAAGTGTCAAAGTTTTTTTGCTCCTTTTTTTTCAAAAAAAGGAGTGCTTTCTTGGCCCTAAATCTTCCAGTGACAAGGGCCAGGGAGAACTACCGTGATCCAGACCTGCGGTGATGCCACCGACGGTCATCACCCTCTAGCCGTGCTGCCAGTTGATCTGGGCCGGACCGGCGCCGTGCGGATCGCAGTGCAATATCTGGCCATTGACCGCATGAATGCCGGTCATCGCCAGGATGAACCCCCAATGGCTAACCACCAGCGTCGTCGCTTCATCCGGTAAGGCGGACATTTCGGCGCGGAACAGCGCCGCCCGCGCCACCACCTGGTCGGCGGGTTCTTCCACCGCCGGCCACCAGGCCTCGCCGATATGGGCGAAATCATGTTCGGGCCAAACCGTCGCCAATGCGCTCGCCGGGCGGCCGACATCGCAGGCCAGCGCATAGCGTTCACGCACCAGCGGGTTGAGCTGCAATTTCATCGCGCGTGACCGGGCGATCGGGGCGGCGGTCTGCATCGTGCGAGTATAAGGTGACGCGATGATGCGGGTGATCTTCTGCCCGATCAGCGCTTCGGCGGCATGGCGCGCCTGGACATGGCCGAGCGGGGTCAGTTTCGGGTCGATAATCCCCGGATCGCGACCCAGGGCCGCCATATGCAGGTTAAATTCGCTTTGGCCGTGGCGGAGCAGGATCATGGCCCCGCAATAACCCTGACCGCCAACGTTGTGCAACCGCCCGCGCGCGCTTATGTCTTAGAGCTCGCGATCACCGTTAAACCCCGCAGTGCGGGCATGGGAGACCTGGATGGGCGCCGCCGGCGACTTTCCGATAGACCTCGTTATTCTCGGCGGGGTGGCGTTGTTTCTGATCTTGCGCCTGCGCAGCATTCTGGGCCGGCGGGAGGGGTTTGAGCGTCCGACCGACCCGCAAAGCGCCGATCCGCAAGCGCGACAGCCGGCGACGCTGCGCCCAGCCGACATCGCCAGCGCGCCCGCGCCAGCAAGCGCCCGCGTGCTGCCCGATCCGGCGACACCAGCCGGCCAGGCGCTGGCCGAAATCCGCGCGCTTGATCCATCGGTGCGTCCGGACCAGTTCCTTGATGGCGCCGAGGGCGCGTTCCGCCTGATCGTCGCCGCTTTCGCCGCTGGTGACCGGGTGGGTCTGCGGCCCTTGCTGTCCGATGACACGTATCGCGCTTTCGAAACCGCCATTGCCGGACGGGAAACCGCGGGCGAGACCCAGCGCACCGAAATCCGCGCCATCCCGTCGGTCACTATTGAGCACGCTTCGTTGCATGATCACACTGCCAGCATCACGGTGCGATTTGTGTCCGATCAGGTGAACATCACCCTCGACCATGCCGGGCACCCCGTGGTCGGCACTGACGGGGTGACCGAGATCACCGATTTGTGGAGCTTTGAACGGGTGTTGGGCACATCGGACCCAAGCTGGCGGCTGGCGGCGGCGCGCAGCGCGTGAGGCGGATTTTCGGTTTCGCCGTCGCTGCCTTGCTGGCGGCATGTTCCCCCGCGACCCCACCTCCGCCGGCCGAACCCGCGCCCGCGGTAGGCATTGTCGTCCCCCAAGGCCCCGGCCCGGCGTTGACCCAGATCGGCTATGACCAATTGCCGGGCTGGGCCGCCGAGCATCACGCGGCGGCGATCCCGGCTTTCCTGGCCGGCTGTGCGCGAATGGTTGGGCAAAATCTTGGCGGACGCGGCGAAGCGGCGGCGCGCGGTGGCAGTTCGGCAAGCTGGCGTGCCGCCTGTGCGTCTGCCGCGTCGGTGCCGTTGGGCAATGACCAGGCGGCGCGGGCATTTTTCGAGCGGCAATTCCAGCCCTGGATTGCGTCGATCGACGGGTCTGCGCAAGGCAAGTTCACCGGCTATTACGAACCGGAGTTGAAAGGCGCGCGCCAGCGTGGCGGCATCTACCAGACCCCGCTGCTGCGCAGCCCTGGGCCGGGTCGGTCATTGTCGCGCGCGCAAATTGTCGCCGGTGGGCTGGCGCGGCAGCACCTCGAACTGCTGTATGTGTCCGACTCGATCGACGCTTTCTTCCTGCAAATCCAGGGCGCCGGGCGGGTGCGGCTGCCGGATGGGCGCGATATTCGCGTGTCCTATGACGGCCAGAACGGCCATTCCTATGTCCCAATTGGCCGCATCCTGGTTGATCGTGGGGAAATGAAGCTGGAGGATGTGACGTTGCAATCCATCCGCGCCTGGCTGATCGCCCATCCCAAGCAGGCGCCGGCGCTGATGAACATGAACCCGTCTTATGTGTTCTTCCGCGAAATCCCAGGCACCGCTCCGGAACAAGGCCCGCCCGGTGCGCTGGGGGCGCCGCTGACGCCGCTGCGGTCAATTGCGGTGGATAAAAGCTTCATCCCGATGGGCGCGCCGGTATGGATTGAAACCACCGATCCGGTGACGGCCGCGCCGATCCGCCAGATCATGATGGCGCAAGATGTTGGCGGCGCGATCAAAGGGGCGGTCCGCGCCGATATTTTCTTCGGCTGGGGACCGGCGGCGGAAGAACGCGCCGGGCGGATGAACAAGCCGGGGGCCGCCTATATTTTCCTGCCGCGCAACGCGAACGTGCCGATCGCCGCCAACCGCCAATGACTTGGGAAGCTTCGCCAATCGGCTGATTAATCCGCCGCCTCCATTTGTTGTGCAAGGGAGGCGCTTCGTCGCTTTGATGCCGCTGCGACATTTTGAGAGATCATAGCATCCCGCCGGCAAAATATCGTGATTCCCCGGAAGCGGTGATTGGTGGATTTCCACATCCCGATAGCAGCTTCCTGTGCGAAGGCATTTTTGCGATACATCGGCAGAACTTGGTCGAGCCAGACAACATGTGCGCCAATTGGTAGTCGCTGGAGGGCGCGCATGACTACGTTTCTTTTTATCATGGTGGTCTGATAGTGGTCCGCGTCCTCTACACTGTAGGGTGGGTCGGCCAAGACCAAATCATACTTTTCTAGCGGAACGCGGGTTAGGGTTTGGGCCTGAGCACCCATCAGTTTCAACCTGATGCCCAGAGCGGCGGCAGCGACAAGCCGAAGGCCGCCATTCGGATGATGCGCCGCAGGCCCCTTGTGAACCAGGAGAGCCTACTTCGGCTCAAGTTTCTGGGCTGTCGCGCGGGTGTTTTTTTTCGTCCACCGA
>JANXRN010000450.1 GCA_025352995.1 Acetobacteraceae bacterium
GTTTACCCCGGTCGTTTGAAAACCCGAAAAACTGGTGCGTGCTCCGCCGCGAGTTTCCGCCTGTTATGAGCAAACCTCAATCATCCTGCTCTGAACTGACCAGAGGCAAGAAAGCCGCCACAGAGAGTAGAGGAGTTAGACGAGAAGAAGGGAGAAGCAAGAAAAACCTGCTTCGCTTCTCCTCTACTCTCATCTTCCTCCTCTACCCTCTGTGGCGACTGTCTTGCTTTCTTCGCTAAGCCTACCGAGCCTCATTTTTCGGGTTTTCAAGTGAACGCAGTATTCACAAAAAGAACCGTCTTACTTCCTTTCAAAATCCGACCGCTCATCAATCGGCAACCCTTGCAAATGCCGCCGCAGACAATCCATCGCCATTTCGATCGCGCCCAGCCGGATCCATTCCCGCCCGCCCAGAATGCGCGCCTGTCGCGCCACCACCACGCCGCCATCGGCAATCGCAATATCGATGCTACCGCCGAGGTCCATCCGATCCGGGCCCGCATCGACGGCGACGATCACCGCGAGCGCGGTGCTGGCATCGGCCTCGGCGGCTGCTTCCAGCGCAACCGTTTCCGCCGCGCGGGCTTCATCGCCGGAAACAACGCCGCGCCGGAAAATGCCAGCGGCAACAGGCAAGTGCGCCATGCGGGCAACGATCCCGCCGGAGGTATAGGTTTCGACCACAGCAAGGGTTTTACCCGCCCGGCCGAGTTCGCGCAGCACCACCGCTTCCAAGGTTTCATCATCTTCGGCCATGATGAAATTACCCAACCGGCGCCGCACTTCTGCCATCACCGGGGCGAGTTTCAGATCGACATCGGCCCGATCGGCGCCGCGCACCACCAGCTTGGTTTCAAGTTGCGGGTAATGGGCGCGAAACCCGAGCTTGACGCTGCCATCCGGCACCAACGCTTCAACCCCGTCGAGCAGCTGATCAACGTGGGATTCGCCAAGCCCATAGGAATGGAAGCGTTTCAGATGGATCATCCCCGGCGTGCCGGCGCGGGCCAGCAGGCGCGGAATGATCTGTTCTTCCAGCATCCGGCGCAATTCGCGCGGCACGCCGGGGGTGAAGAAAAACCGCGCTTTGCCGATATCTAGCGCAAAGCCGCAGGCAGTGCCGATCGGGTTGTCGAGAACTTCCGACCCGTCCGGCAGCATTGCTTGCTTCTTGTTATTGGGCGGCATGGCGCGGCCACGGCGGGTGAAAAACCCTTCCATTGTCGTCAACCAATCGTCGTTCAGAACGAGGCCAACGCCGGCGGCCTCGGCGGCAATTTCCTGGCTGAGGTCATCCACCGTTGGCCCGAGGCCGCCATTGACGATGACGATATCCGCCCGGACACTCGCCAGTCGAAACGCATCGAGCAGCATGGTGCGATCATCGCCGACCGTGGTGCCCCAGATCACCGACAGGCCGACATCTTCCAGCTTCTGGCTGACATAGCTGAAATTGGAATTGACGATCTTGCCGGTCAGCACCTCATCGCCGGTGCAGAGAATCTCGATGCGCATTTGGTATCCTTAAGCTGCGGTGTAGCCGCCATCGACGATGTAGGAAACGCCGGTCATGAACGATGCCTTGTCGGAACACATCCACACCACCGCCTCGGCGATTTCCTCCGGCACGCCCAGCCGCCGCATCGGGACTTTTTCCATCAGCGCGTCAAATCGGGCCGCCATGGTCGGGTCGGTCATCGGGGTCTTGATGTAGCCCGGATTGACGCAGTTCACCCGGATATTGTCGGTGGCGTATTCCAGCGCGGCGGTCTTGGTGATGCCGACCACGCCATGCTTGGCGGCAACATAGTTGGTGGCGGTTGGCAGGCCGATCAGGCCGGCGACCGAGGCGGTATTCACAATCGCGCCGCCGCCGGTCTTCAGCATTTCGATCAATTCATACTTCATGCACATAAAAACGCCGGTGAGGTTGACGAACAGCATGTCGTCAAACGACTGGCGCGACATCTCATGGGTGCGCTGCCCGGCGGGGCCGACATTGCGCGGCGAAATCCCAGCATTGTTGAAGGCGCAATCAACGCGCCCGAACGCTGCGACCGTTCTGGCCACCATCGCCGCCACATCGGCTTCCACCGCAACGTTGCCACCAATCCCGATCGCCTGACCGCCACTCGCATTGATCAGCCCAACCGTATCAGCCGCCGCCGCCTCGGTGATGTCGGCAACGGCGACCTTCGCCCCTTCTCTCGCCATGGCAATTGCAGTGGCGCGGCCGAGGCCGGAGCCGCCGCCGGTGACGAGGGCGGATTTTCCTTGGAGGATTCCTGACATTTTTCGTTTCCTTGAAGAAAGTAAGATGTTCTTTTTGTGAACAAAACGAACCAAAAAAACTTTTTCTCACTTGGTACGGTTGCCGAGGGACTGCGGAGGGACCCGAGCCAACGGCAAGAATTGACGAAGTTTTTTTGCTTCTTTTTGTTCACAAAAAGAAGACTCTTCCTTCCCTACTCCGCCCAAGCGGAGCGCATCGCAGTCACCGCCATCGTCGTCGCAACACCTGCGGCGCGAATAATCCGCCCCGACGTAATGAACCCATGCATCTGGTCGGCGAAGTGCACATACGTCGTTGAAACCCCTTCGCGTTCCAGCCGCTGCGCGTACTCGCGGCCTTCGTCGCAGAGCGGATCGTGGGTGCAGGTCAGCACGAACGCCGGCGCCACCCCGGACAAATCCGCAACCCGCGATGGCGACGCCCGCCAATCATGCACATCCCTTGCGTTGGCGAGATAATGATCGATGAACCAACGCATCGTTGCTGACGTCAGCACGAATGTGTCCTTCACAAGCTGGCTCGACGGCGTCTGCACCGCCATGTCGGTCGCCGGATAGATCAGCATCTGGAAGCTGATTTTCGGCAAATAGCCATCGCGCGCCATGATCGCCATGACGGCGGCGAGGTTGCCACCGGCGCTGTCGCCACCGACCGCGACCCGGCTTGCATCAACGCCCAGGCTGTCGGCCTGATCGAACACCCACCGCGTTGCCGCTGCGCTGTCTGATACCGCGGCGGGGAATTTATGTTCCGGCGCCATGCGGTAATCCACCGCGATGACGCAGCATTGGCCTTCATTGGCAATTTGCCGGCACAGTTGATCATGGCTTTCGAGATCGCCGATCACCCAGCCACCGCCATGGTAAAAAACCAGGGTCGGCAGTTTGCTGCCGGCCGCCGTGCCCTTGCCGCGATAAAGCCGCAACGGAATATCGCCGAGCGGGCCTGGGCAGGTCAGGTTGCGAACCTCGGCAACCTCCGGCGGGTCGGGCTGGGTAACCGTGCGGCCGGCGGCGAACACTTTGCGCGCGTCTTCAACCGCCATTTCGATCAGCGGCGGCCGGCCCGATGCTTTCATCATATCGAGCAAACGCTGTGCGTCAGGGTGCAGAACCATTTTATCAAGCTCCTCGTTCGGTTATTCAGCCGCCGGCGACGCCTTGGGCATTGGTGTAGAGACTATAAAGACCATGGCTCGCCGCCATGAACAGCCGGTTGCGGTAGCGGCCGCCGAAGCAGAGATTGGCCGCGCGTTCCGGCAGATGGATATGCCCGATCGGGGCGCCGGCGGAATTGAAAATCCGCACGCCATCGAGGTCATCGGCGCCCATGCCCCAGCCGCACCAGAGATTGCCATCGACATCGACGCGGAACCCGTCGGGTGACCCACCCGCGGCATCGATCAACAGCTTCTGCTTGCCGAGCTTCTTGCCGCCATTGACATTGAACACCACGATCTTACGGGTCGGCTCGGCGCGCGACGCCACCACATAAAGCAGCTTTTCGTCGGGGGAGAACGCCAAGCCGTTCGGGCCAGCAACTTCATCGGTCATCATGTCGAGCCGGCCGGACGGATCCCACCGATAGACCGCCATGGGAACTTCCGACGGCGCAACATGGCCTTCGTAATTGCCGAGGATGCCGAAAGTCGGGTCGGTGAACCACACCGCACCGTCGGACGCCACCACGACATCGTTGGGGGAGTTGAGCTTCTTACCCTGGTAGCTGTCGGCGAGCACAGTGATGGCGCCATCATATTCGGTGCGCGTCACCCGCCGCGCATCATGTTCGCAGGTCACCAGCCGGCCTTGCCGATCGCGGGTGTTGCCGTTGGCGTTGTTGGATGGCTTGCGGAACAGAGTGGTCGCGCCGGTTTCTTCGTCCCAGCGCAATATCCGGTTATTGGGGATGTCCGACCACAGCACGCAGCGATGTTCGCCGAACCAGACCGGGCCTTCCGACCAGCGGCAGCCAGTGAAAAGCCGTTCGACCGAGGCGAGCACAATGCGATATTTAAGAAAAGCAGGATCGAGAACCGATACGCGCGGATCGGGATAGCGCGTGCTTTCTTCCCACATCGACAGTGTCCTCCCTGGCATTTCCGCCATGGTGGCCGATTGAAGCGGCGGGCGAAAGGGGGCAGGCTGGGGAAATGATCCGCCAAGCCACCACCGCTGACCTGCACGCCGTTGAGGGCATCGTCACGCGCGCTTACACCAAATACATCGCCCGCATCGGCGCGCCGCCTGGGCCGATGGTCGATGACTATCCCGCCCGCATTGCCGCCGGGGAGGTCTGGGTTTCCGGCGATCCGGTGCGCGCGTTGATCGTGCTGGTGGACGAGCCCGACCATTTGCTGCTCGATAATATCGCCGTCGATCCGGCCGCCCAAGGCACCGGACAAGGCCGCATCCTGATGGCGTTTGCTGACGCTGAGGCGCGGCGGCGGGGATATTCCGAGCTGCGGCTTTATACGCATCAGACGATGGTGGAGAATATTGCGCTCTATGCGCGGCTGGGTTGGGAAGAGACTGGGCGGGGGGTATCGGTGGGGTTGGCGCGGGTGTTTTTTCGCAAAGGGTTAGGTTAAGGCAAGGATGTTCTTTTTGTGAACAAAAAGAACCAAAAAAACTTTTTCTCACTTGCTGCGGGTACCGTGCGATTGCGGAGGGGCCCGAGCCAACGGCAACAATGGATAAAGTTTTTTTGCTTCTTTGTTTTCAAACAAAGAAGACGCTTGCTTCGCTTCCCCCTTGCTCCCCCCCCACAATCCAGCTATCCCACCTTTGCCCAGCGGGCACCCGACTCCAATCGCCCACCCTGCCCGCAAGCACCCTTCAGTCTGCTCAGGTCCTGCTCCACATGAACGAAATTACCGAACCGCGCCAAGCGGTGACGGCCGACGCATCTGCCCCCGCAACGGCGGATGGCATTTTCACCCACGCCGCCCTGTGTCTGGTCGGGTTGCCGATCGCGGCCCAGGCCGAGCCGTTCCGCCGCGTGGTGGGGGAAGCCGAAGTGCTGATGACCCCGGCACCCGATGCGATGTTGCCGGCCGGGCGCTGGTTGCGCCGGCTGTTGATGCTGATCTGCGATACCGCCACGCGTGCCGATAATGTCGCGGTCGATCTGTGCACCGATCTGCCGGCGTTGGGCGAATTACTCGGCGCGGACGGCAACGAACTCGCTGATCTGGCGCTGAACTATGATCATCTGATTTCCGGCAAGCTCGCCATCGGTTTTGGCAGCGGCGCGCCGTTGAGCCTGTTTGACGCGCGCGGCCGGCCGCGGGCGGCGGCCGAATGGCGTGGCTCGGTCCGGTTGGGCGCGCGGTTCCTGGCGAGCCTGGCGGACAACAAAGTGCTGCTCGACCGGGCGGTGGTGACCAGCCTTGATGCGGCGCCGCTGGCGCTCGATGCTTATTGCTGGGTGACCCATATGCTGGCGGCCGGCAAGCGTGCGGGCGCCGACGTGCCGGCGCCGATGACCGACTGGGAAAGCCTGGTGCGCGCCTTTGGCAAATCCGGCCAGCCGGAAGCCGAATTCCGCCCGGAATGGGAGGACGCGCTGCGCCAGGTCTCGGCGCAATGCCCCGATCTGTCGTTGGTGGTGGGTGAGTCCGGGGTGCAGGTGCGCCAGTCAGTGCCACGGGTGCGCCCTGCCCCTGCGGCGCCGCGGCCGGATGTGCGCGCGACCGAAGAAATGGTGTTGAAGCCGCGCCCTGCGGCCCCGGTCGCCCCGGTTGCGCCCCCGGCCCCGGCGTTTGTCGCCGCCCCCGCCCCGCGCCCGGCACCGGTGGTGGAACGCCCTGCGCCGGTGATGGCGCCGCAAAACCCGGACGGACCGTTGCGCGGCCCGCGTGGCGCGATTGGTCTGAAAGCCAATTTGACCGGGCTGACCCAGGTGATCTGGTTGAACCAGAGCAATGGCCAGGATGATCCGATCATCGAAGTGACGCCGGGGTTTCGCTATGATTCTGACAACGTCACCCAACTGGCGCTGGAGCCGATGGTGATCCAGATCAGCGGCGGCCTGTATCAGCGCGAATTCGAACGGGTTTCGGCCTGGGCGATGGCCAATCGCGATTTGATTGACGATGTCTGGGACGGCGAAATTACTGCAATTGATGAGATCAATGCGCGGGTGAAGAAAGTGCCTGCACCCGGCTGGCGCTAAAAATACGTTTCGATGGCGGCAACAACATTATAGTCGTCATCGATCCGGTACAGCACTCGCCATTTGTCGAAGGTCAGGCACGGGTGCGACACGTCAAAGCTGACCATATCGCCGACCTGCAAGGGTGAATTTTCTGGCACCAGCATGTGGCAATGCTGGTCGTTGAAGCCGACCACTTTGTGGGCCGCCGGCACGGGCAGCGGCGCGCCACTGCCGGGGCGAAACCAGAGCACCGGACTGGGCATTTCATCCGCGCCGATATCGCGCTTGCCCATCGTCAGCAGGACCTTGCCGGGTTCTGGCCTTGACTGGACATAGGCCCAGACTTCGAGTGCGGGTCGCAAGCCACCGCCGGCCGCCGCCCCCGGTGCCCGATCGACGATATCGGCGAAGAAACGGCGATACATCGCCCCGTCATGGCTCAGGTAACAGCCGCTGCGGGTGATAATGCGGGTCGGGCTGGATAGTCCGGCATGATGGAAACAGGCCAGCACCATGTCGAAAAAAGCTGAGCCACCAGCGGTGAGAATGATTTCGCCGGGGGCAAATAAAGCCTCCTGTTCACACGCCTGGGCGAGCGCTACCAGCATGTCGAGGAAGCCGCGCACCTGGGCCTCGGCCTCGGCGCGGGTGCCGCTGGTCAGACCCTCGAAGCCTTCGACGCCGCGCAGCACCAGCCAGGGTGCGGCGGCCTTGATGGCGCGGGCGACGGCGAGGCCGGTGGCGACATCGCGCACCCCAGTGCGCCCGCCGCGCCAGCCGCCTTCCAGCAGGATCTGCAATGGCCGGCCAATGTTCGCCGCCCTCGCCGCCATTGTCAGCGCCGCGATATTTTCCACGCTGTCGGCGATGCAGTAGAAATCGAGCGTTGGGTCACGTTTCAGCTCGTCGAACACATAGGCAATCGCCTGTTTGCCGACCAGCTGATTGGCCAGGATGATGCGGGAAAACCCGAATTCCCGCGCCACGCGCATTTGTTGCGCGGTGGCAAGGGTGATGGCCCAGGCGCCGTCTTCGATCTGCTGGGCGAATAAATCCGGCGCCATGCTGGTCTTGCCGTGCGGGGCGATCACCGCGCCACTGCTGGCGACGAAATCGCGCATCCAGGCGCTGTTGTGGCGGATGGCGCTGTCGCGCAAGATCGCTACTGGCAGCACTAGATCCTCGGCCAGCAGGTTCCAGCCCTTGGCGCCGATCTCAGCGATCGGGAATGGCGCCACGCCGCCAGGAATGCCCTTGGTTTTGCCGTCCAACATCATGCCGCCCTCGCCAGCGATTGGCCGCGGATCAGGTCGGCGCATTTTTCGCCGATCATGATGCAGGCGGCGTTGGTGTTGCCCGAAACCAAGGTCGGCATGATGGACGCATCCGCCACCCGCAGGCCGCCAATGCCGTGCAGGCGCAACTGGTCATCGACCACCGCCATCGCATCCTGCCCCATTTTGGCGGTGCCGACCGGGTGATAAACCGTTGCGCCATAGTCGCGGATATAATTCATCATCGCATCATCGGACTGAATATCCGGCCCCGGCAGATACTCGCTTTCGATCATGTCAGCCATCGGCGTTTGGGCCGCGATATGGCGGCCAAGCTTGAGCCCGGCCAGCATGGTGGCGCGGTCAAGCGCGGTTGCCAGATAATTCGGATGGATCGCCGGTGCGGCCAGCGGATCGGCGGATTTGAGGGTGATGGTGCCGCGGCTTTCCGGGCGCAACTGGCAGACATGCTGGGTAAAGCCGGAGAATTTATGCAGCCCTTCCGCCGGCCGGTCAGCGGAAAACCCAATGAAATGGAACTGAACATCCGGCGTTGCCAGTTCCGGCCGGGTGCGGGTGAAAATCCCGACCTGCCCGGCGCTCGCGGTCAGGGGGCCGCTCCGGGTCAGCAGATATTGCAGCCCCATCATCGCCATCCGGCGCGGCGACATCATAATGTCATTGATGGTGAGCGGCTGGGTCGCCTTATAGACCATGCGGATGTTGAAGTGATCTTGCAAATTCTGCCCGACGCCGGGCAGATCATGCGCGACCTCAATCCCGCAATCGGTCAGATGGGCCGCCGGACCGATGCCCGACAGCATCAGCAATTGCGGCGAATTGATCGCCCCGCCGCACAAGATCACTTCCCGCGTGGCGCGCACGGTCACGCTTTCGCCCTTGTGGCGGAACGCGACGCCGACCGCGCGGCGGCCGGCGAGCAGCACCCGTTCGGCCTGGGCGTGGGTGATGACGCGCAAATTGCGGCGCTTCATCGCCGGGTGCAGGAAAGCCCGCGCCGCCGAACAGCGCCGCCCATTGCGGATGGTGGTCTGGTACCAGCACACGCCATCCTGATAGCGGCCATTATAATCCGGATTGAACGGAATGCCGGCCAGTTGCGCCGCTTCGACATAGGCTTGCGCCAGCGGATTGGGATCGGAGAAATCGGTGACCGTGAGCTTGCCGTCCTGCCCATGCAGCCGATCCGGATCGCTGCCGATCCTGCCTTCGGAGCGTTTAAAATAGGGCAGCACGTCGTCGTACGACCAGCCAGTGTTGCCGAGTTGGCGCCAATGGTCATAATCCTCCGCCTGACCGCGCACATACAACAACCCGTTGATCGATGATGATCCGCCCAGCACTTTGCCGCGCGGCCAAAATACGGATCGGTTATTGACCGACGCTTCCGGCTCGGTCTGATACATCCAGTTGACGTCGGGATTGACGATGGTTTTGCCGTAGCCGATCGGGATATGGATCCAGATGTTGCGATCGGGGCCGCCCGCTTCGAGCACCACCACGCGGCAGGTCGGGTCTTCGCTGAGCCGCGCGGCCAGCACGCAGCCTGCCGAACCGGCGCCGACGATGACATAATCGGCCTCAAGTGTGTCCATGCGCAATCCTCCCGCAGCGCCCGGCTTGCCGGGACTTGGTCCAGGCGACAGGATGTCGTGATGGGACGGAATTTGCCACCACTAGAAATTATCGCGGCGTTGCGCAGCCTGGGGTTGCTCGGCGCGCATGAAACCGCGTGTGGGGAAGCGCTGACCGGCGGGGTATCGTCCGACATCTGGCGCATCGATCTGCGGGATGGCGCGATCTGCGCCAAGCGGGCGCTATCGCGGCTGAAAGTGGCGGCGGTGTGGGAAGCGCCGGTGGTGCGCAACCAGTATGAAGCCGGGTGGATGCGCTGTGCGGAGGCCGCGGTGCCGGGGGTCACGCCGGGGTTGCTGGGGCAGGTCGATGGCGTGCTGGCAATGCGGTTCCTGCCGCCGGATCGCTATCAGCTCTGGAAATCAGCGTTGCGCGATGGGCAGGCCGATGTGGCATTTGCGGGCCAGGTGGCGACCAGCCTGGTGCGCATCCATGCGGCCACCAAGGACGTGGCCAGCGAATTTCCCACCGACGCGATTTTTCGGGCGATCCGGCTGGAACCGTATTTGCTGGCGACCGGCGTTGCGCACCCCGATCTGGCCGGCATTTTGTCCGGGCTGGTGACGACCACCGAGGCGAACAAACATGCGCTGGTGCATGGCGATGTCAGTCCGAAAAATATCCTGATCGGGCCGGATGGGCCGGTCTTTCTTGATGCCGAATGCGCCTGGTATGGCGATCCGGCGTTCGATGTGGCGTTCTGCCTCAATCATCTATTGCTGAAGTGCCTGTGGAACCCTGGGGCCGCAGAGGGGTTTCTCGCGTGTTTTGACGGGTTCGTGGCAGCTTACTTGGCGGGGGTGACGTGGGAGGCACCGGACGCACTCGAAGCCCGTGCCGCGCATCTGCTGCCTGGATTGTTGCTGGCGCGGGTGGATGGCAAGTCGCCGGTGGAGTACATCACCCGCGATGCGGACCGCGCCACGGTTCGGTCGGTGGCGCGGGCCTTGCTGCTGGCGCCGGTTGATCGGCTGGCGGCAGTGCGTGCGGCGTGGGCAAGGGAAATCACGGCATGAGTGACACTGAAATCGTCTACATCCACGGCCGACGGGTATGGGACAGCCGTGGGCGGCCGACGGTGGAAGCCGACGTGGTGCTGGCCGGCGGTGCCACCGGGCGAGCGATTGCACCGGCCGGGGCCTCGACCGGATCGGGTGAGGCGCTCGATCTGCGCGATGGCGGTGAGGCGTTCGGCGGCTATGACGTGACCCATGCGGTCGACAACATCAATTTCGCCATTTCCCGCGCCATTACGGGCATGGATGGCACCGATCAGGCCGGGATTGATGCAGCACTGATTGCGCTGGATGGCACGCCGAACAAATCCAAGCTGGGCGCCAACGCGACCCTGGCGGTTTCGCTGGCCGCGGCCCATGCCGCCGCCGCCGCTGCCGGCAAGCCATTGTTTCGCTATCTCGGCGCGGATACCAGCCTGATCCCGCTGCCGCAAATCCAGATTTTCGGCGGCGGCGCCCATGCCGGGCGACGGGTCGATATCCAGGATTTCATGGTGATCTGCCCCAATGCACGCAGCTTCGCCGAGGCGCTGGACTGGACGGCAGAAACCTATCGCGCGGCCGGGAAGTTGATGGAAGAGGCTGGCAGTTTGGCCGGCGTGGCCGATGAAGGCGGCTGGTGGCCGGCCTTCAACACCAATGAACAAGCGCTGGAAATGCTGGTCCGCGCCATTGAACGGGCCGGGCTGATCCCTGGCGAGCAGGTCGCCATCGCGCTGGATATCGCGGCATCCGAATTCGGCGCCAACGGGGTTTACAAGCTTGGCTTAGAAGGCCGCACCCTCGATCGCGACGGCATGTGCGAGATGCTGATGGGCTGGCTCGACCGTTACCCGATCATTTCCATCGAGGATCCGCTGGCCGAGGATGATGATATCGGCTTCACCCGCTTCACTAAAGCCGTCGGCCATCGGGTGCAGGTGGTGGGCGATGATTTCCTGGTGACGGATGCAAGACGGGTGCGCGATGCGGCGGCCATCGGGGCGGCCAACACGGTGCTGATCAAGCCCAACCAGCGCGGCACTTTGACTGAGACGAAAGCCGCCTGGAATGCGGCGAAAGCGGTGGGCTTCGCCGGCATCGTTTCGGCGCGGTC
>JANXRN010000144.1 GCA_025352995.1 Acetobacteraceae bacterium
CCCGGAACAATCGACCAGTGCGCGCATCAAGATGGCGGATGGCGGATGGCGCAAGGGCTTATCCGCCCTACGAAAGGCTGGGAAGGGTCCAAATGTTTCTTGCGCGGCCTGCGCCATCGGGCATGTATCCCCCGATGCGGCGGTGCGCCAAGCAAAGACTTATACAAAGCGCCGTTGACCCATTCTTCATGGGTCAACATCAAGGGCGGATGGTATAAGTCGTGGCTAATCAATACGCCAAGCCTAAACCGAAAAATACTTCGCTTTCGGGTTCAGCACCACGATCGCACTGGTCGATTGTTCCGGGTGCAGTTGGAATTCATCGGACAGCGACACCCCGATCTTGTCCGCCTGCAACAGCTTCAGGATCGGTGCCTGATCTTCCAGCTGCGGGCAAGCCGGGTACCCGAACGAATAGCGGCTGCCGCGATAGGATTGTTGCAACATCTTGTCGATGTCGCGATCATCCTCGCCAGCGAAACCAAGCTCAGCGCGGATGCGCTTATGGGTGTATTCGGCCATGGCTTCCGCCATTTCGACCGACAAGCCGTGCAGATATAAATAGTCCTGGTAACGATTATCCTCGAACCACACGCGCGCGGTGTCAGACGCTTTCTGCCCGACCGTCACGACTTGCAGCCCGATCACGTCGCGTTCCGCGTCGTCCACGTCGCGGAAGAAATCGGCGATGCATTCGCCGTCATCCTTCGGCTGGCGTGGCAGGGCGAACCGGGTGAGCTCGGTGGTGCCATCCTGGTCGAAAATGATCAGATCATTGCCCTGGCCTGCGGCTTTCCAATAGCCGTAGGCCGCCTGCGGACGCAGAATGTCATCGGTTTCGCACATCGTCAGCATCCGGCGCATCACCGGGCGCAGTTCCTGCTTGGCCCAGCCGAGGAAATCATCAAAGCTACGGCCCTGCTTACGAAAGCCCCACTGGAATTGGTACAGGCTGCGTTCGTTGATGAACGGCACAATGGCTTTCGGTGCGGCTTCCACAATCCGCGCACCCCAGAACGGCGGCGCCATGGTCGGCACATCGCGGGTCAAACCGTGGCGGCGGGCGCGAACCTCCGCCACATCCACCGGCCGGAACGCTTTGGCATCGGCTTCACCCAGCTTGCGGGCAGTGTTGCGCGACTTGCCTTCGCGGGATTTCTGCACAGCGGCGAGATAATCATCCAACGCGTTGCCGGTCACCTTGTCCATCAGATGCAAGCCATCGAACGCATCGCGGGCATAGGCGACGCGTCCGCAGGCATAGGCGCGCACACAATCATCTTCGACATAGTTGCGGGTCAGCGCCGCCCCCCCGAGCAAAACCGGAATATCGAGGTTGAGCCGCGACATTTCCTCAAGATTTTCCCGCATCACGACAGTCGATTTCACCAGCAGCCCGGACATACCGATGGCATGGGCGCGATGTTCGCGCACCGCATCGACCATTTCGCCGAGCTTGACCTTGATGCCGAGATTGATCACCCGGTAGCCATTATTCGTCAGGATGATATCAACCAGGTTCTTGCCGATGTCATGGACATCGCCCTTCACCGTTGCCAGCACAATCGTGCCTTTTTCCTGGCCCTCGATTTTTTCCATCATCGGTTCGAGATAGGCGACCGCCGCCTTCATGGTTTCGGCTGATTGCAGCACGAACGGCAACTGCATCTTGCCGGCGCCAAATAATTCGCCGACCACTTTCATTCCGTCGAGCAGAATGTTGTTGATGATGGCAAGCGGTTCGTGGGCTTTCAGCGCGTCGTCAAGCTCGTCCGACAGCCCCTTGCGATCACCATCGATAATGCGATCCTTCAGCCGGCCTTCAACCGTTTCGGCGCGGGTTTTCTTGACCGCATCAACCAGCTTGCGATCGGCGAATATCTCCAGCAGTTTCTGCAACGGATCATAACCTTCGCGGCGACGATCGAAGATCAAGTCTTCGCACACCTGCAATTCTTCCGGCGCGATCATGTGCAGCGGACGGATTTTGGAGACATGCACGATCGCGCCGGTCATCCCGGCTTTGACCGCGTGATCCAGGAACACGCTGTTCAGCACTGCCCGCGCGGCAGGGTTCAGCCCGAAGCTGATATTGGACAGGCCAAGGATGATCTGGATGTCGGGGAACTTCTCCGAGATCATCTTGATCCCTTCAAGCGTCCATTGCCCGAGCTTACGGTCATCTTCGTTGCCGGTGGCGATGGTGAAAGTGAGCGGGTCAATCAACAGGTCGGATTGCTGAAGCCCATGCTGGGTGCAGGCGAAATCCACCAACCGCGTGGCGATTTCAAGCTTCTGTTCCGGCGATTTCGCCATGCCGACTTCATCGATGGTCAACGCGATCACCGCGGCGCCAAAGCGCTTGGCCAGCACAAGTCGTTCATGCGCGGCATCCTCGCCATCCTCGAAATTGATCGAGTTAATAATCGGCTTGCCGCCATGCAGTTTCAGCGCTGCCTCGATCACCGGGGTCTCGGTGCTGTCGATCACCAGCGGCGAATTGACCGATGACGTGAAGCGGGTGATCACTTCGTTCATCTCGAAAGTTTCGTCGCGGCCAACAAAGGCGGTGCAAATATCGAGGCTGTTGGACCCTTCGGCGATCTGTTCGCGGCCCATTGATACGCAGCCGTCCCAATCGCCGGTTTCCTGCAATTCACGCCATTTCCGCGAGCCATTGGCGTTGCAGCGTTCGCCGATCGAGAAATAGCTGTTTTCCTGGCGCAACGGGGTTTGCTGATAAAGGCTCGCCACTGACGGCATCCACACCACCGTGCGCTGCACCGGCACCGGGCGGAAGCCGCCGCGCCGGCGCAGCATCACGTCCAACGCTTCGATATGCTCGATTGAGGTGCCGCAGCAGCCGCCGATCAGATTGACCCCGTCTTCGGCCACAAACCGTTCCATCCAGCTCGCCATTTCGGCCGCACCCAGCGGGTAGTGGGTGGCACCATTGACCAGTTCCGGCAGGCCGGCATTGGGCTGCATCGACAGCAGACCCGGCCAGTTGGCAGCGAGCCACTTGATATGTTCGGCCATTTCCTGCGGCCCGGTGGCGCAGTTCAGGCCCATCAACGGAATGTCGAGCGCCTGGATCACGGTCGCAGCCGCCGCAATGTCAGGGCCGACCAGCAAAGTCCCGGTGGTTTCGACGGTGACCTGGACGAAAATCGGCGTATCGAGCAAGGCCCGCGCCCGCTTGGCGCCATTGACGGCAGCCTTGATCTGCAACGGGTCCTGGCATGTTTCAATCAGGATCGCGTCCACGCCACCGGCGATCAGTCCGCGCGACTGTTCGAACAAGCCTGCTTCGAGCGCGTCATAGGCAATGTTGCCGAGCGACGGCAGCTTGGTGCCCGGCCCGATGCTGCCGATGACGTAGCGATGCCGGCCATCGGCAAAACTTTCGGCCGCTTCGCGCGCCAGTTCGCCCGACCGCTTGTTGATCTCGAAGGCGCGGTCGGACAGGTCGAATTCGGCAAGCGTGATTGGCGAGCCACCAAACGTGTTGGTTTCCACCATGTCGGCGCCGGCGGCGAAATAGCCGCGATGGATGTCGCGCACCAGGTCGGGCCGCGACAGCGACAGAATATCGGTGCAGTTTTCCTGCCCCCAATAATCCTTCTCGATATCCAAGGTCAGCGCCTGCACCCGGCTGCCCATACCGCCGTCGCACAGCAAAACGTGATCACGGAGTGCGTCGAGAAGATGGGGGCGGGTCATGCGGCGGCTTCCATAGTTTGGGCGGCGGCGGTTGCGGACCACAGACAGACATCCATGGAACCGGGCACCACGACACTGTTGCCGGGTCTAAGCCCGGCGGAGATGAAAATTTCGTGTAAGGCGGCAACCGTGAAGCCCGGCCAGCGATGGGCGAGATGGCTGATCGCGCTGGCGCGGTCATGGGCGGCAAGATCGACAACCACAAGGCGACCGCCCGGCCGCAGTACGCGGACGGCCTCGGCCAGCACCGCGCTTGGGTCCTCGGCATAGTGCAGCACCATTTGCAGCATCACCAGGTCGAACTCGGCGTCGGCAAGCGGCAAGCGGTACATGTCGGCCAGGCGCACCGCGCAATGGTCGAGGCCAGGGCGGGCAAGGCGCGCGCGTGCCAACGCCAGCATGGCGCGGCTGGCATCGATGCCAAGCCCGCCGGAAATCCGCGGGGCCAGCAATTCGAGCATCTGCCCGGTGCCCGTGCCGATATCGAGCATGCGGCCTAGGCCGTTCGGGGGCAGCAGATCGAGCAACGCGGTTTCAACATCGGCGGCCGGCAAGTTCAGCGCCCGCATTTCATCCCAGTCCGCACCGGCCTTGCGGAAGCTTTCCGACGCGATCCGTGCCCGTTCCGCCAACACCCGCGCCGCCTGCCGCCGATCGGTGGCCAACATCACATCGTCCGCCGGCACATGGGCAAGTACCGATCGCGCCAGCGCGCCCGGCACCGTGTCGGAAGCCGGCAAGGTGAACCAGACATTGGGGCCTTCGCGCAGCCGATCGAGCAGGCCGGCTTCGCCCAGCAGACGCAAATGCCGCGACAGGCGGGGTTGCGACTGGCCAAGGATTTCGGTGAATTCCATCACGCAGAATGACCCGCGCGCGGCAAGCGCGAGCAGCCGCAGCCGGGTCGGCTCGGCGCAGGCGCGCAGCGCGGTCAGGAGATCTTCCATGGCGGTTGCTATGACATAAAGATATCCTTATGTATAGTCGGTATGGCAACCGATCCACGCATCCCGGTGATGTTCGCAGACCCCGCGCAGGTGGCGGCGCTTCTGGAAGCCGATGATGCAGTGTTGGTTGAAGACGGCCTGAACATTCCCCCAGGCGGCCTGGTGGCCCGATTTAGCCTGGGCGGGGCAACCCACGCGCTCGGCTGCAATTGCTGTGCCGGTCGGTCTGCCCCGGCGCAGGCGCTGGGGGCAATGTTTCTCGCCCGGGCACGCGGCGAAGGGCTGTTTTTCCGCCGGATCATCGCTGTTGTGCGCGATAGAACCCTTGTGCGCGGCCTGCTGGAGGACGATGTGATGGTGCGCGCCAGATTTATGGTGGGCGCCGAACCCACGCCAAGCGGATATTAAGTAAGTATAGTCATATTTGTGGTAGGTTATGGGGAAGGTGAGGCCCGTTCCGATCGTCTGACATGCAGATAGTCGGCGCGGTTCGTCGCGGAATTTTGAAGGCTCGGCAGGATTGATTTATAGCGCGCCACGTGGGTCAGCCATGGCGGCAGTATTAAGGCAGGGGTAGCTCGTTTGGATCAAGTTCAGAATCCACCTTCGCAGGACGGCCCGGGTCCCGGTGCCGTGCCACCAGCGGATTCGGCGACCCAAACCGCGCCGGTGGAAATCCGTATTCTCGCGGTGATGGCGGCGGCGCGCTATCATGGCGTGGAACTTGATCGCGACGACCTGCGCTTCCCCAAGGGCGAAACCCCACCGCCGGCGGCGTTGGTGGAATGGGCGCGGACCAATGGGTTGTGGGCGAGCGGCACCAAGTTCCGCTGGCGCCATCTTCTCCAGGTGCAAACCGCCGGTCCGGTTGTCGTGCTGCTGACCGACGGCAGCGCCGCCCTGATGGTGCGGGCCGATCCGGCGCGTAACGTGGTCTGGCTGAAGGACCCGCTGGCGGGCCCGGAAGCCACCGGCATTCCGGTCGATGAACTCCGCCTCGCGCAGGTCTGGAATGGCGAAGTGCTGCTGCTCCGGCCAGAGCGCGGGACCTTGCTGGATAACGAACCCTTCGGTCTGATGTGGGTCGCGCGGCTGGTATGGCTGGAAAAGCCGATCTTGCGCGACATTTTCATCGGGTCTTTGGTGTTGTCGCTGCTGTCGATTTTGCCGGCGATGCTGGTGATGATTGTCATCGACAAGGTGATTACCTATCAAAGCTATAGCACTTTGGCGATGATCGCCACGATCGTGATCGTGGTAACCGTCTATGAGATGTATCTCGGCCATATCAGACGCCAACTCATGCTAATTGTCGGCACGCGGCTGGATGCCAAGCTGGCGCTGCACGTGTTCAAGCGCCTGCTCGCATTGCCGATCGATTATTTCGAACGCACCCAGACCGGTGCGGTCATGTATCAGGTCGGCCAGATCACCAAGCTCCGCGACTTCCTGACCGGCAAGTTGATGACCACCTTGATCGATCTGATCATGGTGATGGTGCTGCTGCCGATCCTGTTCTGGTTAAGCCCCATGCTAACCTGGATTGTAGTGGGCGGATCGGTGGCGATTGCGCTGACCATTCTCGCCTTCCTCAAGCCGATGCGGCGGGTGTTCGGCAATTACCAGGCGGCGGAAATCCAGAAGAACACCGTCCTGGTTGAAAGCGTGCAGGGCATCCGCACCGTCAAGTCGCTCGCGCTCGAACCGCAGCAGCGGGAATTGTGGGATCGCCGCTCGGCCGATGCCGCTTCCTGGCGGCAAAGCGTCGGCAACATGTCCAATTGGAGCCAGACTCTGGTTTCTCCATGGGAAAGCCTGATCAATCGTGGGGCGCTGTTGTTCGGTGCCTATATTGCACTGGTTTCGCCGACCGGGGTTAGCGTCGGTAGCTTGCTCGCCTTCATGATGCTCAGCGGCCGAGTTGCCGCGCCCCTGGTCAGCATGGCCAAGCTGATTGAAGACGCCGAGGAAATGCGCACTGCAACCGGACTTGCAGGCCAAGTGTTGAACATTCGGCCGGAAACTGAAACCCCCGGCGCTGGATTGCGGCCACGTTTTGCCGGCGCGATCAGTTTCGATACGGTCAACTTCACCTACCCCGGTTCCAAGAATCCGGCATTGGAAAAAGTGAGTTTTGAGGTACCCGCCGGCACCATGCTTGGTCTGGTCGGGCGCAGTGGCTCAGGTAAATCGACCATCACGCGGCTGCTGCAGGGCATTAACCGCGAGTACGAGGGCTCCATCAAGATCGATGGCAGCGACCTGCGCGAAATTAACCTCGCGCATTTGCGCCGCAGTTTCGGCGTCGTGCTGCAAGAGAACTTCCTTTTCCGTGGCTCAATCAAGGACAACATCATTGCCGGCCGGCCCGGCCTGACCCTGACCGATGCGGTGCGGGCCGCGCGTTTGGCCGGTGCCGAGGAATTCATCGAACGCCTGCCAATGGGCTACGAAACCTGGATCGAGGAAGGTTCCCCCAACCTGTCAGGCGGCCAGCGTCAACGTTTAGCCATCGCGCGCGCGCTGATCCACGACCCGCGTTTGCTAATCCTCGATGAAGCGACCAGCGCGCTCGACCCTGAGTCCGAGGCATTGGTGAACGCCAATATCCAGCGCATCGCCCATGGCCGGACCATGATGATCGTGTCGCATCGGCTGTCGTCGCTGGTGGATTGTCAGAACATCCTGGTGCTGGACAAAGGCCACATGATCGACATCGCCCCGCATGAGGTGCTGCTGGAACGCTGTACGATCTATCGCCAGCTTTGGTTGCAGCAGCATCGCCATCTCGAATCGCATACCTCGCGCGCGCCAAAATCCGCCGTGGCGCCGACTGTTTGAGGGCCTAAAATGACATTCCCGCAGCTCAAGGCGACAGCAGCCCATGACTGATCAACCTGACCAATCCGCTCCGCTGCGACTGCCGCCGGCCGATGCGGGCCGCACGGCTATGGCGCGTATGAATGACCAGGGGACGAGTGTCGGGCAGGTCGCGGTCGACCGCGATGATCTCGCGCCCTTGCTGATGGAGTTCGAATCGCCCAGCGCCGCCCTTATCGCTCAGCCGGTTCCGGCAAAATCGCGCTACATCACCTGGATCATCACCTCGATGTTTGCGGTGATGATCGTGGTGATGTCCACAATGAAGATTGACCGCATTGTTTCGGCCACCGGCAAGGTCGTGGCAACCGCCAACAACGTCGTGGTGCAACCGCTCGAAACCTCGATCGTGCGCTCGATCAATGTCCGCGAGGGGCAGTTGGTCCGCAAGGGCGACCTGCTCGCGCGCTTGGACCCAACCTTCACCGCCGCGGATGCCGGCGCGCTGGAAAGTTCAGTTGCAAGCTTGCAGGCCGAAGTAGATCGTTTGCAGGCCGAGGTTGCAGGGCGCGAATATGGCGGCAATGGCAGCACGCCGAGCCAATTGCAGTTGCAAATTTTCTGGCAACGGCGTGGCGAGGTGACCGCCAAGACCGAAGGCTACAAGCAAAAGATCGATAGTGCGCAAAGCAAGATCGATCAGGCGCGTGGCGAAGCAACCACGCTGAATGATCGTTTCAATATCGCGAAAGATGTTCTGCAGCGCCGCCTGGAAGGTGAACGCACCGGGGTTACCAGCGCACAGAGCCGCTTGGCGGCGGAGGATACCGCGAAAGATGTTGAGGGCCGGTTGCGCTCGACGCTCAAAACCATCGAAGGTGGCCAGCGCGACCTTGCGGCCCTGCAGTCCGAACGTGACGCCTACCTCCAAAGCGTGAAGAACGAAGCCGCCCAGCAATTCACCGAACAGGGCCGCAAGCTGTCCGAAGCGCGCGAAAATCTGTCCAAGGCGCGGATGCGCAATAGCCTGGTGGAACTCCATGCCGACCGTGACGCAATCGTGCTCAGCGTGGCCAACGTCAATGTCGGGTCGGTGATGGCGTCAGGCGACCAGTTCATCACCGTGGTGCCGGTCGATTCCCCTCTGGAGGTTGAAGCCATTCTTGATGGGCGCGATGCCGGCTATGTCGGGGTCGGGGATTCGGTGACGATCAAGTTCGAGACTTTTGCCTATACGTTATTCGGCACCGCCGAAGGCGTGGTGCGGGCGGTCAGCCCCGACAGCTTCCGCAACCCGTTGGCCGATCGATCCAAGGGCGGACGGCCGCAGAACCAGGAAGAAGGCGGGGGCGCCTATTATTTCCGTGCACGGATTTCGCTTGATGCGATCAAGCTGCATGATCTGCCGTCGAGCTTCCGGATGACCCCTGGGATGCCGGTGGTCGCGGACGTGAAAGTCGGCCAGCGCACCATTATGGCCTATATTTTCGCGCGCGTGATCCCAGTCGCCTCCGAAGCAATGCGGGAACCCTGATGGCGGGCCTGATTAACCGCGTTTCCGGTTGGGTTGCGTCACCGGCGGGCAAGCTGCGCGCCGCGCGCAAGCTGATCGCGGCCAACAAGCGCGCCGAGGCTTTTCCATTGCTCGCTCAGGCCGCCAAGGCTGGACTGATCGATGCTGAGTTCGAAGTAGCGCGCGCCTATCTGGAGGGCGCGGGCGTGCCGCCCAGCGCGAGTGAGGGCGCGCGGCGGCTCGAACACGCCGCCCAGAAGGATCATATCGAAGCACAGTCGCTGCTGGCGGCGCTCTATATTCGCGGCATACCCGCGCTGGCAGGTCATGTCGTCGGCGCTGCCGCTGCGCAATTGGCAACCACCCGCCCAGCGGCCGCTCTGTTCGCCGGCGTTGAAGGCGCCACACCGGATTTTGCCCAGGCGCTATCCTGGGCGCGTAAAGCGGCCAATGCAGGATCAGCGGACGCGCAGGCGCTGCTCGCCTTCATCTACACATCCGGGCCCGACGCGTTGCGCGATCTGCCCCAGGCGGAGGAGCTTTATCGCCAGTCGGCCGAAGCCGATTGCCCGCAAGGCTGCCTCGGCTACGCCCTGGCATTGATGAAGAAAGCGACCGGCCCGGAAGAATACGGCCCGGCGGCGATGCTGATGCAGCGCGCGGCGGACGCAGGGCTTGCGACGGCCGAATATCTGGCGGGCGTGCTGGCCGAAAACGGCCATGGCGTGCCACAGGATTTGGCCCGGGCGACGGAATATTATCGGCTTGCGTCGATGCACGGGCTGCGATCCGGCCAGGCGCGCTACGGCGTGATGCTGTTGCAAGGTCGCGGCGTGGCACCGGACCCGACGGAGGGTGAAACCTGGTTGCGGCGTGCGGCCCTGCAGGGCGATCCTGACGCAGCGGCGATGGTCGGCGATTTATATGCCAAGGGTGGTGAATTGCCGCCCAATCTGGCCGAGGCGGCGATGTGGTATCGGCGCGCTGCCGAGGCGGGCCACAAAGGCGCGTCGCGGGCGCTCGGGTTGCTCTATCTCAGCGGCGCCGGCGTGCCACGGGACCCGGTGGAAGCTGCGCACTGGTTCCGGATCGCGGCTGAAGCCGGGGAAGAACAGGCCAAGCACGATCTGGCCGGGCTGGTGATGAAAGGCCAGGCCCAAAGCGAAGATTCAGTGCGCACCCGCGAATGGTTCCAGCAGGCGGCAGCCGGCGGCGATCTGGTGGCAGCCTATAATTTCGGCGTCTGCCTAGCCGAAGGGATCGGCATCGAGCGAAACGAGACCGAGGCCGTGGCATGGCTGCGTCGGGCCGCGGACGGCGTGGCGAACGCCCAATACTGGTATGGCAAGATGCTGGTGGACGGACGTGGTGCGCTGCCCGATCCCGCCGAGGGTCAGGTCTGGATAGCCAAAGCGGCCGGCGCCGGCATGGTCGATGCGCAGGTGGCGCTGGCGGAAATGCTGGTCAGTGGCCGCGCTGGGCGGACCGACCATGCCGAAGCGCTGATCTTGTTTGAAACCGCTGCCGGCACCGGCCATGTCGGGGCGATGTTCGCAGTCGGCGCGTTGCTCGGCGGCGGGCATGACGTGCCTTGGGACCGACCGCGCGCGCAATATTGGTTCCGTCGCGCCGCCGAACATGGACATGGAATTGCCCAGCAAATGCTCGGTCGCTACCTCGCGCGCGGGCTGGCCGGTGAGATCGATATCGAGCAGGCGCGAAAATGGTTCCAGCGCGCCGAAGCGCTGGGGGTCGCCGATATCGCGGCCGACCTGGTGTCCCTGCCCCCGATTGCGGCAGCACCTGTTGAGCCCAAGGTTCAAATCAGCGTCGCGGGCCACTGATCAGATGGCAAGCACGACGCCAGACGGTCCAAAATTGCCCGTTGTGTCCACGCAGGCAGACGCATTGGCGGCCTTTCGCACCGGCCAGACGGCCTTGAGCGAGGGCAGGCTCGATGATGCAAGGCGCTGGCTGGAACGGGCATGGCGCCTGGCGCCGGGTGACCTTGCGATTGGGCTGATGCTCGGCGTGGCCCAGGTGCGGATCGGCGCGCCCGACGCGGCGATGGCGTCGTTGCAAGATGTTGCCGATCGCGGCGCCGGGCGGGAGGCTTGGATCGCGCTTGCCGGCGCTTCCCAGGCTGCCGGGGACGCGGCGCGCGCCGAAGCCGCATTGCAGCGTGGCCTGTCAGGATTTCGGCTGCCGGATGACCTTGGATTTGCTGATCTGGCTGACAAGATCGCAATGGCGGCGGGCCGGCCGGGTTGGTGCGGGGTGCGCGCCAATGGCAGGATGGAAATCCACGCCGCCGGTAAAATCACGATTATCCAGGACGGGGTGAAACTGCGGCGCACCGTGCGGGTGCCCACCGGGGCAATCCTGGAAATCACTGTGGACGGCGTCCATCTCCTCGGCAGCCCGGTCGATATCGCCGCATTCCACCGCACCGAAGGCGCCGTCGCTGCGCGCGATGGCGGCTTGGAAGGCTGGGCGCTGCAAAAGGCAGACCCGGATTGTGCGCCGACCTTGACCATCAGCGATGCCAATGGCGGCCATTGCCTGACAATTAAGGCCGACCTGCCCGATCTGTCAGGCACTGAAGCCTTGCATCGGCCCCGCCGCTTCATCGTGCCCATGGCAAGCTTGCGCGATTTTACCATGCCGTTGCATGTGCGCGGCGCGGATGGCCGCGATTTGCCGGGCAGCCCACTCGATCCGATCGCATCGATCCGCGCAGCGGCTGATATCGCGACCTCAGTGGCCGCAGCCTGGCCGTTGGCAGCGGGCAAAGCCGGGCGACCATCGCCGTTGGTGATGGCGCCCGTGCCTGCGGACCTGCGCGGCCTGCCCGCCAATGCCCCGAGCGACCCAGCGCGCAAATTGGCGCTGATCATTCCGGTGCATGGCGGCCGCACGGTTACGCAAGCCTGCCTGGACAGCGTGTTCGCCACCGTCCCGGCCGGCACCATTGTCATCGTGGTCGATGATGCCTCCGATGATCCCGAACTGGTGGCATGGCTCGACACGCTCAAGCGCCAGCGCAAAATCCGCCTGTTACGCCACCCGACCAATCGTGGCTTTCCCGCCAGCGTCAATGTCGGCCTGCGCGAAGCCTCAACCTTGCCCGGCAAGCGGGACATGGTGGTGCTCAACAGCGACACGCAGGTAACGCCCGGCTGGCTCGAAGCTTTGCGCGCCTCCGTCCACGCTGCCCCGGACATCGGCACCGCCACGCCACTATCGAACGCTGCCACCATCATGAGCTACCCCAATGCGCGGCGCGCCAACCCGGTCCCCGACGCGGACGACTTGCCGCATCTTGCCCGCCAGGCGGCATCAGCCAACAAGCAGATCAGCATCGAAATCCCGACTGCCATCGGGTTCTGCATGTATGTGCGCTACGAATGCGTGGCCGAGACCGGGGTTTTCCGAGAGGATCTGTTTGCCCAAGGCTATGGCGAGGAAAATGATTTCTGCCTGCGCGCCCGCCATCTCGGCTGGCGTCATGTCGGGGTGCCAGGGGTTTACGTCGCCCATGTCGGCGGCCAGTCATTTGGCGACGCATCCTCCGCGTTGGTGACCCGCAATCTCGCGGTGCTCGAAGCGCTGCATCCCGGCTATCACGCGCTGATTGCAGCGTTTGAGCGTGCCGATCCGCTGGCCGCCGCCCGTCGTCGCCTCGACATCGCGCGCTGGAAGGCGGGCCGGGCGCCGGTAAAAACCCGCAAGGCGATCCTGCTGGTCACCCATGACAATGGCGGCGGCGTCGAACGGGTGATCCGCACCCGGGTTGCTGCGCTGCGCGCCGAAGGGGTGCGCCCCATCGTGGTACGACCCTTGCGCGATGCGGCCGGCGACTTGGTCGCTGACGCCTGCGGCATTTCGGACGGCGCCTTCACCAGCGCTGCCGACAGCCCCACCCCTAATTTGCGCTTTTCGGTCCCCGGCGGGCTGCCCGAACTTGCAGCCCTGCTGCGCGACGACGGCGTCACGGCGATGGAAGTGCACCATCTGCTCGGCCACGCCCACCCGATTTTGCGACTGGCCGCGATGCTTTCGGTGCCGATCGACTATCATCTGCATGACTACGCCATGTATTGCCCACGCATCACCCTGTTCGGGCCGGACCGGCGCTATTGCGGCGAGCCCGCATCGACGGTGATTTGCGATGCCTGTGTCGCCGATGCCGGGCGCTCCATCATCGAGGATATTGCCACCACCACCCTGCGGGCCCGATCGGCCAATGATTTTGCCACCGCGCGCCGGGTGGTGGCGCCGTCCGCCGATACCGCCGCCCGCTTCCGTCGGCATTTCCACGGCATCACCCCCGAAATCCTGCCGCTGGAAGACGAAACATCCTGGCCGCCCTTGCAGGTCGCCTACCAGACCGGCCGCCGCCGGGTCTGCGTGGTCGGCGCAATCGGCCCTGAAAAAGGCTATGATGTGTTACTGGCCTGCGCTCGCGACGCGGCGATGCGCAAGCTCGCGCTCGAATTTGTCGTGGTCGGCTTCACCATGGATGACCAGCGCCTGCTCGATACCGGACACGCCTTCGTCACCGGGCGGTACGCGGAAGCCGAAGGCGAAGCGCTGATCCGCGCGCAAGCCGCGCAAATGGCCTGGTTGCCGTCAATCTGGCCGGAAACCTGGAGCTTTGCGTTGAGCCTCGCCTGGCAGGCCGGCCTGCCGGTGGTGGCTTTCGATATCGGCGCGCCAGCCGAACGCATTCGCGCCCAGGGCCAGGGTTGGGTGCTCCCGCTCGGCCTGTCCGCCACCGCGATCAACAGCACCCTCTTGACCCTCGATCGCAACCTTGGATGACTTGACCTGCGGCGCATGACTGGTCATCAAACAGACTGCCATTGCCGTCCATTTACACGCCGATTTACACTATTTTTTTACGCAACTTGCTGTTCTGATCCCGCCCTTCAACCGAATGAGAGCCCAATGTCCGATCACGACGCCGCCGCGCAATCCCGGGCCCCGACCCCAAAAGTCGAGGAATTGCGGGTGACCGCGCACATGATGACCCTGGATCACGGTCTGTTTTGCGTCATCAGCACCCCGGTTCCGGGGGGTGACGTCGCGCACGGCCTGCCAGGGGTGCGGCTGTCGCTGCCGCCGGGTCCGGCAGGGCGGCCAGATGCGGTCAGCATTCGGGGGTTTCGGGACGATGGCTGGCTGAACGCCACCGGCGACGCTGCCCTGATCCGGGTCAGCAGCGGGTCCGCACAAGTGATGGTGACGATCTATCAAGCCAAGGACGCCGTCGGCGGCGCGCCAAACATTCAGGTCATGCGGTTGGGCGAAGGTGGGGACGCAGCCGCCGCTGCACCCGCCGCCCCCGTACCCGCAGCCCCCGCGCCGGCCACCGTTCCGCGCACCGCGATGGATCTGGTGGCGCACATCCAGGGATCGGGCGATGTCGGCTGCATGTTGGGCGAATGGATGGGCCTCAAAGGCAGCAAAAGCTGGGTCGAAGGCTTCGCCATCGCACCGACCAAGGAAGTTCTGCCGGCCGATATCGAATATCAAGCGGTGCTCGGGCGCGGCTGGCTGTCGCCCTGGGCGGAAGGTGGCCAGTTCTGCGGCAGCCGAGGCATGGCACTACCCGTGCTCGGCCTGCGCTTGCGGCTGCGCGGGGCAGCGGCGGAAACCCATGAATGCTCCTATTCGGCGACCTTCGTTGATGGCTCCGAAGTCGGCCCGGTACCAGCCGGGGAGGCGTGCGAGTCCGAAAGCCTCGCCCCGCTCGAATCCTTCCAGGTCGTGATCCATCGTCGCGGTCAGGCGCCTGCGGCCCAGGCACCGGCCGCCGTGCTGGCGCCTGCGGTTGCCGCGGCCAAGCCCGCGCCAAAAGCTGCCAAGCCCGCGGCCAAACCCGCCAAGCGGGCGCGCTGAACGGTTCGGCCAGCATGGGTTCCTTGTCGTGAAGTTCCTGTTCGTTCATCAGAACTTCCCCGGCCAATATCTCTACATCGTCAAGCATCTGCTCGCCTCGGGCCAGCACGATGTCGCCTTCATCTCGCAACCCTCGCCCAATTCCATCCCTGGCGTGCGCCGTGCGATCTACACCGCACCAACGCCGGTGGTCGCACCCATCCACCCCAACGCGCTCGATTTTGACATGATGCTGCGGCGCGCTGATCTGGTGGCGGGCCTGGCGCGCAATCTGAAACGCCTGGGGTTCGAACCCGACATCATCATCGGCCACCATGGCTGGGGCGAAATGCTGCATCTGGTCGATATCTGGCCCGGCGTGCCGCTGCTCGGATATTTCGAATTCTTCTACAACCATGTCGGCCAGGATGTCGGCTTCGATGCCGAGTTCCCGCCGGCCGCCGATGTCGCCGCCCATTTGCGGGCAATGAACACCGTCAACATGCTGTCCTACGGCCTGAAGCAGCACGGCCAAACCCCGACGATCTGGCAGCACACCCGCTACCCGGAATGGTTCCGCAAGGATATCGCGGTCATCCCGGAAGGCATCTTCCTCGATCTCTGCAAGCCCAATCCGGCCGCCTTCCGCAAAACGCTGACGGTGGGCAATTTCAAGATCGGCCCAAAGGACAAGCTGGTGACCTACGTCGCCCGCAACCTCGAACCCTATCGCGGCGTGCATATCATGCTGCGCGCCCTGCCGGCGCTGCTCAAACGCCCCGACGTCAAAGTCATCATGATCGGCGGCGATGATGTCAGCTACGGCCCCCGCCGCCCGGATATGAGCTGGCGAGAATATTTCCAGAAAGACCTCGCCGGCAAATATGACGCCAGCCGCGTGCTGATGCCCGGCCAGGTTGCCTACGATACCTATCGCGACGTGCTGCAACGCTCAGACGCGCATGTCTACCTCACCTACCCGTTCGTCACCTCCTGGTCATTGCGCGAAGCCATGGGCATGGGCTGCGCCATCATCGCGTCTGACATCCCAGCCGTCAGCGAATTCATCACCCACGACAAAACCGGCATCCTCACCCCGCCACTCGATTCCGACATGCTGGCGGAAAACATCCTGCGTCTGCTGGAGGACCGCAAACTGAGCGCCCGCCTCCGTGCGGCGGCGCGGCGCTATGCGGAGGCAACGCTGGATAATAAATTTTATATCGATGCGATGGTGGCTAAGATTTTTGAGCTGACTGGGAAGATGCCTTAGGAAAGAGATTCTTCTTTTTGTGAACAAAAAGAAGCAAAAAAACTTTCTCCCACTTGAACACGACCGTTCCTGCGCACCCATCTGCCGTAGGGTGCAATTCCGCTTGGTATTGCACCAACTTATACCAACCGCCCTAACCATTGACCGATGCCCAATCGCGTATCCCGATTGATCGAATGCGTTGCGGATCATCGATTGCGGTGCTCGAGGTCGCTTTGGCGCTCGCCCGTTTGGACCCTCCCCAGCCTTTCGTAGGGCGGATAAGCGCTTGCGTCATCCGCCACGCCCAGTGCGCGCATCAAGATGGCGGATGGCGCAAGGGCTTATCCGCCCTACGATTTTTTCTAATCATACCAACCGCCCTAACCATTGACCGATGCCCAATCGCGTATCCCGATTGATTGAATGCGGTGCGGATCATCGATGAGGAACTTCCAAGCCTTTGCGCACGCCTGGACAATATCGTCATAGGTGTTCCACACGAGGTTGCAGAGCTTGTTTGTGCGCAGATAGGCCCAAATGTTTTCCATCGGGTTGAGTTCCGGCGCATAGGGCGGCAGGTACAGCAGGGCTATGTTGTCTGGCACACTCAATGCTCGACCGGTCTGATGCCAGCCGGCGCCATCGAGGATCAGCAACGCGATGCGGGCCTGGCTCGACCTTCATTGGGCGACCGCCCATGCCGCATCGCTGGGCCGTGGCTGGCCGACCAAGCTTATCCAGTTCCAGGCCTGGGCCGATCAACAGTAACTATTAGGGGGAACAATCATGGCCGACTTCATCATCCATACCGTGCCCGGCAGCCCGTTCGCCCGCGCCGTGCTCGCAACGCTTGAAGAAAAACACACGCATTACCGCATCGCTGCCGTCGCGCCCGGCACTGGACGGAAGGAGCCGCACATCTCCCGCCACCCATGGGGTCGCATGCCGGTGATCGAGCATGGCGATTTCATGCTCTACGAAACCAGCGCCATCATGCGCTATATTGACCGTGTCGTGCCGACCCCGCCGCTGACCCCGACGGCCCCGCGCGAGGCGGCGCGGATGGATCAGATCATGAATATCTGCGATTGGTATTTGTTCCAGGGCGTCAGCAACGTCATCGGCTTCCAGCGCGTTGTGGGGCCGCGCCTGCTCGGGATAGCGGCCGATGAAGCCGTCTGTGCTGCCGCCATGCCGGCAGCGCACACCGTTTTCAACGAAATAGCGCGCTTGCTGGGCGACAAGCAGTATCTGACCGGCGCAAATGTTTCACTTGCCGATCTAGTGGTCGGGCCGCATCTCGATTTCCTGTCGCAATCGCCGGAATGGGCGGCCCTGGTGGCGCCCAACCCCAAACTCGTCGCCTGGCTCGCGCGCCTGAATGCGCGGCCAAGCATGCAGGCCACGACTTGGGAAAAAGTCTCCGCCATGGCCAAGGCTGCCTGACGACATCGCGGCCCGCCTTGGTGAAAAGGCGGGCCGTTTGCTTTTACAGAACCGCTTCGGCCGCGACCCGCATTGCTTCCACCGTGGCGCCGGTCAGCACCATGGTGCCCACCCTGCCATCCTTGGAAAGCGCCTTCCAATCCTGCAACCGCCCCTTGATGCGATCGGCGGGGCCGACCAGCGCGATCTCATCAATCAGGCTGTCCGGCACCAGCGCCGCGGCGGCGTCTTTCTTACCATCTAAATACAAATCCTGGATTTTTACCGCCGCGTCGGCGTAGCCCAGTCGTTTGGCGTAATCGTTATAGTAATTCTTGCCGCGCGCGCCCATGCCGCCAATGTAAAGCGCCAGTTCCGGGCGCACCGCATCGCGACAGGCAGCCAGATCGCCCATCTTGATTTTCACGTGCGGGGCGATGTCAAACCCCGACAAATCGCTGCCCCGTCCGGCCTTTTTCATCCCTTCCAGAATCGGCGCCGAAACTGCGCTTTCCGCTTCCGGCGACATGAAAATCGGGATGGTGCCGTCGGCGATCTCGCCCGCCAGACGCAAACCCGCCGGCATGATCGAGGCGGTGTAGAACGGCATGCCGGGATCGGCGTGCACAATGCTGCGCAACGGCTTGCCCAGACCGGTCGCATCCGCGCCGGCATAGGGAATTTGATAATGCTCCCCCTGATGGTTCAGCGGCTTTTCGCGCGCCATGATCGCCTTGATGATCGCTATATATTCGCGCGCCCGCGCCAGCGGCTTGCCGAAGGGCTGGCCGTGCCAACCTTCAATCACCTGCGGTCCGGACGGCCCCACCCCGCACAAAAACCGATTGCCCGATAGTGCCTGCAGGGTCATCGCCGTCATCGCCGCGCACGCCGGGGTGCGGGCGTTCATCTGCATGATGCCAGTGCCTGCCTTCAACTTCGTGGTCTGCGCCAGCACCCAGGCAACCGGCGTGACAGCGTCGGTGGAATAGGCTTCCCCGGTCCAGACCGCGTCGAAGCCAAGGCGTTCTGCTTCCAAAATGTTCTCCATGTTGAGGCGCGGTTTGGCGCCGCCCATGGATAGTGTGAGTCCTAGTTTCATTTTTTTCTCTCCCTTAAGAAAATTCAAGGAAGAATCTTCTTTGTTTGAAAACAAAGAAGCAAAAAAACTTTATCCATTGGTTCCGAGTGCGCACCGGCAGCGGTGCGCCATGGATAGAAAGTTTTTTGGTTCTTTTCGTTCACAAAAAGAACATCCTTCCTTCAAGCCTGCGGCAGCACCTGATCCTTGAACCGCTTCATCGCGTCCAACATCGCATCCGTGGTCCCACCCGCAAACCCGAAATCCATATGCGCCACGCCCATTTCGCGCAGCGCCGCGATATCGGCGGCAATTTGCCCATCGTCACCGGTGAATAATTTGTGCTCGCCATCCCCTGCCTTGGCGGCCGGCTGACCAAGGCGCGACACGCGATAGGCAAGCGCCACCGCCGCCGGATCACGGCCGGCCTTTTCAGTCATCGCACGCAGCCGTGCCACGGCGGCTTTGAAGCGCGCCAGGCTATCAAGCGGAAAGGCCGGGTTGGTGCCGATCGGGTACCAACCGTCGCCGATGCGGGCGGTGCGGCGCAGGGCAGGGCCGCTCTCACCGCCGATCCAAATGGGGAGTGGGGTTTGCACCGGCTTGGGCTCAAACGAAATATCGCTGAACCGGACATATTTGCCGGCGAAGCTTGGGTTGGCCTGGGTCCACAGCACCCGGAAGGCGTCGAGATATTCGTCGGTTACCGCGCCGCGGGCGGCAAAATCCTCGGTTTGCAGCGCGGCAAATTCTTCTGCCATCCAGCCCGCGCCGATGCCAACCACCAGGCGACCGCCGGACAGCACATCGATCGTGGACAGAATTTTCGCGGTCAGCAAAGCCGGGCGGTGCGGCACCACCATGACCGACAGGACCAGGCGCAAGCGCGTTGTGGCGCCGGCGACAAAGGCGACTTCGGTTAGCTGTTCGTTGCGCGGGCCGATGGAACCGGCGGGAAATTCGCCGGTCTCGGAATAGGGGTAGATGGCGTGGACCGCATTGGGGATGACGACGTGATCGGAGAAAGTGGCGTAGTCAAACCCCATCGCCTCCCCACCCTGGGCAAGCTTGATCAGCGAGGCTGGCGCCGATAGCGCGCCGGCGGTGGGCGCGTTGAACCCGTATTGCATGGCGCACTCTCCCTCTATGCATTGCGCATCGTGGCGGATCATCCCACCATAGGACAAGGACTATACGGAGACGACCATGACCGCCACCCACGATGCCGCTTTGGCGTTCATCGGCCGCGCGAGCCTGCCGGAATTGCTGGAAGCGGCCAGTGCGTCCCGCGATCTCGGGCACGGGCGCAACCTGTCCTATTCGCGGAAAGTGTTCATTCCGCTGACCCATCTCTGCCGTGATGTCTGCCATTACTGCACCTTTGCCCAGCGTCCGAAGAAGGGGCAATCGGCCTATCTCAGCCCGGATGAGGTTTTGGCGATCGCCCGCGCCGGGGCGGCGGCCGGCTGCACGGAGGCCTTGTTTACCCTCGGTGACCAGCCGGAAGCACGCTACCGGGTGGCAGCCGAGGAATTGGCCGAGCGCGGCTATCCGACCACGATCGCGTACCTCACCGCGATGTGCGCGCTGGTGCTGAAGGAAACCGGGCTGCTGCCGCACGCCAACCCGGGGATCATGACGAGGGACGAATTGGCGGGCTTGCGTGAGGTGACGGCGAGCCAGGGGATTATGCTTGAGTCGCTGAGCGCGCGGCTGTGCGAGCCGGGCGGGGTGCATTACGGGTCGCCGGACAAGGTGCCGGCGGTGCGGCTGGAGACCATGCGGCTGGCCGGGGAACTGAAAATCCCCTTCACCACCGGCATTTTGATCGGGATTGGCGAAACCCGGCAGGAACGGCTGGAGTCGCTGGTGGCGATTGCCGAACTGCATGCGGCACACGGGCATATCCAGGAAGTGATCGTGCAGAACTTCCGCGCCAAGCCGGGCACCAAGCGCGCCGGCGCGGCGGAGCCTGATCTGGACGATTTGTTGTGGACGATCGCCGCCGCGCGCCTGATCCTGGGGCCGGCGATGAACTTGCAGGCGCCACCGAACCTGACGCCGGACGAATATCAGCAACTGGTGGCCGCTGGCATCAATGACTGGGGTGGTGTGTCCCCGGTCACCCCCGATCACGTGAACCCGGAAGCGCCGTGGCCGGCGCTGGATGCGCTGGCGCAGCGCACGGCGGATGCCGGGAAAATCCTGGTGCAGCGCTTGCCGATTTACCCGGAATACGCGCTGACGGCCGACACCTGGACGCCACCGAAAATTGCCACTGCGGTGCGCCGGATGATCGATGCGGAAGGTTTCGCCCGCGCTGACGATTGGGCGCCCGGTAACACCGAAATCCCGCAAACGCCGACGGTGTTTGCACGCCACGCGGCGGGCGACCTGCGCAAACTCGTCGATCGCGCGACCAATGGCGAACGGCTGGATGAACCCGACCTGGTGCGCCTGTTTGCCGCGCGCGATGTCGATTACCAGTATGTGACCCAGGCCGCCGATGCGCTACGGAAAGCGGTCAGCGGCGAGGTGATCCGCTACGTCGTCAACCGCAACATAAACTACACTAATATTTGCTACTACAAATGCACGTTCTGTGCGTTCTCGAAAGGGAAAAAGCACGAGCATCTGCGCGGCGCGCCGTACGATCTGGCGCTCGATGAAATCGTTCGCCGATCGGAAGAAGCCTGGGC
>JANXRN010000148.1 GCA_025352995.1 Acetobacteraceae bacterium
AAAGGCTAGTGGATAGAATCTGACGGCTCTTTCCGTCAGATTCTATCCACTAGCGCAAGACGAGATGGGCGGCAGCGCTTGTCTCAATCGCCCCAGACGGTACCCTCGGTCCACCCCAACGCGGCAAACTCCTCCGCCCGCGACGGCGCTTCGGCGACCGAATAAAACTCATCCAACTGCGGCGGCTTGATCGCGGTTGATGACAGCATCGCATGCGCTTGGCCGCGATGATGGATCTGGTGCTGGAATAAATGCATCAGCAGCCGGTCCCGGCGTTCGCGCTGGGTGCGGGCGCCGCGATGGACGCTGACGATGGCGTCGAAATCAGTGAAGCTATCGCAGGCTGCTACCAGCCGCGCATCCACCGCCGCCTGCGCGCTGCGCCAGCCAGCAACGTTTGGGTGCGGCACTGGATCAGCCCAGGCAGCCGGACCAAGCGTGCCGCCTTCTAGCGCGTCGACGTAAAACCAGTCGACGGTCAGGATATGGTTGAGCGTCGCCGCCAGTGAGGGGAAAAACCCGACGCGCGGCGCCATGAATTCCGCCTCCGACAATCCGGCGATGGTCGTGCCCAACCGATGATTGGCCCAGGCATTATTATAGGCCATCGCGCGGAAGGCGTTGATCAAATGTTGAACACCGCCACCGCCCGCGTCCAGCCGGCGCTGCCGCGATGGACTTTGACCGGGAAGCAAATCACCTCAAACCCATCCGCCGGCAAGGCTGCGAGATTGCCGAGCTTTTCGAGATGCGAATAGCCGATTTCCCGCCCCGCCCGATGGCCTTCCCAGATCAGCCCGGCATCGCCGGTTTCCGCCACCCGCTTCTTGGTGTGGCTGAACGGCGCGTCCCAACTCCAGGCGTCGGTGCCGACCAGTCGCACCCCTTGTTCCAGCATCCACATCGTCGCCGCTTTGCCCATCCCACAGCCGCTATCGACGTAGTCCGGCGCGCCGTATTTCGCGCCCGCGGCAGTATTGACCACGACGATCTCCAACGGCGCCAATTTATGCCCGATCCGTTTCAATTCCGCCTGCACATCGCCTGGCGTCGCCACATAGCCATCCGGCAAATGGCGGAAGTCGAGCTTCACCCCCGGCTGGTAGCACCATTCCAACGGCACTTCATCAATTCGCCAGGACGGCTCCCCACCCGGTTTCAGCGCATGGTTCATCGTGCTGAAATAGTGATACGGCGCATCCAGATGGGTGCCGTTATGGGTGCTGATCCGCACCCGTTCCACTGCCGCATACTCGCCATCCGGCAAGGCAGAGACTGGCACCTCGAAGAACGCCGCCATCGCCGGCGCCGACTGATGGTGATCGACATACTCGATCTCCGGCAGCATATGCGGCGGATCGCTGGCGATGCCGGCTTGCAAAGGGCTGGAGATGTCGATCAATTTGCGCATGCGTAGTTACTCTCCAAGGTCCCAAGCCAACGGCCAGGGAGTACACGGATAAAGTTTTTTTGCTTCTTTTTGTTCACAAAAAGAAGACCTTCCTTCAATTCCTAACGTTAGCACTATGCACCGGCACCCCAGTTTCCGCATGGCAAATCTTCGCCAGCAGCGCCACCCCGTCGATAATCTCCTGCTTGCTCGCAAGCCCGAAGCACAGCCGGAAGTAGGACTTCGCCGCCTCCCCATCCACTGCCCAGTCCGGCCCGGGATTGAACACCAGATTTTCCTTGGCCGATGGCGCAATCAGCGTCCGTACATCGATGCTGTCGGGCAGCTTCATCCACATGAAGATGCCGCCTTGCGGCTTGTATAATTGCAAGGACGTGCCGAACTCGCGCTCACACGCCTCAATCATCGTGTGCAACTTGTCTTGCAACACGCCCGACAAATGCGCCGCATGGGCATCGAAATGCTGGGAGAAATATTCGGCGATGATCATCTGGTCGAGCGCGCCGGTGCCGCCGTCAGTTTTCATCGCGATCATCCGTGACAGCACCGCCCAATCGGCTGCCGCATAGCCAACCCGCAAGGCTGGGGCGAGCGATTTGGAAAATGACCCGATATGCACCACCTGCGACGGATCGAGCGCATACAGCGACGGCGGCGCGCCACCCGCCCAGATCAGATCGGCGTAGCATTCATCTTCAAAGATCACGATGCCGTATTGCTTGGCCAGCGCCAGCAGCCCGTGGCGCCGATCAAGCGGCAAGATCGATCCGGTCGGGTTCTGGATGGTCGGAATGGTGTAGATCATTTTCGGCACCGTGCCGGCGGCCTGCAGCGCCGCAAGCTGGGCAGCGAGGGCGTCGATCTTGATCCCATCATCATCAACCGCCATCGGCAGCACGGTCGCACCCATCTTGCGGAACCGGTTGATCGCGCCCTGGTAGCAGAATTCCTCCAGCAGCACGGTTTCTCCGGGTGCGACAAACAGGCTGCTCAGCATGTCGATGCTTTGCCCCGATCCGGTGGTGATCAGCACCCCATCGCGATCGATTCTGGTGCCGCGATGGCGGTTAAGCTTATCGGCGACGAAATCGCGCAGCGCCGGATAGCCTTGCGGGCCGGTGCCAAGGCCGTAAAGTGCCAGCGATGCGCCTTCACGCTTGATGACCGCGGCAGCGGCGGCAGCGAGCGCCTCGGTGGGGATTTCCATCGGGTCATTATGGCCACCGATGAAATTATACATTGGCAGGCCGGTAAAGCGCGCCGCCGGGGCCGGCGCGGCTTTGGTGAAATGATTGGCATAAGCGAAACTATCAACGTCCATGGAAGCCTCCCGGCGATTATTTCCGCCAGACTAGCGCGCATAGGCTTTTCAGCAAATTATCCCGCAGCGCTTGCCGACCGATCGAGGTCGAAGGATGATACAGGTCCCCAGACGGAGCGCCGATCATGACCCCATTGCCCGAAGCCAGTACCGCCGTGCGCGCCGAGTTCACCGCTTGGCTCGACCGGTTCTCCGCCTTCGTCCGAGACGTTGACTACACATCCGCCCGGCCGCTTTTTCATCCGGAGGTACTCGCCTTCGGCACCCATCGCGACGTGATCGAAGGCGTCGACCAATGGATGGCGGCGCAATGGGACAATGTCTGGCCAAAGACGGACGGGTTCTGCTTTGACCTCGACCAGACCCGCGTGCTCGTCGCCGATGACGGGCGGATGGCGACAATCATCGCACCTTGGAACAGCATTGGCTTTCATGAAGACGGCACCAAGTTCGATCGCCCCGGCCGCGCCACGATGGTGTTTCATCGTGTCGAGGGCCACTGGCTCTGCGTCCATTCGCACATGTCCCTGAACCGCGGCGTGCCCCAGGCGAGCTTTGGATCGCGTCCCGTCAAGGGCAGCTAGTGCGCGATCGCTTTTTGGCGCCTTCGCCAAAAAGCGTGAATCGCCCGCTCAAACATAGAGCGCAACATCCGGAAGGGCAGCGGCGATCCGGCGGGCTAGAACCGGGCATCAGCCCAGGAGTTCCCCAATGTCGCATTTCCGCTGCCTGCCCGTCCCCACCGAAACCGGCGATCGCTGGCGCGCTACTGGCGTTGACGATTTCGGCAACATTTTGGTCCGCATGCCCAGCGACGGCGGCGCCCCCTGCCGCCACTGCCTGCGCAAAGCGGCGGTAGGTGAGGAAATGTTGCTCGGATCATATCGGATGCCAGGCCCCACCGGAATTTATTGGACTCCAAGCCCGATTTTCCTGCATGCCGAACCCTGCACCGCCCATGATCAGATCGACCACGTGCCCGAAACAGTGCGCGGCAGCCTGGTTTCCGTGCGCGCCTACAACGAAGACCAGATGTGCCTTTACGACCTTGGCCAGGCGGTCGATGGCGCAAATGTCGATCCGTTTCTGGCGCGTGCGATCAGCGATCCGCGCACTGCGTTTGTGAATATCCACACCGCCAAGCCGGGCTGCCTGCTGTGTCGGGTGGTCGCGATTAATTCGGGGGCATGATCCGATAGAGATCACCCACCGCGTTCCGCCCGTCCAGCCGCAACGGGCCCGGAAGATTATCGATCCGGGCGCCGTACTGGATGACCAGCAGGTAATCGAACTTGCGCTCCCATCCCATCCAGAACACCCGCCCACCATAGCCGTCCACGATATCTACATTGGGATCATCGCGTCGGCGCAACCCCTGAACCAGTTCGGCCGGCCCAAGCCGGTAGCCGTTGGTGGACACCAGTGCACGCATGCGGGGCGTGGTATGGACAGTCCCGAGGTTGGTGAACAAATCCGGAATGAACGCATCGCGATCGATCAACGCCACCATCCCGGCGTGACTCATCGCACGCGGTCGGCCGGTTGGCCCGTTATCATCGCTGGCCGAGACCTGGATGACCAACAACCGCATGCCGCGCGGCATCGGCGCCACCAGGTCACGCAGCGCCGCGATCTGGTCGTCAGTCGCCCGCATGGGGGTGACAATGCTGATACTCCGCACCAATGTCAGCAGCAGAAATCCCGCGATGATCGCCCGCCCCGGCCACCTGCCCAAGTGCTCGGTCGCGCTGATACCGCCAATCAGCAGCATCACCACCATAATTGGCAGCCGAAAATCGAGACCATAGGTGCCCAGCAGGACATGCGGCATCGCCAGTGACACGATCGCCACCGCCAGCACGGCCGGCCAGATGTCGGGCGCCACCCGCAAGGCCTTGGTCAACATGCAATAGGCAACGACGATGCAGACGAGCACGCCTGCGAGGGCGTCGCCAGCGCCGCCCCAGAACAGCAGCGGCGACTGAATGGCCAACAAACGATCGCCCACAGTTCCGTAGTACGTGGGAACCGGCCCGACGAAGCCGGTGTTCAGCGGCACCAGAATATTGACCGCCAGCGCGGGTGCCGCCTGAGCCGCCGCGGCACACCAGGCCAGCGCCGTCTGCCGCCACGCGCCCCGCCCTGCCCGCGCCGCCCGACCAAGCTCGTACCCGCCAACCGCGATGCAGTACGCACCGAATGCCACCAGGTGGCTGAAATAGAGCCCCAACGCCAGAACGCTGAACATCGCCGCCCGCGGCCAACGCAACCACCCCGCCGTCGCAACCCACCCGGCAAACAGCAACACGGCGAAGTCGATCGCCGGAATATAGTTAAAAAATCCCCACGAAAACAAATAGTTATAACAAAATAAGAACATGACCGTCGGCACCACGCTCACGCGTCGATGCACCGCATAATGTAATGCGGCGACGCACAAGGGCGGCAAAATCAGACAGATTCCGACGAAAACCCGGCCCGCATCATATATCGAGTTAATCCATCGCAGCCCGCGAAACATCACATCCATGGCAAGATAGGGGATCGGCTGCCAATCAACGTCGTAAAAGCCCGCCAGGTCAGGCGACCGATCATGCGTCGCCAGGATATACATGCGCGCCAGATGGTTGGGATAATCCGTAAGCCCCGGGACTGTGACCAGCGCAATCGGAAACACCACTATTGAGGCGAACACGCAGTACAATGCCACCACGCCGGCAATCGGTCTCCAGTTGCCACGATCCACCAAATGCCCACTCCATTTCCAGATCGTTGCGCAACAGCCGTTCTACGGATGCGGATGCCACACCGCAAGCGGCGGCAAACCCACGATTGCATCGCAGTTGGGCAGGAGCCGGGAGTGGCCTAAGATAGTAGCCGGCCGCGATCTGCGGTCACCAGGCTTCAAACCACGACGGGGGGGGGTGGATGATCGGCTTCAGACCCTTTGCCCTTCTGGTGGGCTGCGCGCTGATACTCGGTGGCGCGATGCTGGCCTGGATGGTGCAATCCAGCAATGGCGTCGCGATCCGCGATGTGTACTTTGCCAGAATTGATGGTCACCAGCTTGCTGGGCGCCTCTACATCCCTCCTGGCGCCACCACGCAACACCTGGCGCCGGCCGTGTTGACCGTCCACGCCTATCTCGGCAGCCGTGCCTCCCAGTCCGGCCTGGCGATCGAACTCGCCCGGCGCGGCTATGTCGTTCTCGCGCTCGATCAGCCGGGCCATGGCCGGTCCGATCCGCCAGCCCTGGCCGACGGGTTCGGCGGGCCGGACGGACTGCGCTATTTGCGCGCACTCCCCATGGTCGATCCCGACCGCATCGGCTTGCACGGCCACGGCCTCGGCGGCACAGCAGTGCTAACCGCCGCCGAAGCCCAGCCCGACCAATACCAGGCGATGGTGTTGGACGGTGCTGCCCCCGGCACTGACGGGATGCGCCCCGGCAACCCGAGTTTTCCGCGCAATCTTGCCCTGATCTATGGTCGCTACGATGCCTATTCCCGCCAGTTGTGGGGGATTGAAAGCCCGCGCGATATTGGCCGCAGTGATCGTCTGGCCAAGTTGTTCGGCGTTACCAACGAAGTTGCGCCCGGCCGGGTTTATGGCGACCGCGCCGCCGGCACCGCGCGGGTGCTCTACAGCCCCATGATGGCCGACCTGACGGCGCCGATTTCCCGCGACGCCATCGCCTACGCGGTCGCCTGGTTCGATCGCACCCTGCGCCCGGGCGCCCCCAGCAACGGCGCCGACCAGATCTGGATGTGGCGCGCCGTCGCCGGCCTGGTGGCGCTGATCGGGCTGGTGGTACTACTACTGGGCAGCGTCAATCTGCTGCTGCCTATCCTGAGTCTGATCGATACCCCCGACAGCGCGGTCATCGCGCGCGACGGGCGCTGGTGGCTCGATGTCGCACTGACCGCCTGGATCCCGGTGATGACGTTCTTTCCGTTTCTCGGGTTCGGTGCGACCTGGCTGCCGGCGGGTCCGGTATTCCGCCAGGCGGTGACCAATCAAATTCTGACGTGGCTGCTCCTCAATGCCGCGATCGGCCTGGCGTCCGCCCGCATGCCCGGGGCGCCGGTGGCCGCAACCATTACCCGGCTCGCGGCGTCATTCGGATGCGCAATCGCCAGTGTCGCCCTATGTGTCGCGCTGGGAAGTGCGGTGTTCTGGGCGTTCCAGATCGATTTCGGCGCCTGGGTTTTCGCCCTGCGACCGATGACGACCGATCGTTTCCTGATCTTCCTGATCTATCTGCCCGGTTTCACCCTGGCGTTCGGCGCCATGCTACACCGGCTCAACACCCGCCTGTCGGTCTATAACGACCGCGCCATCTTGCACTATGCCAGCAATATCGCAGCCCTCGCCGGCGGCCTGTTCATCTTTATCGCCGTGCAATACGGCACCCTCGTCGCCACCGGCCAATTGCTGAGTTGGGCGCAACCCACCAATATCGCGCTTGCGGTGCAGTTGCTGCCGATTATGGCCATCGCCGCGCTGGTTTCAACTTTCATCTGGCGCCGCACCGGCAACGCACTGCTCGGCAGCCTGATCACCGGCCTGATCGTCACTTGGTATTTCGCCGCCGGCCAGGCAGTCCATGTCAGTTGGTAATGCGCGCCGGGTTGGCGGGCAGCGGCGCGCGACACTACGAAATAACCGATCGCACCGATCTTGGCGCCGCCAAACAGACCGCAATCGCCGCCATCAGGCTCGCCGCAATCCCGAGCCAGAATGCCGCCACATATGTCCCAGTCACATCATGCAGCCACCCGGTCAGGAACGGCCCCGCCGCCCCGCCCAGCAACCCGGCCAGCATCACCGCGCCAAAAATCGCCCCGAAATGCGGCCCCTCGAAAATCTCCACCACCACCGCCCCTAGCACCGACGTCACCCCGTAGCCCAGCCCGCCTTGCACCAGCACCATCGCCCAAAACAGCCAGGGCGTCGGCCATAACGGCAAGGCCAGCAGCGCCAGATAGGTCAGCACGAACCCCAGGCAGCCGATCACCCACACCGCTTCCCGCCCAATCCGATCGGACAGCACCCCAAGCGCGATTTGCCCCGGAATCCCGGCAAGGCTCACCGCCCCCAGCGCCCAGGCCGCCTCCCGTGCCCCGAACCCCACTTCCACCAGATACTTGGTCTGATGCACCTGCACCGCGTACCACGCATAAAGCGCGCCAAAAAAACCAATCGCCAGCAGCCAGAAGCGCCCGGTCCGGATCGCCCGCGCCAAAGTCCAGGTCACCGCCACCCAGGCCGGATCGACAATCCTGATCTGGCGCAAGGGCGCAGCCCCCGCGACCGGCGTGCGATCCCCATCCGGCAGCAGCCCGAGATCTTGCGGCCGCCGCCGCAGCAGCAAATTGATCGGCGCGCAGATCACCACCATCGCAACCGCCAGCATCACGCACGCCCGGCGCCAGCCCACCGCTTCGATCCCGATCTGCATCGCCGGCAGCAGCAGGATCGATCCGATGCCCACCCCCGCAAACGCCACGCTGGTCGCAAAGCCGCGCTTCCTTGCAAACCACCCCGGCAGAAACAACGATTGCCCGGTATAGCCGTGGCAAACCGATCCAGCGCCGACCAGTACCCCGAGCGTCGCGTAAATATGCCAGGGCGCCGTCGCAAGCGTTGCCAGCAGCAGGCCGGACGCACTCGCCAGCACCCCGAATTCCATCACCAGCATTGGCCCGCGCCGGTCCATCACCCGCCCCATCAA
>JANXRN010000151.1 GCA_025352995.1 Acetobacteraceae bacterium
CTTGCCGTTGGCACCATGCCGTCGGTGCAAACCAGCCTGATGTATGAAACCGGGGTGGATGCGTCCAAGCTGGCACCGGCCGAGCGGGAATTTGCCATCCGCAAATACATGGATTTCTGCGCCGACGCGCCGAGCCTGCAAGCCGCCGCTTTCAGTGCCCGCCTGCATATTGTGCTCGATCAGTTGCTCGGCGAAGGCCGGGTGCTGTTCCAGGAAATGGCGCTGGTCAAGCCGCCGCGCATCGGCAGCGCCAAGCCGTGGCATCAGGATGCCGCCTATTTCCGCATCAGGGACCCTGGGATGGTCGTGGGGGTGTGGATCGCGCTCGATGAAGCATTGCGCGCCAATGGCTGCATGGAGGTCATCCCCGGCAGCCACCTTAATGGCGGCGTGCCGCATGTGCATGAAAATGACTTCAATTTATGCCAGATCACCCCGGACAAAATTGATCTCGACAGACGTTTGCCGATTGAAATGCAGCCCGGCGACGCGCTGATTTTCCACGGCATGATCCAGCATTACACCGCGCCGAATAATTCCAATTTACGGCGGCGGGCGATCCAGTTTCACTATCACCAGTTGGGCGCGGTATGGGGCAGTGTGGAGGACCATCAGAAATTCTTCCATGATGCGGACGGCAATTATGCCGGCTGCACCGTGGCGCATGCCGATATGCCAGGCGGCAACTACGCCTATCGCGAAGGCCTGCCGCGCGAAATCATGGCGATGGATACCAGCCTATAAGATTTCCACCGGGGCGATATCGCGGAATTCGGTGTCCGCCGCGCTGCCATCCTCGTGCACCAGCATTGCCATGGCGCCAGCCTGGCCAAGCGTGGTCATTCCGGCATGCCAGACGCCAACCTGATAGCTGAAGCCGATATCGCCGGGCACCAGGAACGCCTGGGCCGCGACGAGATCGGGACCGTCATCGCCGCCAGCCGCGACAAGCAATATTGCCCGAACACCGCCGAGCGGAATGAACGCCTGGGTGGAAAAACAATGGCGCTCCATCATTTCAATCCGCAGCGGCAGATCGGTCATTGGCGGCCGCACCATGGCAAGATTGACCTTTGCATGGGTGCGCAAATTCTCCACCGGCGCCGTAAAATTCACCCGCGCCACGCCGGGCGGAATGGTGTTCAGCACGCCGAAAGGGGCAAAGGCCTCGGCGGTGATCGGGATCAGTCGGATTTGCCTCATGCGCCCTTCGGCACCGCATAGGGGGACCGCGCGCGCTTGAGGAACTGCCCGCTGCCGGCCGGCGCGGTCACCCGGCCGTCCTCGGCGACCACCTGCCCACGCAGGATGGTCATCACCGGCCAACCGGTCACTGCCATGCCCTCATAGGGCGTATAGTCCGACCCGCCATGCATGATTTCCTGGCGGATCACTTCGCGCCGGTTGGGGTCCCACAGCACGATATCGGCATCGAACCCGACCCCGATCGAGCCTTTCTGCGGATACATGCCATACATCTTGGCGTGGTTGGTGCTGGTCAGCGCGACGAATTCATTGACCGTGATGCGGCCTTCGCCCACGCCCTTGGAATACAAAATCTGCAACCGCGTTTCGACGCCGGGAATGCCGTTCGGCACCCATTTGAACGATGTCCGCGCCTGCGGGCTGAGCTTGCCGCCAGGGCCTTCATAAATGAACGGGCAATGGTCGGACGAAAATGTCTGAAACACGCCCGAACGAATACCCTCCCAGATTGCGTCCCATGACGCCGCGTCCCGTGGTGGTGGGGAGCAGACATATTTCGCCCCCGTCTCATCCATGTTGAGACCCTTCAGATCATCGGCGGTCAGCGCGATATATTGCGGGCAGGTCTCACCATAAACCTTCAAGCCGCGTTGTTGGGCCCAGCGGACCTGCTCCATCGCTTCCCGCCCCGAAATATGGACGATCATGATCGGCACATCGATCAGCTCGCCATGGCTGATGGCGCGGTGGGTGGCTTCGCGCTCCACCAGTTCCGGGCGCGAAACGGCGTGATAGTAGGGATGGGTCTTGCCCTGGCGTTCGAGCCGCTCGGTCATGAATTTGATGCTGTCGTAGCCTTCCGCGTGCACCATCACCAAAGCGCCGGTGCTGCGCGCACAATCGAACACTTCCAGCAATTGCCGGTCATTCAGCACCATGTCGTCATAGGTCATGAAGACCTTGAAGGATGTGTAGCCATCCTCGATCAACGCCGGCAGTTCCTGGCCGAGCACTGAGGGGGAGGGGTCGGTGATGATCAGATGGAAGCCGTAATCGCACAGTGCCTTGCCGTCGGCCTCCGCATGATATTTGGTCACCACATCGCGCAGTGAAGCCCCGCGCGGCTGCAAGGCGAACGGCAACAAGGTGGTGTTACCGCCGGCCAACGCTGATCGCGTGCCCGAAATGAAATCATCGGCCATCCGCGCCGCGCCCTCGGGGTTTTGCGAAATATGCACATGGCTGTCGATGCCGCCGGGCATCACCAGCAGGCCGCTGGCATCGATGGTTTTGGTGGCGCCGGTCAGCCGGTCAGCGAGCGCCACGATCTTGCCGCCACGGACGCCGACATCGGCGCGCATCGTATCGGTGGCCGTGACGACGGTGCCGCCGGCGATGATCAGATCGTAGTCAGCCATTCATATGTTCCTTCAGGTCGGTGCAAAAGCGGCGAAGCTGCCAGTGTAGGTTTTGGGCAAAGGCGGCGCATAGCCGCCGATCTTGGAGGTTTTGAGACCAAGCCGCACCAGCCCCTCGGCAAAGGCGACCGCGGCCGCAACCCCATCGACCACCGGCACGCCGTGTTGCGCCGACAGCCGTGCTGCCAGCGCCGCCATACCCGCGCAGCCGAGCACGATGGCCTCAGCACGGTCTTCGGCCAGGGCTGCGGCAATTTCGGCGGAAATCCGGGTGCTGGCGTCCGACGCTGGATCGTCCAGCGCCAGCACCGCGATTTCGCAGGCGCGGACCCGGGCACAGCGCGATGCGAGGCCGAAGCGGGTAAGGTTGTGCTCAATCGCCGGGATCGAGCGGCCCAAGGTGGTGATGACGCTGAATTTGCCGGCGACCATGCTGGCGGCGTGAAAGGCAGCCTCCCCAATGCCCAAGACCGGGGCGGAGGTGACGCAGCGGGCGGCGTCCAACCCGGTATCATCAAAGCAGGCGATGACATGGGCATCGGCCTTCGTCGCCGCGATCCGCGCCAGCATGCCGGGGACGGCGTAGGCTTCGTCGTAATAGCCTTCGATCGATGCCGGGCCCATGTCGGGCTGGGTGGCGATGATCGTTGTGCCCGGACTGGCAATGGCGCGCGCCGCGGCTGCGATGGCGTCCGTCATGCGCTGGGTGGTGTTGGGGTTGATGATGTGGATTAGCATTTCAAAGCATCCCCTTTCCCGCATCACTCCCGCGCCGCGCCTGGCGCTGTTGCATCAGGCCGATCGCCCCCAGGCCCGCGAAGATGGCAATGAATGACACGGCGCTGGTCATGGTGCCAAGCGCGTAGATATCGGGCTTGGTGACTGTCGTGGTCAGGCCCTGCAAATCGAGCGGTAGCGTGTTCACTGATCCAATCGCCTGGCTCGACCGCGCAAGTTCGTCCCACGATAAGGTAAAACCGAACAGCCCGATGCCGATCACCGACGGCAGGATGATCGGCAGCACCACATGGCGGAACACTTGCCACGGTGTGGCGCCAAGATCGCGGCCGGCTTCCTCCAGCCGCGCATCAAACCGGTTGAACACCGCAAACATGATCAGCAGGCCGAACGGCAAGGTCCAGGTCAGATGCGCCCCCAGCCCGGACGTATAAAGCCCCATCGCGGTAGTCCAGTCGGCCACCCCAAGCCAGTTGATCGCGTCATCCAGCAGGCG
>JANXRN010000166.1 GCA_025352995.1 Acetobacteraceae bacterium
GGAGGTCTGGCCGCCGGCAGCGTGGCAGGAGACGGTCAGGCAGGCCGGGATGCATATCGGGCCGGGCGGGCGGCTAGTATGGAACTAGGCGCTCGGGGATTGGTTTGTTCTTTTCGTTACGTTATCGTAATAAATTGCAAGCCAACCCGAGCCAACGGCCAGGAAGTAGCGTCGGAAAAAGTTTTTTTGGTTCTTTTTGTTCACAAAAAGAACTGCTTCCTTCCCCTCCCCTACAATTTTACCCTCCCACGATGAAGCAATCCGAATCCGACCTCTACCCCAAGGTCAAAGCCTACCTAGAAGCCCAAGGCTTCACGGTAAAAGGCGAAATCCGCGGCTGCGACCTGGTTGCGACCGCCGCTGATGGCGACGTGGTGGTGATCGCCGAGCTCAAGCTGATGCTGTCCTTCGAGTTGGTATTGCAAGCGGTCGAAAGGCTGGCAATTGCCGATGAGGTATGGATTGCGGTGCCGCTGACCAGGCGGGGACGGGACCAGGACCGGCGGGCGCATCGGCTGTGCAAGCTGCTCGGGATTGGGCTGCTGACCGTGCACCCCAAGCGCGGCACGGTGGAATTGGTGACCGCGCCGGCGCCGTACCGGCCGAGGCCCAACCTGCGTCGCCGATCTTTGCTGCTGCGCGAATTCCAGCGCCGGCGTGGCGATCCGGAAATTGGCGGCAGTGCCAACAAGACAAGGATGACGGCTTATCGGCAATTCGCGCTTGACTGCGCCATTGCCATGTTGGGCGGTGAGGATAGCAGCAAGGTGTTGCGCGGCATCGTGCCGGAGGCGACCAAGTATCTTTACGCGAATTTATACGGCTGGTTCGAACGGATCGGCACCGGGCGCTATAGGCTCACCCCGGCCGGGATCAGCGCTGCCCAGGCGAGGCTGGCGGAAACTGGGCCGCCGGGGCAGGCTGGGCCGATCGGGACAGGAGTTTGACGATGGCAAAGCTGGTGCTGACGGCGGAGGTTGCCCATGAAACCAACACATTCAGCAAGGTGCGGACCGACCTTGCCGCCTTCCGGCGCGGCGCTTTGCTTGGCGCCAATGAAATTCCGGCGGCGCGGCGTGGCACAAGATCGAGCATGGGCGCGACATTTGAAGCGGCCGACCGGTTCGGCTGGAATTTGCGCCACCCGATTCTTGCGCATGCCAATCCGTCCGGCCTGGTGACGGACGCCGCCTTCGCGCATTTCGCCGACCTGCTGCTCGCTGATGCGGCCGACGTCGACGGCATGCTGCTGCATTTGCATGGCGCGATGGTGACCGAAACCTATCAGGACGGCGAAGGCGAATTGCTGCGCCGGTTGCGCGTAGCGGTGGGACCGGATGTGCCGATTGTGGTGACGCTCGATCTGCACGGCAACATCACCCAGTTGATGGCTGACAGCGCCAGCGCGCTGATCGCGGTGCGCACCTATCCGCATGTCGACTATTATGAACGCGCCTGGCAGGGGGCCGACTTGCTCAACCGGGCGATGTTGGGCGAAATCCGCCCGCGCACGGTGATTGCGAAACGGCCGATGCTGCGCGGCCTCGATGGCGGACGCACCCAGACCGGGCCGATGCGCGAATTGATCGATCGTGGCGAGAAGCTCGAAGCCGAGGGCGCGGCACTGGTGATCAGCATTTGCGCCGGCTTCACCGCGGCCGACATCCACGATATCGGCCCGAGCGTCACTGTCACCACCGATGACAACAACCCTGGCGGCCAGGCGATTGCCGAGGCGTTCATGGATCATGCGTGGGCGACGCGGGAATTCGTCTCCGTTAGACATCGCCCGATTGCCGACGCGGTGGCCTACGCCAAAGCTGGTGAAGCCGCGCCCGAAGCGCCGCTGGTGATCGCCGAAGTCACTGACAATCCCGGCAGCGGCCATTACGGCGACGCGACCAATTTGCTGCGCGCGATGATCGCGGCCGATTTACAGAACGCGGTGTTCTATCCGATTTACGACCCGCAGGCGGTGCTGGATGCCCAGGCGATCGGGGTGGGTAACAGCGGGATGATCTCACTCGGCGGCAAGCATGATGTCGATGCCGGCGGCGGCCCGTTGCACATTGAAGCGCACGTGGTGGCGATCACCGACGGACGCTTCCGCGCCTTTGGGCCGATGGCGGGCGGGGTGTGGCGCGACTATGGCCTGTCGGCGCTGCTGCGGATTGGCGGGATGGAAATCTGCCTGATCACCAACAACGCCCAGGCGACCGATCTTGGGCAATTGACCTCGCTCGGGGTCGATCCGACGCGCAAATCCACCATCGTGGTGAAATCGGCGCATCATTTCCGCGCCGCCTTCCAGCCGATTGCGCGCGAGGTCATCACCTGCGACGGCGGCGGGCTGGGCGCGGTGATCTTGCGGCAGGCCGGCTTCAAGAATGTGCGTCGCCCGATCTGGCCGCTTGATGACATCGCCTGACCTCGAAACGATATTGCGCGGCAATCCATGGCTGGCGGCTTTGCTTGACCGGTTCGACAGCATCGGCCTGCCGGATTGCTGGATCGTCGCAGGGGCGGTGGTGCAGACCGTATGGAACCATCGCTTCGGGCTGCCGCCGACCACCGGCATCAGCGATATCGACATCGTCTATTTTGATCGGGATGTGAGCGCGGAGGCCGAGGCTGGCCATGCCGAACGGTTGCGCCAGATTTTTGCCGATCTGCCGGTCTGGCTCGACGTGAAGAACCAGGCCCGGGTGCATCTTTGGTACCAGGCGCGGTTTGGGGTGGCGATTGCACCGTATGGATCGACTGCGGCGGCGATTGCGACCTATCCGACGCCGGCGACCGCGACCGGGGTGCGGATGGCGGAGGGAAAGTTCGAGATTTGCGCGCCGTTCGGGCTGGATGATCTGCTCGGTGGCGTGGTGCGGCCCAACCGGGTGCTGGTGACGGAGGATGTTTACTGCGCCAAGGTTGCGCGTTGGGCGGCGATCTGGCCGGTCCGGGTTCAGCCCTGGAACGATACGGCTTGCATGCCGGGAGATAAAGTGGGAAACTAACCCACGTAAAAAATTGTGGAACCTGTCCTTGTCTGACCCGGCGACCGAACGACTGCAAATTCCAGCGCCCGATGCGCTGATGGCGCCGCTCGCCCGGCTGCTGCGGCCGATGGTGCGGCTGATGATCCGGGCCGGCATCACCTTTCCGGTGCTGGAGGATTTGCTGCGCAGCCTGTTCGTCGATGTGGCGCAAAACGATATTCTGCCCGACGCCAAATCGCGCACCGATAGCCGGATCAGCTTGTTGAGCGGGGTGCACCGCAAGGAAATCCGTCGCCTTCGGCTGGAACCGCAGGCGCTGCTCGAAACCCCGCCCATCGTCACCATTGCCAGCCAGATCATCGCGCGCTGGCTCGGCGCCGCGCCCTGGATGGCGGCTGATGGCACGCCGCTTCCGCTACCGCGCGGGAACGAGGAGGTCAGTTTCGAACGGCTGGTGGAAAGCGTGACCAAGGATATGCGGCCCCGCGCAATCCTGGATAGCTGGCTTGCTGATGGGGTGGTCTCGATCGATGCCGACGAGCATGTGGTGCTGAACGGCGCGGCCTTCGTGCCGCAGCCGGGAAAGGACGCGCAGCTTTTCTACTTCGGGCGCAATTTGCACGATCACATCGCCGCCGCCTGCGCCAACATCACCGCCGTTGGCCGTGCGCCGTTCGTGGATCGCAGCGTGCACTACGACCGACTGCCAGCCGACATCGCCGACAAGCTCGCGGCGATCAGCCGTGACGCGGCGCAGAAAATGCTGCTGGAAATCAATCGTGCCGCCCTGCGGATGACCGAGGTGGCAGAGGCTGAGATGCCGGCGACGCGGCGGGTTAATCTGGGGGTGTATTTGTACATCGATGACGACGCGGCGGGGGGCTGAGATGCGCGCGCACGCCCTTGGCGCCGGATTGCTGGCAGTGCTGTTCGGCTGCGCGCCCCCGTCGGCTGGGCCGGAGCGGTCGGCAGGGGCAGTGTGCACCGCCGACGGGGACGGTTTCGCGCCCGATCGTGGGCTTGGCGGCACCGGGGTGCGGGTGGCTGATCGTGGCATTGGCGGCACGGGGGCCCCTGTGCGGATGGCCGATCGGGGCATTGGTGGCACCGGCGCGCCGATCGGGGTGCGTGGCACGGTGACCGGTTTTGCCAGCATTTGCGTGAACGGGCTCGAAATCGCCTACGCCCAGACCGACAAGGTCGATATTGACGGGATCGAGCTGGAGGCACGCGAATTGCGGGTCGGCCAGGTGGTGACATTGCGGGCAGATCCGGCTCCGGGCGCGTTGGTGGCCGCCGACCTTTCCGTACGGCACGCAGTGTCCGGCCCCATCGAGGCGGTGGAAAATGGCGGGATGAACCTGATCGTCGCCGGACAGTCGGTGCTGATGGGGGCCGGCTCGCCCGGCGCGGATTTGCTGCGGCCGGGCGATTGGCTGGAAGTTTCCGGTCTGCGCGATCCGGCCGGCTATATCGTCGCTGCGCGGGCCGATGTGCGCGGACCCGGACAGGTGGTGATTTCCGGCAAGCTTGCCGGGCGTGCGGGCGCATTGCGCATTGGCGGCGCGCGGCTTGCAGGCGTCGTGCCGGCCGAGATCAATAGCGGCGTGACAGTTGCTGGTGATTATGCCGATGGCGTTCTCACCGTGCGCCGGGTGATATCGGCCGGGGACACCTTGTCCGGCGCGGGCCGCGGGGTGATTTATATCGAAGCCTATGCCAAGTCGGGCGGCGGCCAGACGCTGCAAATCGGCGATGACCTGACCGCCGAAATTGCCAGCAGCTTCGGCAAGCTGCCGGATCGTTCAACCTTGCTGGTGCTGGCCTTGCAGCATGCCGAGACCGGCGGGCTGGTCGCCGTCGCGCAGTTTGACGGGCATGGCAATAGTTCGGGCGGGACGACACCGGTCGCGACGACAGTCGCCGCCGCGATTGCGCCCCATGCCACGACGACGACGGCGATCAGTACCTCGACCACCGCCAGCGCCACCGCCGGCGCCAAAGCCGCGGCTTCCACTGCGGCGACAAATGCCGCGAAAGCCGCCGCCACCACCAGTGCGAAATCGGCCGCCGCCAGCACGGCGACCAGCACGTCCAAGGGAAGCACCAGCGCCACTTCCGGCGCATCGAGTTCAGGCGGCAAGGGCGCCAGCGCGACCGGTAAGGACACTGCCGGCAACAGCAGCGCGGCCGGCGGAAGCGCCGCCCCGACGAAGAAGTAGCTTATACCAACCCGCATAAGTGTTGACCCATGAAGAATGGGTCAACGCGGGTCGGTATCAGTCTTTGTTTGGCGCGCCGCCGCCGGCCAACCCGGCGCGCAATACCAACCCGCCTTGACGATGGAAGTGTCATCGTCAAGGCGGGTTGGTATTACCGCCCGATCGCGTAGCCCTGCATGCCGCGCGGATTGGCGCCGGCATACATCTGGCCATCCGGCTCGATCTTGGCGCCCGACAGCCGACCCTCGGTCCACAGATCGCCCATTTCCGCCTTGTGGCCGCGCGCCAGCAGATCGGCGAGCACTGCCAGATCGAAGCGGCCTTCGATGACCAGCTTGCCGGGCCGGGCGGCGCGCGGCCAGAAGCTTGACGGGAAATGCTCGGTATGGAAGCTCGGCGCGTCGATGGCTTCCTGGATGCCCATCCGATGATGCACCAGGCGCAGGAACATGATCAGCTGCCACTGGTCCTGCTGATCGCCACCGGGCGTGCCGAACGACAGCCAGGCCTGCCCGTCGCGCAGCGCCATGCTGGGGGACAGCGTGCTGCGCGGGCGTTTGCGCGGCGCGATGGTGTTGGGATGGCCGGGCTTGGTCCAGAACATCTGGCCGCGCGTCGAAAGCGGAAAGCCGAGTTCGGGGATCACCGGCGATGATTGCAGCCAGCCGCCCGACGGCGTGGCGCTGACCATATTGCCCCAGCGATCGATGACATCGATATGGCAGGTATCGCCGCCGGTCGCGCCGAGCCGCGCCATCGTCGGCTCCCCGGCGCCGGGGGCGCGGGTGAGCAGCGCGATGCGGTCTTCGGCATGGTGATCGACCTGGGGCTGGAAGCCGAGCACGTTGCCGGGGCGGAGTTCCATCGAGGCCTGGTCAGTGATCAGGCCGCGCCGTTCGTCGTTATAGTCACGCGACAGCAAAGTGCCGAGCGGCACTTCGGCCTGATCGGGATCGCCGTAATAGGCTTCCCGGTCGGCCCAGGCGAGCTTGATGGCTTCGGCGACAGTGTGCACGAACACGGGCCCGACCGGGTCCATCGCACCCATGTCGTAGCCTTCGAGGATGGCGAGCGCCTGCAAGACGGCTGGGCCTTGGGTCCAGGGGCCGCATTTGAGCACGGTGTAGTTATGGTAATCATGGGCAAGCGGGTCTTCCACCGGGGCGGCCCAGCGCGCCATGTCGTCCGCGGTCAGCAAACCGCGATGGCGCCGACCGGAGGTGTCGAGCAATTCGTTCTCGGCGTAAAATTTTCCTATTGCTTCGGCGCCCCAACCGCGATAGAAAGCGTTCCTCGCCGCATCAATGCGCGCTTCGCGTGACGGCCCTACGGCATCGCGGCACAGGCGCTGCCAGGTGGCGGCGAGTGCCGGGCGACGGAATAAAGTCCCAACTTCGGGTACTTTGCCACCGGGCAACCAGACCTCTGCCGAGCTTTTCCATTCCTGTTCGAACATCGGCGCCATGCCGGCAATGCCGGCGGCGATGCGCGGGACGACATGGATGCCGTTGATGGCGTAGCCGATGGCGTATTCGAGGACTTGATGCACCTCCCAAGTGCCCCAGTCGCGCAGCAGGCGCATCCAGGCATCGAACGCGCCGGGCACCACGGCGGGCAGCAGCCCGGTGCCGGGCACCAGGTCTAATCCCAGGGCGGCAAAAGCGGCGGGGGTCGCGGCATCCGGCGCCACCCCTTGCCCGCACACCACGTGCTGAGTGCCGGTGCGCGCGTCATGCAAAATGATCGGCACGTCGCCGCCCGGACCGTTCAGATGCGGCTCGGCGAGGTTGAGCACGAAGGCAGTGGCGACGGCAGCGTCAAACGCGTTGCCGCCTTTTTCCAGCACGGACATGCCGACCGCCGACGCGATCCAATGGGTGGAGGCGACAACGCCAAACGTGCCGGCGATTTCGGGGCGGGTGGTGAACATTGATGCCAAGTCCCTGGTTGCTTTTGCCGCAGGTTAATCGCATGACGCGGGCGGTCAAATCGGGGGCGCGCAATGCTGGTTTTGGTGGTCGGCCCGTCGGGCGCCGGCAAGGACACGCTGCTCGATCTGGCGCGCGCCGAATTGGCCGGCGAACCCAAAGTGCGCTTCGTGCGCCGGGAAATCACTCGGCCGGCGAGCGCGGGCGGGGAAGATCATATCGCCATCACGCCGGCCGAATTTGAGGCGCGGCGTGATGGCTATGCGCTGGCGTGGGAAGCGCATGGGCTGGGCTACGGCATTCCGGCCGATATTGCCGACGATCTCGCCGCTGGGCACGTCGTGGTGGCCAATATCTCGCGCGCGATGATCCTAGCGGCCGCGGCGAAATTCCCGGTCATGGTGCTGGAAATTACCGCGCCGCCGGAAATACTGGCCGCCCGTCTGGCCGCGCGCGGACGCGAAACGGCCACCGACATCGCGGCCCGGCTGGCGCGAGAAGTTCCGTTGCCCGATACGGTGCCGGTGGTGCAGGTGATCAATGATCGCACCCCGGCCGAGGGCGCAGCGCGGATCGAAAATTTCCTGCGCGCCTGCCTCAAAACCGGGTCGTAAGATCGGTCAGCCAGTCGGGCGACGCGTTGACTAAAATCGTTTCCAACGCGTGATCCCACCCGGTCAGGATCAACAGCGCCACCGCCAACGCCCCACTTCCCAGGAGATATTTCCCGCCTTGCCCGGTTGCCAGCATTTTACCCCGCCAGCGCAGCAGCGCCTGGCGCGACAGGCTGCCGACCAGGATCAGCGGCAGGGCGGCACCAAGCCCAAACGCTGCCATCACCGATCCGGCTTCGACCAGGTTGCGGCCTTGGGCGGCCATCACGGACGCCGCGCCCAAAGTCGGCCCGACGCACGGACTCCAGACCGTGCCCAGCACCAGTCCGGTGACAAACTGCCCCCGCCAGCCGCCCAGCGCGGTGTCGGGGACAAACCGCGACAGGAAACTATTGCCCGCGTTGCCAACGCGCGACGTTGCGATGGCGAGGCGGGCCTGCAACGACCCGCTCAGAAGCACCAGCCCGATCACCCCGAGCAGCACGGCAGAAACCGTGCGGAACCAATCGGCATCAAGCCCGATGGCGAAGCCGACCGTCGCGACAAACAGCCCGACCACCACGAACGCCAGGATCAGCCCGGCCCCCAGCGCCAGCATGCCAAAGCGGTGCGCCGCGACCGCGCTGCCCAGCACCAGCGGTAGCACCGGCAGCACGCATGGCGACAAGGTGGACAGCATGCCCGCCAGCAGCCCGGCGAGCAGCGTGCCCATCGGACCTAGCCGTTGGCCTTGGCAAGCAGCGCCTTGATCCGCCCGGCATCGGTTTCGCCGGTGGACCGACCAACTTCATTCTTGCCGCGAATAACGATCAACGTGCTCTGCTTCTGCACCCCGAACGCGACGACGATGGGCTTCTGCGAATCAAAATCCACCGTCATCATCACCATGTCCTTGAACGCGGGATCGTTGGCGAGGTCGGCCAGGATCGGGCGCTGCTTGGCGCAGATTGGGCACCAGCTGGCATGCACGGCGACCAGGATCGGCTTGCCGGCGGCCTGGGCGGCATCAAAAGCCGCCTTGTCCCAGAGTTGTTGGGTCGCGGCCCGTGCACCAGTGGCGGCAAGCACGCTTGCGGCGAGGGCGCCGGTCAGAAATTCGATGCGTCGCATGCTGGGTTTCCCTGAATGATGAACAAATTTTGGCATTACCGGGAGATTAGCGCCTTCTGGAGCCGGGTAACAAACAATCTTTTTGTCAGAAATATTTTTCCGGGCAGGCATCTGGGCCAATTTCCCCCGCGTAGTCCGGGCGTGAATGGACGGCAATTCGCCGCCCAAGCAACGAGGAATGCCCCAATGCGCGCACGCCACTCACTTCCGATGACCATGGCCGCCATCCTGCTCGCCGCTTGCACCCAGGCCGTGGCCCAAGCGCCCACACCGATGATGGACAGCAATGCGACCGTTATGGTCGGCGGACAGTCGATGTTCCCGGCAAAGGACATTATCGATAACGCAGTGAACTCGGCCGACCACACCACCCTGGTCGCCGCGGTCAAAGCCGCCGGCCTGGTGGCAACCTTGAAAACCGCTGGCCCGTTCACCGTCTTTGCACCCACCAACGCCGCGTTCAATGAACTGCCGGCCGGCACGGTTGCGACGCTGCTGAAGCCGGAAAACAAGGCGACCTTGACCAAGGTGCTGACCTATCACGTCGTCGCCGGGAAGCTTGGCTTTGACCAGCTCCACAGCATGGTGATGGACGCCAAGGGCACTGCCAGCCTGACCACGGTTGCCGGCGAAAAGCTGATGGTGAAAATGAACGGGCCGCACAATATCCTGATCATGGATGCCAAGGGCCAGACCGCCCACATCACAACCTACGATGTGTTCCAATCCAACGGCGTGATCCAGGTGATCGACAAAGTCATGCTGCCAGGCTGATCGTGGCGGCGCGGCCGGGGCACCGGCCGCGCCATCACCGCAAGGTCGGGTCCAAACGATCGCGCAACCAATCCCCGAGCAGGCTGACCGCAAGCGTGGTCAGCACGATCACCACGCTCGGCGTCAGCAAAATCCACGGCGCCCGGGTCAGATATTCCCGCCCATAGCCGACCATGTTGCCCAGGCTGGTCATCGGTGGCTGCACCCCGAGGCCGAGAAATGACAGCCCACTTTCCAGCAGAACCACTTCGGGAAACGACAAAGTGGCCGAAACGATCAAGGTCGAGGCGATATTGGGCAAGACATGCCCAAGATAAATCCGCATCGGTTGAGCACCTAATTGCCTGATCGCTGCGGCATAGCCCTGCGCATTGGCGGCAATCGCCAGGCCACGCGCAATGCGGGCGTAACGTTCCCAGCCATAGAGCCCGAGCAGGCAGGTGAACAGCAGCAGCGAATTGCCGAAAAACGCCAGCACCGACAAGGCCAAAATCAGAAACGGCATTGACGCCTGGAAGTCGACCAGCATCAGCACGATTTGTTCGGCCCAGCCGCGGAAATGCGCGGCAATAAACCCCATGAAGGTGCCGAACACCGCCGCAATCACCGTCGCGCCAAAGGCAATGCGCAACGACATCTGGATCGACACGAGCAACCGGCTTAGCACATCGCGGCCCAGTTCATCGGTGCCCAGCGCATGCGCCCAGCCGCCGCCGAACCCGACCGGCGGCGTCAGACGGGCGCGCAGATCGAGCGCGGTAATGCCGAACGGGCGCAGCACATCGGCGAGGATCGCCACTGCCAGCACCAGCGCCAACCACAGCATCGCTGCCGACACGGCAACCGGAATGTTCCACTTCATGGCCGGCGAGCCCGCAAGCGCGGATCGAGCACGCCGTAGAGCAGATCGACGATAAAGTTTGACGTCACCATCGTTGCCGCCACCAGCAGCAGGATACATTGCACCACCGCAAGATCGCGGTTGGCGACCGCGACCACCAGCAGGCGGCCGACGCCGGGCCAGGAAAACACGCTTTCGACGACCACCGCCCCGGCGATCAAGGTGCCGACCATGAAACCGATGATGGTAACGGTGGGAATGGCCGCGTTGGGCAAGGCGTGGCCGCGCACCACCGCCGGCCACGGCACGCCCTTGGCCGTTGCGGTGCGGATATAAGGCTGGCCGAGCACTTCGAGCATCGCGGACCGGGTGAAGCGCGCCAGCACCCCTGCCCCGCCCATCGACATGGTGATCACTGGCAACACCAGGCTGCGCCAGCTACCTTGCCCACCCGATGGCAGCCATCCCAGGCTGACCGCGAAGACCAGCACCAGGATCAGCCCAAGCACGAAACTCGGCACGGTGAAGCCGGCAACAGCCAGCGCCATCACCAACCGATCGATCCAGCTATTGCGGTAAAGCGCTGCAAAAATCCCCGCCGGCACGCCAATGCCGACCTTCACGATCAGCGCGGGAATGGTCAGCATCAGGGTTGCCGGAATACGTTCGACCACCACCGCAATCGCCGGGCGGCCATCGCGCATCGACTGGCCCAGTTCGCCATGCAGGATGGCGCCGAAATAGCTGAAATATTGTTCCCAGATCGGCCGATCCAGGCCCCAGGCCGTGCGAAACGCCGCAATTGCCTCGGGCGGCGCTTCGGGGGACATGATGGTCATCGCCGGATCGCCGGAAAGCCGCAGGACGATGAACGCAAAGCTCACCACCAGCGCAATGGTGAGCGCGGCGCGCAGCAAACGTAAGGCCAGAAAGCCGATCATCCGCGCCAGCCTTTGGGGCCGAAATCGAGGAAGAACGACGGCGGCGCCTGCCAGGGCAAATCGCGGCGCAGGCCGGTGAAGGTCGCGTTCTGGTGAAGCAGGATGTAGGCGGGATCATCGCGCTCGCAAATTTGCAGCATGCGGGCGAAAAGCCGCTTACGCTCAGCCATGTCGGTGCCGGCTTCGAGCGCCCCCGACAAGGCGTTCATTTCGGCGTTTGACCATTCGCCATTGCCCTGCTGGGCGCCGTTGGGGCCGTGCTGGTTGACGATCGAAGAAACCGGATCGTCAAATGTCGGGGAATTCGACCAGTCGCGCACCCCGCGTGGCCCGGCTTTATCCAGCACCTGGCCCCAGTTTTCCTTGACCTGCAACTGCACGTTCAGCCCGACCGCGCGCCACATCTCCACCAGGATTTGCGCGGTGGCGAGTTCAGCGGTGTAGTAGTCGTTGCGGGCACGATAGATGATCGCGTCCCCCTTGTAGCCGGCGGCCTTTAGCAAACGCTGCGCCTCGGCAGGGTCGAATTTCGGCACCGTCCAGCCATCGATGAACATCGGGCCGTAGAACGGCCACTGCAATCCTGCCGGCACCTTGGCGCGACCGGCCCAGATGCTATCGACAATCGCCTGGCCATCGATGGCGTGCGCCATCGCCAGCCGCACCCGTGGATCGACCAAGGCCGGATGCTGCTTGTCAAACGCCAGGATGCGGTGATTGAGCACCAGGCCGCCTTTGACGATCAGTTTCGCATCGCGCTCAATCTCGCCGATCTGGTCGGGGGAGATATCGCAGGCGAACTGATATTCGCCCGCCCGCAGCCCGGCGATGCGCGACGCCTGTTCCGGCACTTCGAGGATGCGGATGCGCTTCAACGGTGGGCGGCCACCCCAATATTGGTCATGCGCTTCCAGCAGCATTTCACTGTCGGGCTTGAAGCCCACCAGCCGGTACGGCCCGCTGCCGGTGGCGAGCCGTGCATTGGCCTGCCAGCTGCCGGCGGCGAGCCAAGCGCGGCGCGACACGATCTGGCCGCCACCGGCGGATAGCCGGCCTTCCAACGTCACATCCGGTTTGGCATTGACCACGCGGATGGTGGCGCGATCGACGATCTCGATTTTCTCCAGCGCCGGCCAGTAGCGCTTGGCAACCGCGCGCACATCGGTCGGCAGGTCGGGGCCGAACATGCGTTCCGGCCCGAAGGAAAATACGACATCTTCGGCGCTGAGCGAATCGCCGTTATGCAGCACCACGTCCGGGCGCAGCGCAAGTTCGACCGTGCGCGTATCGATCCGCCGCCATGATGTCGCCAGCGCCGGCACCCGTTCCAACTGGCCCTGCTGGTTGCGCCCGATCAGGTTTTCCAGGATCGAGCCGAGCCAGCGTTCTGATACGTTCGATGATTGTTCGCGCATCGGATCGGTGGTGTTGGTGTTGGCAATTTTCTGCACCGCAACCGTGATCGACGGCCGCTGGTCGGACTGCGCAATGGCAAAGCGCGGCAGGATGGTGGCGGCGAGGACAAGGCGGCGGGAAATACGGGTCATGCGGCTCGGTCCAGGTTCGGGTGCGCTAGATGGCAGGCGACAGAACGCCCGTCCGCCATGGCACGCAAGGGTGGGGTTTGCTGTGCACAGACAGGCACAGCCACCGGACAGCGCGGATGAAAGGCGCAGCCGCTCGGCCGCGCGGCGGGGTTGGGCGGGTCGCCGGTCAGCACGATGCGTTCCCGCGCAATCCGGCCGGGCGTTGGCACCGCCGACACCAGCGCCCGTGTGTACGGGTGCAAAGGTGCCGCCAGAACCCAGTCGGCCGCGCCCTGTTCGACGATGCGGCCGAGATACATCACCGCCACACTGTCGCTGACCTGGCGCACCACTTTCAGATCATGGCTGATGAAAACCATTGCGATGCCGCGCGCCTGCTGCAGATCAACCAGCATGTTGACCACTTGCGCCTGGATCGAAACATCAAGCGCGGACACCGGTTCATCGCACACCAGCAACGCCGGATCGGTCGCCAGCGCGCGGGCCAGCACCGCACGCTGGCGTTGCCCGCCGGAAAGCGCGTGCGGATGGCGCGCGGCGAGGTCTTCGCCCAGCCCGACATCGGTGAGCAATTGCGCCACCCTGGCGCGCCGCGCCGCAGCATCGCCGATGCCGTGGATGACCAACGGTTCCGCGATCTGACGCGCAACCGTCAGCCGACGATCGAGCGCGCCGAGCGGGTCCTGGAACACCAGTTGCATCCGTGCCCGCAATTTGCGCCAGGCATCCGTGCCCGGTGCCGGCATCGCCGCGCCGTCAAACTCAACCTGACCTTCGCTCGGCGGTTCCAGCCCCAGCATCAGCCGGCCGAGAGTCGATTTGCCGCAGCCCGATTCGCCAACGATCCCCAACGTGGAGCCCGCTTCGACCGTCAGGCTGACGCCATCGACGGCGCGTACCGAGGCGGCCTTGGCGAACAGGCGCCGCTCGCCGGGATAGGTTCTGGCGACTGCATCAAGGCGCAGCAAACTCATGCCGCGATCCGCAAACAGGCAGCGCGATGGCCTGGGCGCACCGTGCGCAAAGCTGGCGTGCCGGCATCGCAATCTGCCCCCGCGCTGCCGCAGCGCGGTGCGAAGGCGCAGCCCGGCGGCATGGACGCCGGATTGGGCACCGCACCTTGAATAGCCTCCAACCGCCGCCGTGGCCCGACCATATCCGGCAAGGCCGCCAGCAGCCCCTGCGTATAGGGATGCGCCGGCGACTGGAAAATCTGCTCAGCCTTGCCCTGCTCCACCATCCGCCCGGCGTACATGACCCCTACCCTGCTGCACAGATCGGCAACCACCCCGAGATCGTGGCTGATCAGCACCAGCGCCATGCCGTGGTCCTGTTGCACCCGGCGCAGCAGATCGAGGATCTGCGCCTGGATGGTGGCGTCCAACGCCGTCGTCGGCTCATCAGCGATCAGCAGATCGGGGCGGCCGGCGAGCGCCATGGCGATCATCACCCGCTGGTTCTGCCCGCCCGACATTTCATGAGCGAAGGCGCGCAGCCGCCCGGCGGGGTCCGGGATGCCGACCTGTTCAAACAGCCGCCGCGCCTCGGCGGTCGCCGCACCACCGGTTAAGCCGCGATGCAGGCGCAGCGCTTCCTCCACCTGCTTGCCCACCCGGATCACCGGATTGAGCGCGCTTGCCGGGTCCTGGAAAATCATCGCCACCCGACCGCCGCGCACCTGATCGAGGCTAGGTGCCGGCGCGCCCAGCAATTCCTGATCCCCCAACCGTACGCTGCCGCCAACCTGGGCGCGCGCCGGCAGCAGCCCGAGGGCTGCAAGCCAGGTGACCGACTTGCCACAGCCGCTTTCGCCGACCAAGCCCACGGCTTCCCCTGGATGCACATCCAAATCGATTCCGCGCAGGGCCGGCACGCCGTCAAAGGCGACGGTCAGGCCGCGAATGCTGATCAGGGGTTCCATGGCCGGCGATTGAAGCCCAATCGCGGGCGCGGTGGAAGCAACGTCTTGCGGGGCCAGAGGTTCACGCCCCCCAATTGGCGGCGCGGAAATCCATCGCGAAGGACGGCGCGGCGCGCCATTTGATATCGCGGCGCTTGGCGGTGAAGGTCGCGTTCTGGTGCAGCACGGTGTAGGCGGGGTCTTCGCGCTCGGCAATTTGCAGCAGGCGGGCAAAGACTTGCTTGCGGCGGGCGCGATCGGTGCTGGTTTCCAACTCCAGCGACAGCGTGTTCATTTCAAGGTTGCTCCATTCGCCATATTGCTGCTGCTCTCCATTGGGCCCATGCTGACTGACGATGGATGACACCGGATCGGAGAACACCGCCGAGTTCGACCAGTCGCGAATGCCGCGTTCCGGGTTGCGCTCGAAAATCTGACTCCAGTTTTCCTTCATGGTGATCTGCACGTTCAGCCCGACCTCGCGCCACATTTCGACCAGCGCCTGGGCGGTGAAAACCTGGTTGGTGTAGTAGTTGGACAGCAGGCGGTAGGTGATCGGATCGCCCTTGTAGCCCGACGCTTTCACCAGTTCGCGGGCACGCGCCGGATCAAACGCTGGCACCGTCCAGTCCTTGATGAACATGTCGTTGTAAAATTCCCATTGCAGCCCGGCGGGGACGCGGGTGCGGCCGGCCCACAGGCTGTCAACGATGGCGCGGCGGTCAATCGCATGGGTCATCGCCTGGCGCACGCGGGGATCGCGCAAGGGCGCGTGGTTCTTGTCGAACGCGGTGATGCGGTGGTTGGGGATAGTGCCGCCTTGGACTTCAAACGCCTTGTTGCGTTCGATGTCCATGATCTGGTCGGGCGGGATGTCGCAGGCGAACTGGAACTCGCCGGCCAACAACCCGGCAACGCGGCTCGAAACCTCCGGCACTTCGACCAGGCGCAGGGTCTTGATCGGCGGGCGGCCGCCCCAGTAATCATCATGTGCATCAAGCACCAATGTGCTGTCAGCGGCAAAGCTGCGCACCTTGTAGGGGCCTGAGCCAATCGGCTTCCGAGCATACTCGATCCAGCTTGCAGCGTCGGCAAAGGACCGGCCGCTGACCACGCCCGCGCCCGACGCCGACATGCGGCCTTCGATGGTTACGTCCGGGGTGCCGTTGACGATGCGGACAGTGTAGGGATCGATGATATCGACGCGGTCGAACGCCGGGAACAGCCGGCGCGCCACCGGCGGGATTTCGCGCGGCAGTTCCTTGCTGACACTGGTCGAAACGATCTGGCCGGACAGCGGCAAGGTCTTGCCCTGCACGGTTGGCCGTGTATCGCCGAACATGCGCGCGGCCGAAAAGCTCATCGCGACATCTTCCGCGCTGAAGTCGCGGCCATCATGCATCTTGACCCCACGGCGCAGCGAAAATTCCACCGTCCGGTCGTCAATCCGGCGCCATTCCGTGGCAAGGCCGGGCTTGGATTCGATCTGGCCCTGATAATTGAGGTCAATCAGCCGTTCGACAAACATCGGCATGAAGCGGGTGCCGACATTGGATTGCTCCCGCAGGCAATCGAGCGTGTTGGAATTGGCAATTTTCTGCACTGCCACTGTGATGGTCGGGCGATTATCAGCCTGCCCGATGGCAATGCGCGGCAAGGCCGTTGCCGCGGTTGCGAGCTTGAGCGTGTGGCGACGGCTGATCTTGCGCATCTCGGTGGCCCCTTCGGCAAATGGAGGCCGCGAGGTAGCAGCGCCTGGGGACAGGGTGATGACGGTTCGGTGGCAAGCGCATGACAGCGTGCCGCCTTGCGCAATCCCCCTTCCTGCCCCACATCCCGGCCAGCACCGCAATCAAAGGGACGCCCAAACCATGTATAATGATGTGAACCTGTTCATCGATGGCGCGTGGACCGCGCCCGAAGCCGGCAAGATGCTGGTGGTGATCAACCCCGCGACCGGGGAACCCGCCGGCAAGGTCGCCCATGCCGAGCGCGCCGATCTCGACCGCGCGCTTGACGCCGTGGCCAAGGGCTTCGTGGTCTGGAAGAAGGTCAACGCCTACGACCGCAGCAAAATCATGCGCAAGGCGGCCAATTTGCTGCGCGAACGGGCAGCGATGATCGCCGGCCTGATGACCATCGAACAGGGCAAGCCGAGCTTTGAAGCCATGGGCGAAACCATGGCCGGCGCGGATGTCATCGACTGGTTCGCCGAAGAAAGCCGCCGCGCCTATGGCCGCGTCATCCCGGCACGCGCCGAAGGCGTTTATCAGCTGGTCATCAAGGAGCCGGTCGGCCCGGTTGCCGCCTTCACGCCGTGGAACTTCCCGATCAACCAGGCCGTCCGCAAGGTTTCGGCAGCGTTGGCCGCTGGCTGCTCAGTCATCCTCAAAGGCCCGGAAGAAACCCCGGCGAGCTGCGCCGAACTGGTGCGCTGCTTTGTCGATGCGGGCGTGCCGGCGGGGGTGATCAATCTGGTTTACGGCATTCCGTCGGACATCAGTTCGTACCTGATCCCGCATCCGACCATCAAGAAAATCAGCTTCACCGGATCAACCGCGGTCGGCAAGCAACTCGCGGCACTCGCCGGGCTACACATGAAGCGGATGACGATGGAACTGGGCGGCCATGCCCCGGCGATCGTATTCGGCGACGCCGATGTCGACGTCGCCAGCAAGCTGCTGGCGACCAACAAATACCGCAATGCCGGTCAGGTCTGCGTGTCGCCGACCCGCATGCTGGTGCATGAAAGCGTCTATCAGCGCTTTGTCACCAATTTCGTTTCCATTGCCCAAGGCATCAAAGTTGGGCCGGGCGACGAAAAAGGCACTGTGATGGGCCCGCTCGCCAATGCCCGCCGCATCACCGCGATGGAAAGCCTGGTGGGTGACGCGGTGCAAAAAGGTGCGACCTTGGAAACCGGCGGCAAGCGCATCGGCAACAAGGGCAATTTCTTTGAACCGACTGTGCTGACCAACGTCAATAACGACATGCGGGTGATGAACGAAGAACCGTTCGGCCCGCTTGCCGTCATCGCGCCGTTCTCCACCTTCGATGAGGTGGTGGCCGAAGCCAACCGGCTGCCTTACGGGTTGGCGGCATATGCCTATACTTCGTCGGCTAAGACCGCCAATGCGGTGGCGGCGGCGGTCGAGTCAGGCATGATGTCGATCAATCATCATGGGCTGGCGCTGCCGGAAGTGCCGTTCGGGGGGATCAAGGATAGCGGATATGGGTCCGAAGGCGGGTCGGAGGCGATTGAGGCCTATTTGAATACTAAGTTTGTTACTCAGGCTGGGTTGTAGGAAGGAAGAATCTTCTTTGTTTGAAAACAAAGAAGCAAAAAAACTTTGACTATTGTTGCCGTTGGCTTGGGACTGCACTCAGTCCTGGGCTGGCGGTTACAGTCTTTCTCCCCCCTGCCAGACATCTAGCAACTGAAAATCTCCGTCCAGCGCCACCAAATCGGCGCGTAGCCCGGGGGCAATCCGGCCGCGATCGGTAAAACCGGCCGCGTCTGCGGGCGTTGATGTCGCCATGCGCAGCGCGTCGCGCTGATCGCATCCGATTAGGCGCACCAGATTGGCCACCGCCTCCACCATCGTCAGATGCGCGCCCGCCAGGCCACCATCGGGCGTGGTCAGCTTGCCGTTCCGCAAAACGATGTCGATGTCGTACAACCGAAAATGATCGATATCCGATCCCGCCGTCGCCATCGCGTCCGACACCAGAAACAGCCGCCCTGGCCCCATCGCATGGAAGGCAATCTTGATCGATGCGGTATGGGCGTGAATGCCATCGACGATGATGCCGGCATAGGGTCTTGGATCGGTCAATGCCGCGCCGACCGTGCCCGGCGCGCGCACATTCAACTGTGACATCGCGCTATAGAGATGGGTGAAGCCGGTCACCCCGGCATCGATCGCCGCGACGATTGTTTCATAGTCAGCATCGGTGTGGCCGGCGAAGACGATGCGGCCAGCTTTGGCCAGCGCGCCTAGCATTGCCGCCGGCACGATGTCGGGCGCCATGGTGATCATGAACGGCGCCGGAAATTCTGCCGCCAACAACGCGATGTCGTCAGCGTCAGGTACGATCATGTTCGCCGCCGGGTGACACCCACGGCGAACCGGCGCGAGGAACGGGCCTTCGAGGTGCAAGCCACCAACGCCGGGCACGCCCTGGGCGATCGCGGCGCGGGCAACATCGATGGTGGCGCGCAGTTCCGGCCGTGTGCCGCTGATCAGCGTTGGCAAAATTGTGGTGCTGCCGCAGCGCGCATGGGCGGCAGCGATGATGGCCATGCCGGCAACATCGATCTGGTTGTTGAGCAGCACGCCGCCGCCACCATTGACCTGCAAATCGATGAAGCCCGGCGCGAGGATGGCGCCGTCTGGCAGCACCACAACTTCCACCCCTGCGGGCGGTTCGGCGGCCATGCCGACGATGCGATCGCCGTCAATCAGCAGCACCGCGCCGACATGGTCCTGTTCGCCGTCAAATATCGTTTCAGCTGCTATCGCCTTCATCGCCCGATCTCCCGCAGGGCGCGCCGCAGCACGCCCGAGTGCCGTGCCAAGGCCTGCGTCGCGGCACCTGCGTCAAGCCCGTGCACCACCAGCACCGCTGGCTTGATGCGGCCGTCGGTGGCGGCGAGCGCCGCGGTTGCCGCGGCTTCATCACACTCCGTCAGTGCCCGCAGCATGCGAATGGCCCTCAACCTTAGTTTGGCGTTCTTGGCCTGCATATCAACCATCAGGCCGCGATGGACATGGCCCAACAACACCATCACCGTCGATGACAGCAAATTCAGCACCACTTTCTGCGCCGTGCCAGCCTTCATCCTGGTTGATCCAGCGATTACTTCCCCGCCTGTTTCGACCAGGATCGGGTGTTCGGCTTCGCTGAGTAGCGCGCCGCCTGCGGAGTTTGACATCCCGATGGTGAGCGCGCCGGCAGCGCGCGCGGCGAGGATGGCAGCGGTCGTAAAGGGCGTGCTGCCGCTGGCGGCGAGGCCGATCACCACGTCGTTTTGACCAACTTTGTGGGCGGCGATCGCAGCGGTCGCCGCCCCGCGATCATCCTCCGCATTTTCCACCGATTTGGTAAAAGCGATGTCTCCGCCTGCCATCAGCAACAGCAAGCGTTCCTGCGGCCAGTTGAAGGTTGGCGACAGTTCGGCGCCATCTTGCGCGCCGATGCGGCCCGATGTGCCGGCGCCGACCATGACCAGCCGCCCGCTGGTTGCCAGGCGCGCGGCGGCGGCCACGCAGGCGGCCTCGATCGCGGGCAATGCCGGGCGCACGGCGGCGACCGCTGCCAACTGCGCTTCCCACATGGCGGCCAGCATGTCGGCGGCCGGCCAGGCGTCAAGATCGGCGTAGCGGGCCAGAATTGTTTCGGTCGCGGGAAGCTGTGGTTTCATTCAATCCTCCGCTGCATCGCAGCAAAATTACAGTCGGGCTAAATAAGTCTTTACATCACCGAAAAACGGTTGTTACGACGCAGTGTCTTTATGACATTCACATGCCAGCCGCCGAGTCGGAGTGTGCAACACAGGCGGTTGCTGACACCAAAGGAAAGACCAGACTATGTCGAAAGCATTTATCGCCAAGGCCATCCAGGAATCGACCGGCCTGACCGGAACCGCATCGAACCGCTGCGCGGGTGAACTGATGGGCGCCATCGTCAAGGAAATGAAGAAGGCGGGCAAGTTCACCCTGCCGAGCTTCGGGACCTTCACGGTGCGCAAGACCAAGGCGCGCAAGGGCTTGAACCCGCGCACCGGCGAATCCATCAAGGTCAAGGCTGGCAAAACCGTGCGCTTCAAAGCGTCCCCCACGCTGAAGAAATCGGTTTAGCGTTGCTCGATCGGGTCGGGCAGCGCGCCCGACCCTGTCAGGCCGTTGGCCGCAGCATTTCAAACTTGCTGACCACTTCAGTGTAGTCCCCTCGATAACCCATGCGGGCGATCGGACGGGCGGCAACCGTATCGAAAATCCCGTCGACCAGATATGTGTCATCGATATGGACGCCGACCACTTCCCCCAGCACCAGCCAGGTATCGAGCAATCCGCCGCCGTGGCCTTGCAGTTGGATGATCTGGGTAACCTTGCATTCCAGCGCCGAAATGGCCCGTGCGATGCGCGGCGGGCGAACAAGTGTTGACGGCGCCGCATCCAGCCCCGCCAGCTTCATTTCATCCACCCCATGGGCGACCGGGGCCGCGGTGATGTTCATTTCGCGGGCGAGGCTGGCGCTGACGAAGTTCGCAACGAACTCCCCGGTCGCTTCGGCATTTTTGAAACTGTCTTTGCGACCTTCATTGGAAAACCCGATCACCGGCGGGAAGGACGCGAAGCCGTTGAAGAAGCTGTAGGGCGCAAGATTAACCTGGCCCTCGGCATCAACGCTCGATATCCAGCCGATCGGGCGCGGCGCGATGATGGCCTTGAACGGGTCATGCGGCAGGCCATGACCCCGGCGCGGCTGGTAGAAATAATCGCTCATTTTCGCTCCTCTAACGCCGGTTCGCCCAGCGACAACATCAACCGATTAGCCCAGTTAAAAAACGCCGCGCCATGGATGGCATCCGCGATTGCCAGATCATCCAGCCCGACCGCACGCAACGCCGCGATATTGGCAACCCCGAACCCGGTCGGGGTTTCGCTCAACGCGACCGAGGCTGCCACGATCGCATTCCAGCGCGGATCGAGATCGACATCCACGCCGTCCGCCAGCAGCCGATCGACGTCCGCGCCGCGCTTGGAGAAATGGCTGGCGAAGCGGGCATGGACCGACGCGCAATAGATGCAGCCATTCAGCCGGGAGGTGGCGGCGGCCGCCAGTTCACGTTCCGCCCGCGGCAGGCCGGCGGTTGGGTTGTAGAAAATGTCCTTATCGGTGCGGGTGCGGGCGCCGAGAATATCCGGATCGCGCGCCAGGAGCATGAAATAAGCCGATTTGGCCCGCGCCGGATCGACCAGGCCGTCCCAGTGGCGTGGGGTGAGTTCATCGGCCGGCAATGGCGGAAGCCATGGCAGCCAGTCGAGTTGGGCTTGGGTGAATTTGGTCGGTTGCGGCATTTCAGGAAGCCTCGGCAAGGGCGCGTAGCCCAACGATAACGCGTATCTGGAAACTCAGGAACGCCACCAGTTGCGACAGCGTGACGATGCCGGTGGCGGTCCAGCCGGCGGCTTCAAGCTGGCGCAGGGCTTCGGGCGCGGCATCGCGCGGGTGGAACACCAGCATATGCGCGTGGGCGAGCGCGGCTTGCAGGCGGGGCCCAATTGCGGTGATGGCGGTGTAGGCCGGGCCGTCCTTGTCCTCGGCGCTCAAGGGGCCTTCAGGATAGCTGCCATAGGGGCCGGCCGTGGCGCCGCGGGCGATTTCAGCCTCAATCATTGGCTGCAAATCCGGCGGCGCGGACAGGCCTGCGGCGTAGAAGGCCTGGATGGCGGGCTGGCGATGCAGGCCGGCGACGAATACGGCAACGGCGTAACGTTCCGTCAAGCTCATATCAACCGGATCAGTAGGGTGAAACAGCGCCAGATAGCTCGTCTGGGCGTTGTCGCGGGCCTGAACCCGCTGGGCACGCAGCCCGTCGAGGTGCGAACCTTGGGTAATGCCGACGAGATGGTCGATGACATCCTTGTGGCTCACAATGCAGTCTCCAACTGGCGAACCGGGGCACGCTGCCAGCCGAGCGCCGGCGCGACCTGGGTCGCGATGAGGTCGAGCGAGCGCAAGATCAGCTCGTGCGGCGGGTCGATCGAATGGACCTGGAAGACCAGATCGGTGACCCGGTTGAGGATGGGGTCACGGCGCAAGGCGTCCAGAACTTCCTCCACGGTGCCGATATAGCTGTCGGTGGAGGCGATCAGTTCATCGAGGGTTTCGCCCGGCACCGCGCGTCCGAGGCCGCGCAGCCGGGCTTCGTGCCGACGCAGGCCGAGATCGGCGTAGCGCCGCGCTTCGTCACGGTTATCGGCGACGAACAAAGTGCGCGATCCGGTGATGCGTGGGGTACGACCGACAGGCAGTGCGGCGAGATAGGCGTCGATGATGGGTTCCTGCATTTCCGACAAGGTCGCCTTGGGGGCGCTGGCTGGCCTGGGCTGGGTGCGCGACAGCATCAGGCCGTCACCATCCAGCCCCGCCCGCCGCCCGCCTTCGACCGAAAACGTGGCCTGCCACATGCGATCGAGAATTTGCGAGCCGGCCGGATAAAGCCTGGCATCGCCACCCAGGCTGTCGCCGCGCAAGGCTGTCCGCATTGCCTGCATATTCGCGACATAAACCAAGGTGCGATCGGCAATGACCTGCCCGAACGGTGGGAAAGCCTGCGGATTGCCGCCCGAGCCGACGCCGAGTTCCAACCGGCCATCCGACAGCAGATCGAACACCGCCGCGTCCTCGGCCACCCGCAATGGGTTTTCGAGCGCCAGCGTCACGATGCCGGTGCCGAGCCGGATGGTGGTAGTATGGGCGGCGATATGGGCAAGCAGCACGAAAGGCGATGGCAGCCCGCCTTCATCTTCGAAAAAATGATGCTGCGCGACCCAGGCGCTGTCAAAGCCAAGCCGCTCGGCCGTGGTGATTTGCTCGGTTGCCAGCCGGTAGCGGCTGGCCGCATCGGTCAGATCGAGCAGGCGGGAGAAAAAGCCGAGGCGTTTTGCGGTCATCGATGGGTGATCTCACCAAGTGTCGACGAAAGGGTACCTCTTACCGGGGCGGGGCGCCACTGGCGGTACCCGCTTCAAGCAGCAGACGATCGCCCGATAGTTCGTGCCGATGAAATCCCGCGCCAAGGCCGGAGCTTGCGCCGTTGGCCATGGTCGTCAGGGTCATCGGTGATCCCTCGCTGTCGTCGGCACCGTTATTCGATATCGCTTTCCGTGCCGCAACCTTGTATCAGTGACCAACTGGATGGTCAGGAGGTTGCCGTGAACGATGTATCACTGGCCGACGCGAAGGCAAGGCTGAGCGATTTGGTGGAGCGCAGCGTGCAAGGCGAAGCCGTGCGGATCACCCGGCGCGGCAAACCAGTGGCGGAAATCCGGCCGCTGGATCGGCAACCGGCGCCGATCAACCTTGCCGCCCTGCGCGCGCTGACCGACGCTATGCCGCGCCAGCCCGAGGCCGCCGGCGATTGGCTACGCAAGGAACGCGACGCCGCGCGCTATTGATGCTCTATCTCGATACGTCGCTGCTGATCAGCGCACTGACCAACGAAGCCGATACGAACAAGCACCAGGACTGGCTCGGAGCGCAGGACCCTCGGGAACTGGCGGTCAGCGATTGGGTGGTGACGGAATTCTCCTCGGCGCTTGCGATCAAATTCCGCACCGGCCAGTTGGGTGCCGCGCATCGGGCAAGCGTGCTTGCCGCCTTCACCCGCCTGGTCAGCGACACGTTCCAGCTTCTGCCGGTTGGGCGTGACGCGTTCCGCACTGCGGCCCGGCTGGTCGATCTGCCGACCATGACGCTACGCGGAAGCGATGCGCTGCATCTGGCGATATGCCTCGCGCACGGGGCGACGCTTGCGACCCTCGACCGTCGCCTGGCAGACAGTGCGCCGCTGGTGGGCGTTGGCGTGGCGCGGATTTGATCCTCACCACGTATCGACAAACGGGTATTTCTTCCCCGCCCGCGCTGCCGGCTTGGGCACCCGCTTTAGGCCGCGCGCGATCCAGCCACGGGTGGCGGCGGGGTCGATCACGTCGTCGAGGCCACCGCCAGTGACCGCGTTGACCGCGCGCGCGCTTTCATAGGCGCTGCCGACCCTTCGATCGAATTCGGCGCGGCGGACTTCGGGATCGGGGATGGCGGCGAGTTCGTGGCGGTAGCCGAGTTTGACCGATCCTTCGATGTTCATCCCGGCAAATTCGGCGGTTGGCCACGCAACGGTGAAGAAGCCGATCAGGGTGCTGGCGCCGCACATCGCCTGCCCGCCCAACCCATAGGCTTTGCGGGCGATGACGCAGAACAGCGGCACGGTGAGGTTAGCGCCAACATTGAACAGGCGGACGCAATGGCGCACCAGCGCAGTGCGTTCGGCGTCCGGCCCGACCATGATGCCGGGGCAGTCCATCAGGCTCAGCACTGGGATATCGAACGCGTCACATAATTGCAGGAAGCGCGCGCCCTTGTCGGCGCCGTCCGAATCAATCGCGCCGGCCAGATGATGCGGGTTGTTGGCGATCACCCCCATCGGCTTGCCTTCGATGCGGATGAAGGCTGTGATGATGCCGATGCCGAATTTCTCGCGAATTTCGAGCACCGAATCCTTATCCGCCAAGGTGTGGAGGATTTCCCGCATATCGTAGAGCCGCAAACGGTTTTCCGGCACCGCGTGGCGCAGGGTGCGCTGGTCGTGGGCTTCCCATTTATCGGTCGCGCCCTGGAAGTAGGACAGATATTTCTTCGCCGCCTGCACGGCTGCGGCTTCATCCTTGACCAGGATATCGACGACGCCATTTGGCACCTGGAACGACATCGGGCCGACTTCTTCCGGCGTGTAAATGCCAAGCCCGCCGCCTTCAATCATCGCCGGGCCGCCCATGGCGAGCGTGGTGCCCTCGGTCGCGATAATTACGTCACAGCAGGCCACCAAAGCGGTGTTGCCGGCAAAGCAGCGGCCATTGACCACCGCGATCATCGGCACCAGCCCGCTCAACTGCGACAGGCTGGTGAAAGTGTGGGTGTCCATCGCGACGCGCGGGCCGTTATTATCGTCGCCGGGCCGGCCGCCGCCGCCTTCGCCGAACAAGATCAGCGGCAGGCGGAAGCGCTGGGCGAGTTCAAACATGCGGTCTTGCTTGTAGTGGTTGCGCCCGCCCTGGGTGCCGGCCAGAACAGTGTAATCATAATGCACCAGCGCCACGCGCGAGATTTCTTCGCCGAACAGATCGCCGTTGACGGTGCACATGCCGGCAACCACGCCATCGGCCGGGGTGGTGCGGCGTAATGTATCGATATCGTAACGCTGATGCTGGCGGGCGACGATCAGCGGCCAATATTCGTCGAACGATCCGGGATCGACCAGTTCGGCAATATTCTCCCGCGCCATGCGGTAGCCGCGTTCCTTGCGGCGACGCACCGCCTCCGGGCGGTTTTCATCCAGGGTGAAAGCGTGGCGGGCGATATTTTCGGCCAGATCGGGACGGATGAAATCAGGGTCAAGCGCTTCGGCGGCCGCGATTGCGCCGCCGGCGACCTCGGCCTGCTCAACGAAGACGATCGGGTAGCCTTCGCGCACCACATCGCCGGCGGCCATGGTGACGCCGCGGATGATGCCGCTATGCGGGGCGGCGATGACGTGTTCCATCTTCATCGCTTCGACCACCGCCAATTGCTGGCCGTGGCGCACCTGGTCCCCCACGGCGACGCTGATGGCGATGATGGTGCCCTGGATCGGGCTGGCGACCCCCGCCGAGCCATCCGGGCCGATCATTTCGGGGGCGGCCTGGGCGGTGGTTGCAGGTTGTTCGGATTTCACCTGGGCGTCATGGGCGAACAGCGCCAGCGGGTCTCGGCTGGTGACGCGGGCGCCGGCGAAGCCTGCGGCCGGGGCTGCGGCTGGCGGCGGGGCGGCGGCGACAAAACGGTCGCGGCCTTCGGGACTTGCTGCCAGGTCCTTGAGGTTTTCATCGACCCAGCGCGTATGCACCAGGCCGGCCGCGAAATCCGGATGCGCCAGGATATTTTGCAAAAACGGAATGTTGGTTCCCACCCCTTCAAGCCGAAATTCACTAAGCGCGCGCGCCGTTTTGCCGATGGCATCGGCGAAGTTTCGCGTAGGAGAGCGGCAGATCACCTTGGCAAGCAGGCTGTCAAACATGTCGCTGGTTTTGTAGCCGGCATAGCCGAAGCCATCGGTGCGCACGCCGGGGCCGTTCGGGGCTTCATAGACGCTGAGCGTGCCGCCGGCCGGGCGGAAAGTTCCGTTGGGCCGCAAGGTTTCCATATTGACCCGCGCCTGGATAGCGTAGCCGCGCAGCGCAATCGGCGCATCAAGCCCGAGCGAGGCCAGGGTTTCACCCTCCGCCAGCCGGATTTGGGTTTGCACCAGATCGACGCCGGTGACTTCCTCGGTGACGGTGTGTTCGACTTGCAGCCGTGCGTTGGCTTCGATGAACACGAAAGGCTGCACGCCTGCGCGGCCAGACACATCAACCAGGAACTCGAACGTGCCAAGATTTTCGTAGCCGACGCCGCGCGCGAAACGAACCGCGGCATCCAGGATCGCGTCGCGAATGCCAGCATCAAGGCCGGGCGCGGGCGCAATTTCGATGACTTTCTGAAAGCGCCGCTGGGCGCTGCATTCGCGCTCCCCCAGATGGATCACCTGGCCGGTGCGATCGCCGAGCATTTGCACTTCGATATGGCGCGCGCGCGGGATGAACTCCTCGACATAGACATCTTCGCGGCCGAAGGCGGCGCGGGCTTCGGACTGGCAGCGCTTGAAGGCGTTGTCGATTTCGTCGGCCGCCAGCACCGCGCGGGTGCCGCGCCCGCCGCCGCCGGCGACCGCCTTGATGATCATCGCACCGCCGTCGCCCAGCGTTGCGAAGAAGGCGCGGGCTTCTTCCACGGTGATGGCGTGGTCCAGCCCACGGATCACCGGCACGCCGGCGGCAATAGCGGCTTCCCGGGCGCGCGCTTTGTCGCCGAATAAATCGAGATGGTCTGGGCTGGGTCCCACGAACAGCAGCCCGGCATCAGCGCAGGCGCGGGCGAAATCGGCGCGCTCGGCGAGGAACCCGTAGCCCGGATGGACGCCATCGGCGCCGGTCGCCTGGGCGGCGGCGATGATGCCAGCAATGTCGAGATAGGAAGCCGCGCCCTTCCCCGTGAGCGCGAAGGCTTCATCGGCGACGCGGACATGCAAGCTCAGCGCATCATCTTCGGAATGCACCGCGACGGTGGGAATACCGAGATCGGCGGCGGCGCGGGCAATGCGGATGGCGATTTCGCCGCGATTGGCGATCAGCAATTTGGTCAGGCGCATAAGGGTCAGGTTCCTAGCAAGCGTCACGCAACGCGTGAGGGGGCAAATAGCAGGCGGCGGCGTGCGGCGCGCCAGTCAGAACGGGGGGCGTGGTGCGGCAAATATCCATCGCGTGCGGGCAGCGCGGGTGGAAACGGCAGCCGGGCGGCGGGTTCATTGCACTGGCGATTTCGCCCATCGCGGCGGCCTCGCTCAGCACATGATCGGGGTCCGGCAGCGGCACCGCCGCCAGCAGCGCTTGGGTGTAGGGATGCTGCGGGGTGGCGAAGACCTGTTCGGTCGGGCCGGCTTCGGACAGGGAGCCGAGATAAACCACCGCCACATCGCTGCTGAAATGTTCGACCAGCGCCAAATCGTGGGAGATGATCAAATAGGTCAGCCCGAACTCGGTCTGGATGTCGGCGAGCAGATTCAGGATTTGCGCCCGGATTGACACATCAAGCGCCGAAACCGGCTCATCCAGCACCATCAGCCGCGGGCGCAGCGCCAAAGCGCGGGCGATGGCGATGCGCTGGCGCTGGCCGCCGGAAAATTCATGCGGATAAAGCCGCGCCGCATTGGCGGGCATGCCGACGACATCGAGCACTTCGGCGACAATTTTCGCCAGTTCGGCACGCGATTTTCGCTCATGCGCCAGCACCGGCTCGGCGATAATGGTGCCGACCCGCAGGCGTGGGTTGAGCGAGGAATACGGGTCCTGAAAAACTGCCATCACCTGGCGGCGATAGGCGCGCAGCGCGGCGCGATCCATCGTCGCGATATCCTGGCCTTCAAACCTGATCGCGCCCGATGTGGGTTGTTCGAGTTGCAAGATCATCTTGGCGATGGTGGTTTTGCCGCAGCCGCTTTCCCCCACCAGCGCCATGGTGGTGCGGGGTTCGACCCGCAGCGACACGCTTTCGACCGCGCGCACCACGCCGTGTTTGGTGCGATAATGCTTGGTGAGGTCAGCAAGTTCGAGCATGGCTGTCATCAGACCAGCTTCCAGCAGGCGGCGCTGTGGCCGTCGGACAGGGTGACAGTCGGCGGCGCCTCGGCACATTTATCCATCCGCTGAGTGCAGCGCGCGGCGAAGCGGCAGCCGCTGGGTGGATCGATCAGGCTCGGCGGCTGGCCAGCAATGGCCACCAGCCGGGTGCGCTTGGCGCCGAGGCGCGGGATCGCGGCCAGCAGCGCCTTTGTGTACGGGTGCGACGGGGTGCGGTAGATCGCCCGCACTGGCCCGGTTTCGATGATCTGGCCGGCATACATCACCGCGATGCGCCGACACAGGCTCGCCGCCACCCCGAGATCATGGGTAATCAGGATAATCCCGGCGCCGGTGTCGGCCTGGATGGTGCGCAGCAAATTGATGATCTGGACCTGGATGGTAACATCGAGCGCGGTGGTCGGCTCATCAGCGACCAGCAGGCGCGGGGTGCAGCCGATCGCCATGGCCGCAACGATGCGCTGGCGCTGGCCGCCGGAAAACTGATGCGGGTAATCGCCCAGCCGATCGGCCGGCGATGGCAGGCGCACCCGTTGCAACACATCAACCACTGCCGAACGCAGCGCGGCGCCCCGGGCAATGTCGTGGTTGCGCAATGGCGATCCGACCTGATCGCCGATCGAGAACACCGGGTTCAAGGACGTCATCGGGTCCTGCATGATCATCGCGATCTTGCGGCCCCTGATGTCGCGCGCCAGGGCGCTTTCGGACAAGGTCGTGAGTTCCTGCCCGTCGAGCTTGATCGACCCACCGACAATCCGGCCGGAGCCTTTCGGCAACAGGCGCAGCAGCGACAGGCCGGTCAGCGTTTTGCCGGAGCCGGACTCACCCACCAGCCCCAGCGTTTCGCCCTCGGCAACATCGAAGCTGATGCCATCGACAGCACGCAGGACACCACGCTTGAGATGGAGATGGGTTTGCAGATCGCGGACCGACAGCAGCATCAGAGTTGCCTCAATTGCGGGTCAAGCCGATCGCGCAACCAGTCACCGAAAATATTGGACGCGAGGCAAGTCAGCATGATCGCAATCCCCGGCATGGTGATCGCCCACCAGGCGTTGGTGATGTATTGCCGTGCGTCGGACAGCATCAGGCCCCAGGAAATATCCGGCTGCTGAATGCCGAGGCCGAGAAAGGACAAGGATGCTTCGAACAAGATCACTTGCCCGACCTGCAAGGTTGCCAGCACCACCAGCGTGTTGAAAATGTTGGGCAGCAGATGGCGGACGAAAATCGTCGGGGTGCCGACGCCGGCGACGCGGGCAAAGGCGATGTAGTCGCGGTTCTTGAGCGCCATGATTTCACCGCGGATAATCCGTGCGTACCAGGCCCAGTAGGTCAACACGATCACCACCACCACCGTCCACAGACCGGGTTCGAGGGCGGCGGCGAGGATGAGTGCAAGGGCGATGGCGGGGACGGATTGCTGGATTTCGATCAGCCGCATCAGCAGCGTATCGACCCAGCCGCCGAAATAGCCGGCAATCATGCCGGCAATCGCGCCAATGCCGCCGGAAAACAGGATGGCGTAAAAGGCAACGATCACCGAAACGCGCGATCCGGCCATGATCCGGCTGAGAATATCGCGGCCAAGATTATCGGCGCCGAGCGGATTGGCGAAATCGCCGCCTTCCAGCCAGAATGGCGGCTTGAAGGCGCTGCCGAGATCAAGCTCATTCGGGTCGAACGGCAGCAGCCATTCGCCGCCGGCGGCGAAAATGCCTACTGCCGCCAAAATCGCCAGCGGAATCCATGGCACCCCGCGCCACATGCTAGCGCCCATGGCGAATTCTCGGGTCAACCAGGCCGTAGGACAGATCGACCAGCAAATTGGACATCACGAACAAGATCGATGTGAACAGCACGCCGGCTTGCACCACCGGAAAATCGCGGGAGAACACCGCTTCAACCACGGTGCGGCCCACGCCGGGCCAGGCGAAAATGGTTTCGACCACGAACGCGCCCCCGAGCATGGCAGCGAAATAAACCCCGAGCATGGTGAGCAATGGCACCGCCGCATTGCGCAGCGCGTATTTCCAGATGATCAGCCTTTCCGGGGTGCCCAGCGCACGCGACAGGCGGATATGGTCGCTGTCCAGCACATCGAGCATCGCCGATCGCACGATGCGGGTTTGGGCAGCGACCGGATACCAGCCGAGCGAAATCGCCGGCAGCACCAGCTGGGCCCAGCTGCCATGGCCAAAGGCGGGCAACCAGTTGAGCTTGATGGCGAAAACCAGGATCAGCAGCAGCCCGACCCAGAAAGCCGGCATCGCCTGGCCGAGCATGGCGAACACCCGGCCGATCCGGTCAATCCAGCCGCCGCGATGCACGGCTGACATCACCCCCACCGGCACCGCAACGGCAACGCTGAACAGCAGGCCGCTCAAAGCGAGTTCGATGGTGGCCGGCAGGCGGTCCAGGATCAGCTTCAGCGCCGGCATTTTCCAGCGATAGGAATTGCCGAAATCGCCGACCAGCGCGTTCTGCGCGAAAATCAGATATTGCACCCAGAGCGGCTTATCGAGGCCGAGATTGCGGCGGGTTTCTTCGATCATGCTGGCCGGCGCGTCATTGGGCAGCAGCATCAGAATCGGATCGCCGGACAGCCGCGAGATCACGAAAATGATCATGCTGGCGCCGATGATGCTGATCACCCCCTGGATCAGCCGGCGGGTGAAAAACCCGGACATATAAGACGTTCCCGCGATTGCTTGCGGGGAGTGTCCAGCATGATGGCGTGGATGGCAATCATGCGGGGTGGGGTTTTGTCTGGCGCGAGCTTTATCGCGGCGATATCGCCGACCGCAGCAGATCGACCGACTGCGCCACCCCGTCTTCGGGCGTCAGCGCCAGATCTTCATGCTCGATCGACAGCACGTCGTCATAGCCGGCGGCGCGCAATTCAGTGCAAAAGCGCTTCCACCAGGCGGCATCGTGGCCGTGGCCCAGGGTGACGTAAGCCCAGGACCGCGCCGCCAGATCGGCCATTGGCGTCGTATCGATCAGCGAGTTCACCGACGCATTTTCAGCAATAATCCGGGTATCCTTGGCGTGGACGTGATGGATCGCCGGCCCTAGCGCGGCGATCGCGGCCAACGGATCGGCGCCCATCCAAAATAAATGGCTGGGGTCGAAATTGGCGCCGATCACCGGCCCGACCGCTGCGCGCAGGTGCTGCATGCTGCTGACATTATACACCGCCTGCTGGCCGTGCAGTTCGAGCGCGAGCCGGCTCACCCCGGCTTCCGCAGCGCGCGCGGCGGTTGCGCGCCAGTAGGGGATAATCACCTCCTCCCACTGCCAGCGCAGCACCAATGCGGTTTCCGGCGGCCAGGCGGTGGTGATCCAGTTGGCGTTGGCGTCGCCCGGCCCGCCCGGGCAGCCCGACATGGCGACGACGCGATCAACCCCAAGCAGCCCGGCCAGACGAATGGTTTTGGCGGTCACCTCGGCATGGGCTGCCCCGGATGCGCCGGGATGCAGCGGGTTGCCGGAACAGTTCAGCGCAGAAATCGCCAGGCCGTGATCGGCGAGCTTGCGCAGAAATTCCCGACGCGCATCCGGGCTGGCCAGCAAGCCATCAAGATCAAGATGCGGCGCGCTGGACCAGTTGCCGCAGCCGAATTCGACCATCGCAATGCCTTGCGCGGCGGCAATTGCCAGCATCGCGTCGAGCGGCAGATGCCCAAGACTGTCCGTCACCAGCCCGATTTTCACAGCGCCACCACCTGGCCGGTCTGCGCCGACCGGGTTGCCGCGTCGGCAAGGCGCAACGCCGCCAGCCCATCATCGCCGCTGGGTCCGCTGGCGACATTGGTGACGAAACAATCAAGTTCCGCGCGATAGGCGGCGGCGTAACGTTCGAGGAAGAACGGCAGCACCGGATCAGCGGTGATGCCCGACGCATTGGCGAGTTCGACCGTGCTGACCGGAACGTTGCCGGCGCGCAGCATCCCGGTCGCACCATGGGCTTCGATGCGTTGATCATAGCCGTAAGTGGCGCGCCGTGAGTTGGATATCTGGCACAGCCGACCGGACGCGGTGCGCAAGGTAACCATCGCGGTATCGACATCGCCTGCGGTGCCGATCGCCGGATCGACCTGGACCGAGGCGGCGGCGTAAACCGACACCGGTTCCTCGCCCAGCAGAAACAGCGCCATGTCGAGATCATGGATCATCATGTCGCGGAACAGCCCGCCAGAGACCGCAACATAGGCTGGCGGCGGCGGCGAAGGGTCGCGCGAAATGATGGTGAGCATTTCGAGCCGCCCGATCGCACCGGCATCGAGCCGGCGTTTCAGCTCGGCGAAATGCGGATCGAAGCGGCGATTGAAGCCAACCATCAATGCCACGCCAGCACGACGCACGGTAGCGAGGCATTCTTCCACCCGCGCCACCGATAGATCGATCGGCTTTTCACAGAAAATCGCCTGGCCGGCATTAGCGGCGGCCTCAATAAAGTCCGCATGGGTGGGCGTGGGCGATGCAATCAGCACTGCCTTGGCGGCAAAGGCGGCATCGAGGCTGATGACCGAGGTGCCGCAGGCATCCGCCAGCCGGCGCGCGGCAGCTTCATCGGGGTCGGCCACGCCCACCAGTCGCGCGCCTTGATGGGCGGCAATATTGCGGGCATGAATCTGGCCAATCCGGCCGGCGCCAATAACGGCGATGTCGAGCATGGGGCATTCCTCCGTAAGGACGGAAGCATAAGGAAGGGCTCGCCAATGTCCAAGGTCCGGCTGACCGCAGCCCAGGCGCTGGTGCGCTATCTGGCAGCGCAAACCACTGAAGATGGCGTGCCGATCTGCGCCGGGGTGTGGGCGATTTTCGGCCATGGCAATGTCGCCGGCATGGGCGAGGCTTTGCAGGCTGTGGGCGATGCATTGCCGACCTATCGCGGGCAGAACGAACAATCGATGGCGCTGGCGGCCATCGCCTTCTCCAAGGCATCGAACCGGCAGCGCTTCATGGCCTGCACGTCCTCGATTGGGCCGGGGGCGACCAATATGGTCACGGCGGCCGCAGTCGCCCATGTCAATCGGCTGCCAGTGTTGCTGCTGCCGGGCGATGTGTTTGCCAATCGGCTGCCCGACCCGGTGTTGCAACAAGTTGAAGATTTCGCCGACGGCACGGTTTCCGCCAATGATTGTTTTCGCCCGGTTAGCCGCTATTTCGACCGCATCACCCGGCCGGAACAACTCCTGTCCGCCCTGCCCCGCGCCATGGCGGTGCTGACCGATCCGGCGGCGTGCGGGCCGGTGACGCTGGCGCTGTGCCAGGACACCCAGGCGGAAGCTTATGACTATCCGGAGAGCTTCTTTGCCCCGCGCGCTTGGCGCATTCGCCGGCCGATGCCAGATCGGGCCGAACTTGCTGACGCATTGGCAGCTTTACGCGCCGCCCGGGCACCGCTGATCATCGCCGGCGGCGGGGTGCATTATAGCGGCGCGTGCGATGCGTTGGCTGCGTTCGCCAGCGCGCATGGCATTCCGGTCGCCGAAACCCAGGCCGGCAAGTCGGCGCTGCGCCATGATCATAAGCTGAACCTGGGCGCCATCGGCGTCACTGGGACCGACGCGGCCAATGCGGCGGCGGCGGAAGCCGATCTGGTGCTGGCGGTTGGCACGCGGCTCGCCGATTTCACCACCGGGTCCTGGGCGGGGTTGAGCGCACCGATCCTGGCGCTGAATGTGCAGCCGTTCGATGCTGGCAAGCACGGCGCGCTTTCGCTGGTCGCCGATGCCGCCGAAGGGCTTGCGGCGCTGACCAGCGACTATCGCGCGCCCACCGCCTGGACGGCGCGCTGCACCGCACGACTGGCGGACTGGGGCGCCGCCGTCGCCGCCGTCACCGCGCCAGCCAACGGCCTGCCATCCGACGCCCAGGTGATCGGCGCGGTGCAGCGCTGGGCTGGGGACACCACAATTGTGGTCGCCGCCGCCGGTGGGTTGCCGGGGGAATTGCATAAATTATGGCAGGCCGGCGCGCCGGGTAGCTACCATCTGGAATATGGCTATTCGACCATGGGCTACGAAATCGCCGGCGGCCTCGGGGTGAAGCTCGCGCGGCCAGATCGCGAAGTGGTGGTGCTGCTCGGCGACGGCAGCTGGCTGATGCTGAATGCAGAGATTTTTACCAGCGTCATGCTGGGGGCAAAGCTGATTGTGGTGCTGCTCGATAATGGCGGTTTCGGCTGCATTGATCGCTTGCAGCGTGGCACGGGTGGGATTGGGTTCAACAATCTGCTTGCCGATGCGCGCCATGTGGCGCTGCCGAGCTTGGATTTTGCCGCCCAAGCGCACGGGCTGGGTGCGCTGGCGATCACGGTCGATGGCATCGCCGATCTGGAAGCCGCCTTGCTTACGGCGCGCAACGCCGATCGTACCACGGTTATCGTTCTAAAGTCCGACCCGCGCGCCAGCACCGAAGCCGGCGGGCAATGGTGGGACGTGGCGGTACCGGAAGTTTCCGCACGCGCCGAAGTCCAGGCCGCACGTGCCAGTTACGAGGCAAAATTGAAGGAACGCGCGGCATGAAAGTTCGTATCGGCACCAACCCGATTGCCTGGTCGAACGACGATCTGCCGGCGCTGGGGGGCGACACGAAGCTGGAGACCTGTTTGGCCGAAGCGCGCGAGGCAGGCTTTGTCGGGATCGAACTCGGCAACAAATTCCCCCGCGACGCGGCAAAGCTGCGCCCGATTCTGGACGCGCACGGGCTGGCGCTGATTTCCGGCTGGTATTCCGGCGCACTGTGCGAACGCGATGCTGCCGCCGAAATGATCGCGCTGCGCCCGCATCTCGATTTGTTGAAAGCGATGGGCTGCAATGTGCTGATCTACGCCGAATGCACCGGCACCGTGCATGGCAGCCAAAGCGTGCCCCTGTCGCGCCGGCCGGTGATGGCGGAGGCCGAGTGGGCGCCGTTCGCTGACCGCCTCACCCGCCTTGCCGCGATGGTCGCCGCCGAAGGGGTGGCCTTGTGCGTCCATCACCATATGGGCACCCGCGTCCAGACCGGCGGCGAAATCGACCGCATGATGGATATGACCGGCGATGCGGTAAAACTGCTGCTCGATACCGGCCATGCGACCTGGGCCGGCGCCGATCCCGCGGCGCTTGCGCGTCGCCACCGCGCCCGCATCGGCCATGTCCATTGCAAGGATGTCCGCGCCGCCATTATGGCCCAGGCCAACGACGGCGACTGGAGCTTTCTCGATGCGGTGATCGCCGGGGTTTACACCGTGCCGGGCGATGGAATGGTCGATCTGGCTGCTGTGCTGCGTGCACTGCCGGATTACCATGGCTGGCTTGTCGTTGAAGCCGAGCAAGACCCGGCCCGCGCCAATCCGCTATATTATGCCAGGATCGGCCATGCAGCTGTCACCGCCGCCTTGCCGCGCGGCTAAAGCCAGGGCAGCATTGCCCATCACCCTTGAGGAAACCATCCCATGAGCATCGCCGTTACCGCCGCCCCCGCAACATTGGGCCTGGCCCCGGACCGCCTCGCCCGCATCGATGGCTGGCTGGATAATTATGTCGCGAGCGGCAAGCTCGCAGGTGCCTCTGCCGCCATTTTGCGCCGCGGTCAGGTCGCCTATTTCCACGCCGCCGGCAAGGCCGACATCGCCCGTAACACCGCGATGGATGCCGACACCATCGTGCGGATTTATTCGATGACCAAGCCGCTCACCTCGGTCGCCATCATGATGCTGTACGAAGAAGGCGGTTTCCAACTCGACGATCCGATTTCCAACGTGCTGCCCGAGTTCAAATCGAGCCAGGTTTATGTCGGTGGCTCCCGCCTACGGCCGCAGCTGGTGACCGCCAATCGCGGCATTACCTATCGCGATTTGCTAACCCACACAGCCGGCCTCAGCTACAGCTTCATGGAACAAAGTGTGGTCGACGCGATGTATCGCCAGGGCAAGATCGAGTTTAATGCGCCCGGCGAACGCAATTTGCGCGAAACCACCCGGGCGCTCGCGGCCCTGCCGCTGCTGTTCCATCCCGGCCAGGAATGGAACTATTCCAACGCCACCGACGTGCTCGGCTGCCTGGTCGAAGTGATTTCGGGCGTCCCGTTCGATGAATTCATGCGCACCCGCGTGCTTGCCCCGCTCGGCATGAACGATACCGATTTTACCGTTCCCGCCGACAAGATTTCGCGCTTCGCCAGCAACTACTACATCAACCCCAAGGACGGCTCCCTCGCGGTGCTCGATGACAGCCACACCAGCCATTACACCAAGCCGCTCAGCGTGATTTCCGGCGGTGGCGGCCTGGCCGGCACCATCGGCGACTATATGCGCTTCTGTCGCTTCCTGCTGAACAAGGGCACGCTTGATGGGGTCCGCCTGCTCGGCCGCAAAACCATCGAACTGATGACGATGAACCACCTCAAAGCCGACCTCTCCGCGCTCGGCGCGTCCCGCCTGTCGGACGGTAACTTTGACGGTGTTGGCTTCGGCCTCGGCTTTTCCGTCGTGCGCGATCCGGCCCAGGCGCAAATCCTCGGGAGCGCTGGCAGCTACGCCTGGTCCGGTGCCGCCAGCACCCATTTCTGGTGCGATCCGGCCGAGGAGATGGCGGTGGTGTTCCTGACCCAGATGATGCCGTCATCGACCTATCAGGTGGGCAAGGAGCTTCGGGTGTTGGCGTATCAGGCGATTGTGGATTGATGGGTTAGGGGAAGGAAGACTCTTCTTTTTGTGAACAAAAAGAAGCAAAAAAACTTCCTTACTTGGGTTCCATGTGCGCACCGGCAGCGGTGCGCCATGGATAAAAAGTTTTTTTGGTTCTTTTTGTTCACAAAAAGAACTGCTTCCTTCCTGGAGCGCCTAAATGACCATCACCACCGAAACCACCGGCGCGGTCGCCACCGTCACCATCAATCGCCCGGAAAAAATGAACGCACTGACCGCCGCAATGCGCGAAGGGCTGATCGCCGCTTTCGAGAAAATTCGTTTCGACAGCGCCATTCGCGCGGTGATCCTGACCGGCGCCGGCACCAGCTTCTGCGCCGGCGCGGACGTGGACAAGATGGCCGGGCGCGATACCGGCTTGCCGGCGGGGCGCGCCAGGCTGCAAAGCCTCAGCCATGTTTACATGCGGTTGCTGCATTCGCTGGAAAAGCCAGTGATCGCGGCGGTGCGGGGCCATGCGGTCGGCATCGGCATGTCGTTGGCGCTGGGCTGTGACATCATGCTGGCGTCCGACACCGCAAAATTCGGCCAGACTTTCCGGCGTATTGGGTTGGCGCCGGATGGTGGCGGCATCTGGTATCTGGCGCGCCGCCTGCCGCTGAATATCGCCAAGGAATTGGTGTTTACCGGCCGGGTGATCGACGCGGCCGAGGCGAAATCGCTCGGGCTGGTCAATCATGTTTATCCCGACGCCGAGCTGATGGATCGGGCACGCACAATGGCCGCCGAAATGGCCGAGGGGCCGACTTTTGCCCTCGGGCTGTCGAAGAAACTGTTCCATGTCGCGACCGCGCCGAGCATGGAAGACTACCTGGAATACGAAGCGTTCGTGCAGCCGTCGTTGCAAGCGTCGGACGATCACCGTGAAGGCGTGGCGGCGTTTCGGGAGAAGCGCAAGCCGAAATTTGTTGGACGATAGCCGCGCTAGAGTCTTGTTTTCACGATCATCTATATCCGATCGATAAGGCAAGCCGATCGGATGACAATCTACCGCCCGAACACCGCCCGCGCATTGCCGCGATAGAACGCCGCCTTCTGCGCCTCAGTCATCCGGGGCGCCGAGGTGAACGGGTCGTCGAAATCCCAATGCGGGTAGTCGGACGCGAACAGCAGCCGATCCCAGCCGATCCAATCAATCGCATCCAACACATGCTGGCGGTTTTCCGGTTCTTCCATCGGCTGGGTGGTGAACCAGACTTGTTGGCGGATATAGTCGCTCGGTGGCCTTGGCACATGCGGGGTTTCGGCGCGCAATTTTTCCCAGATTTTGTCGAGCCGCCAGCACAGCGACGGCGTCCAGCCGAAGCCACCCTCAATCAGCACCAGCTTCAACCCCGGCAAGCGCGCGAACACGCCTTCCATCACCAGGCTGATCAACTGGCCCTGCATCGACTGCGCGTGGCCGACCATGTCCTCGATATAATAGCTCGCCCAGCCCGCCGCGGTGTTCTTGATCCCGCCAAAGCCGAATGCATGCACCGCCACTGGCAGGCCAGCGCGCGCCGCCGCCTCAAAAATCGGGAAATAACGCCGGCTGCCCATCGGTTCAGCAATGCGTGACAGCAGCCCGACATGGGTGAAGGCCGGGTTGCCGGCGCAACGTTCAATCTCGGCAACCGACGCCAGTGTATCCTCAGAATTCACCGTAATCGACGCACCCAAACGCGGCTCTGACCGCACCAGGCATTCCACCTGGAACGCATTCATCGCCGTCGCCAGCGCATTGGCCAGATCCTGGTTCATCGGTGACTGGCTGGCCAACGGCGGATTGATCACCCCGAACTGCACGTTATAGGCGTCCAGATGCTGGGCCTGGACA
>JANXRN010000209.1 GCA_025352995.1 Acetobacteraceae bacterium
GATCGGGTCGCCGATCGCGTCTTTCAAGTTCTCCCATTGCAGGATGCCGCATGAGCGATTTTATTCTGACCAACGCCAGGCTGGTGCTGCGCGATCAGGTGATCACCGGCACGGTTTCGGTGCGTGATGGCCGCATCGCAGATGTGTCGGCCAACGGAACCGCGGTGCCCGGCGCGATTGATTGCGATGGCGACTACGTTATTCCCGGCATTGTCGATGTGCATACTGACAATCTCGAACGCCAGGTTCAGCCGCGCATTTCTGCCCGCTGGCCGTCGCGGTCCGCCATGGTCGCGCATGACGCGCAATGCGCCGTGGCGGGCGTCACCACGGTGCTTGATGCCCTGTGCCTCGGCGATCTGGGCTTTGATGGCGAACGCATTCGCACCTTCAAGGACGCGGTCGTTGATCTCAACGCGCTGGTGACCACGGGATTGCTGAAGGCGGAACATTACCTCCATCTGCGCTGCGAATTGCCCGCTGAGGACACGCTTGAGCTGTTTTTCCCGGTCGCCGACGATCCGTTGGTGCGGATGATCAGCCTGATGGACCACTCCCCCGGCGTGGGCCAATACGCCAATCTCGACGCCTATCGCGCCATGCGCACCCGTGACGGCGTGCCAGCCCCGGTCATCGAGGCGCGGATCGAGAAGTTGTCCGCCCAGCGCGCCCGGATGCGCGGGCCGAACCGGGCGGCGCTGTTGGCGAAAGCGGCAACCCTGGATGTGACGCTTGCCAGCCACGATGACCGCACCCGCGAAGAAATCGCCGAAAACCATGCCGATGGCATCCGCATCAGCGAATTTCCGGTGACGGTGGAAGCAGCCCTCGCCGCCCATGAATTCGGCATGACCACCATTGCCGGCGCCCCCAATATCGTCCGCGGTGGCAGCCATTCCGGCAACGTCAAAGTCACCGACCTGATCAAGGCCGGCGGCGTCGATGCGCTGGCCAGCGACTATGTGCCGGCAGCGTTGGCCGAAGCGGCCTTCCTCGCGGCCGACCAAACCGAGATGTCCTTGCCCGATGCGGTGGCGATGATCACTGACACCCCGGCGCAGATGGCGCGTCTGGCTGATCGCGGGCGCATCGAAGCCGGATTGCGCGCCGATCTGGTGCGGCTGCGGCTGCATGGGTCGCTACCGATCTTGCGCGAAGTGTGGCGCGCCGGCCTGCGGGTGGCGTGATGACGGCCCGCTTCGCACTTTATTACGCTCCAGAAACCGATGATGCGCTGCACCTTGCGGCATCGGCGTGGCTCGGGCGCGATGCTGACAGCAACGCCCCGTGCGCGCGGCCCGATATGCCAGATGGCGCGGCAATCACGCGGGAGGCGGGAAATTACGGCTTCCACGCCACCTTGAAGCCGCCAATGCTGTTGCGCCGGGGCGTCACCTGGGACCAGCTTATGGCTGAAACCGAAACGATTGCCGCGACGATTCCGGCTTTCGATCTGCCGCGCCTGGCAGTGGCCGACCTGCATGGCTTCCTGGCACTGCGCGAAACGGTGCCAAGCCCGGAACTTCAGGCACTCGCCGATGCCTGCGTTGCCGGTGTCGATCATCTGCGCCAGCCGCCCGACGCGGGGGAATTGCTTAAGCGCCGGAAATCCCCGCTTACCGCGGTGATGGACGCCAATTTGCTGCGTTGGGGCTACCCTTATGTCTTTGCCACCTGGTTCTTCCACATGACACTGACGCGGCGGCTGACGGACGCCGAACGGGCGCTGTGGATGCCGGCGGCGGAAGCGCATTTTGCCGCAGCGCTCGCCGTGCCGCGCCGGGTTGCGGCAATTACCGTGTTTTCCCAGGCCAGCGCCGGCGTGCCGTTTGTGATTGCCGCGCGTGTTAGACTGGCGGTTTCTGGTTGAGAAAGATTTCCAGTTAAGGGAAGTGGGAAGGCAAGCAGTTCTTTTTGTGAACAAAAAGAACCAAAAAAACTTTTTATCCATTCCTAGCCGTTGGCGTGCCTCCCCCCGCAACAGCGGAGCGCTCTGAACCAAAGTGTCAAAGTTTTTTTGCTTCTTTTTGTTCACAAAAAGAAGATTCTTTTCTTGACTTCCTCAGCAAACAAAAAACCCCGCAATCCTTCCGGATTACGGGGCTTCTGCACAACCCGATCGTTAGACCGAGTAATACATCTCAAACTCCACCGGATGCGGGGTGTGTTCGAAGCGGTACACATCGGCCCATTTCAGTTCGATGTAGCTTTCGATCTGGTCCTTGCCGAACACGTCGCCGGCCAGCAGGTAGTCGTGATCGGCGGCGAGTGCGCCGAGCGCTTCGCGTAGGCTGCCGCAGACGGTGGGGATGCCTTTGAGTTCTTCCGGGGGAAGATCGTAAAGGTCCTTGTCCATCGGGTCGCCGGGGTGGATTTTGTTCTTGATCCCGTCGAGGCCCGCCATCGCGATTGCCGAGTAGGCGAGGTACGGGTTGGCCGACGGATCGGGGAACCGCACTTCGACGCGCTTGGCTTTCGGGTTGGTGGTGTAGGGGATGCGGCATGATGCCGAGCGGTTGCGGGCCGAATAGGCCAGCAGCACCGGGGCTTCGAAGCCTGGGATCAGGCGCTTGTAGCTGTTGGTGGACGGGTTGGTGAAGGCGTTCAGCGACTTGGCATGCTTGATGATGCCGCCGATGAAATAGAGGCACATTTCCGACAGATCAGCGTAGCCATTTCCGGCGAACAGCGGCTTGCCGGCTTTCCAGATCGACAGATGGGTATGCATGCCGGTGCCGTTATCGCCATAGATCGGCTTGGGCATGAAGGTGGCAGTCTTGCCGTAGCTGTGGGCGACGTTGTGGACGCAGTATTTATAGATCTGCATCTGGTCGGCCATGGTCACCAGCTTGCCGAAGCGGGTGCCGAGTTCGTGCTGGGACTGCGCGACCTCGTGATGGTGCTTTTCGATCGGCAGGCCCATTTCGCCCATGGTGGACAGCATTTCGGCGCGTAGGTCGGATTCGGTATCGACCGGCGGCACCGGGAAGTAGCCGCCCTTGACGCCCGGGCGGTGGCCCATATTGCCTTCCGGGTATTTCTTCATGTTCGCGCCGGGGCCTTCGATGCTCTCAATCGAGTACGATCCGAAATTGCCGCCGGTGCCGAAGCGCACGCTGTCGAAAATGAAGAATTCGGCTTCTGCGCCGACCAGCAGCGTGTCGCCGATGCCGGTTGATTTCAGATAGGCCTCGACCTTTTTGGCAGTGCTGCGCGGATCGCGCGTGTAGGTCTGGCCGGTGGAGGGTTCATAGATGTCGCAGAAGATGATCAGGCTCGGCTTGGCCGCGAACGGGTCCATGACCGCAGTTTCCGGGTCCATCATCAGGATCATGTCGGACTCGTTGATCGCTTTCCAGCCGGCGATCGAGGAGCCATCGAACATGATCCCATCGCGGAAGGCGTCTTCGTCGATGGTCGAGATGTGCTGGGCGGTGTGCTGCCACTTGCCGCGCGGATCGGTGAAGCGGAGATCGACGAATTCGACTCCGTTTTCTTTGATCATATCAAGCACTTTCTCGACGCTGCTTTTACCGGCAACCGCCGCGGCTTTTTTCGCCATGGGATATCGTCCTCTGTTCAGTCGCCCTGGCGGCATCGCCGGGCAGATATGAAGCCGCACGATGCGGCCCCGATTTGTGGTCCTTCAGGGGGTTAGCCCCCAAAGACTATATGTCTCAGATCGCGTCGCTGCCGCGTTCGCCGGTGCGGATGCGGATGACTTCCTCGACCGGGCTGATGAAGATCTTGCCGTCGCCGATGCGGCCGGTGCGGGCGGCGGAGATGATCGCCTCGACCGCGCGGTCAACCATGTCATCGTCGCAAACGAGTTCGATTTTCACCTTGGGCAGGAAATCGACGACATATTCGGCGCCGCGATAAAGCTCGGTATGGCCTTTCTGGCGCCCGAACCCTTTCGCTTCCATCACTGTCAGTCCCTGCAGCCCGATCTCGTGCAGCGCGTCCTTCACCTCGTCCAGCTTAAACGGTTTGATGACCGCTTCGATCTTCTTCATGCCCTTTGCCCTCGCGCAACGAGGACCTCCTTCTCACGCGTCGATGAACCGGCCATCCCGCGCGGGTTGGACGGATATATAGGGTTGCATGATGCGTGCCAGCCGGCAATCCGTTGAGTGCAGTGGATTATGAGGATTTTGATGCCCGAAATACGGGCAATTGTGCCTGAAATCGATGCAGATCGGCCTGTCTTGAACCAGCTATCGGCTGCCCGTATTGTTGGCATCGTGTCATCAAACCAAGGCAAGCCCCACGTGAAGTCGCTCAACACCCAGCTTGCCGGCCTCGGCACCACTATTTTCACCGTGATGTCGGCGTTGGCCAACCAGCATGGCGCGATCAATCTCGGGCAGGGCTTCCCGGATACCGATGGGCCGGAAGACGTGCTGGATGCGGCGGTGGCGGCGCTGCGCGATGGCCGCAACCAGTATCCGCCGATGACCGGGGTGCCGGAGCTACGCCAGGCGGTGGCGGTGGCGAACAAGCGGTTTTATGGCCTCGACGTGAACCCGGATACCGAAGTGGTGGTCACCTCGGGCGCGACGGAGGCGATCACCGCCTGCCTGATGGGGTTGCTCAATCCGGGCGATGAGGTGGTGCTGATTGAACCGCTCTACGACACGTATTTGCCAGTGGTGCGGCTGCTGGGGGCAGTGCCGAGGCTGGTGCGGCTTAACCCGCCAAACTGGGAATTGCCGCGCGACGAACTGGCCGCCGCCTTCGGCCCAAAAACCAAGGCGATCCTGATCAATTCGCCAATGAACCCGGCGGGCAAAGTGTTCGCGCGGGACGAATTGCAGTTCATCGCTGATCTGGTGACGAAGCATGATTGCTATGCGGTGTGTGATGAGGTGTACGAGCATCTGGTGCTCGATGGCCTCCAGCATATCCCGCTGATGACCTTGCCGGGCATGCGCGATCGGTGTTTGCGGGTGGGTTCGGCCGGCAAGACGTTTGCGCTGACCGGGTGGAAAATCGGCTACATCACCGCCTGTCCGGCGCTGGCAAATGTGGCGACCAAGGCGCATCAGAACCTCACCTTCACCACCCCGCCGAATTTGCAGCGCGCGGTGGCGGTGGGGCTAGGCAAGGATGATGCATATTTCGCCGGGCTTGCCGCGGATTTGCAGCGCAAGCGCGATATTCTGGCCGAAGGTTTAGGCCGGATTGGTTTTGCGGTGCTGCCGACCCATGGCAGCTATTTCATTTCCGCCGATTTCCGTCCGTTAGGGTTTAACGGCGATGATGTGGCGTTCTGCCGCTACATTACCGAGCACGCCAAGGTCACCGGAATCCCGGTCACCGCGTTCTATGAAGGTGAAGGGCCGAAATATTTCGCCCGCTTTGCCTTCTGCAAACGCGATGAGGTTTTGCACGAAGCGGTGGCGCGCTTGGCTCGGCTGTTCGGGAAGTGATTGACGCGACCGGCCGGTTCGGCCTAAAGCCGGCGCTCACTGGAAGTCGGGGCGCGTCCCTGATGGCGGATGTAGCTCAGCTGGTAGAGCGCCAGGTTGTGGTCTTGGATGTCGCGGGTTCGAGCCCCGTCGTTCGCCCCAGTGGAAAAATCTCATGTTGAATGTTGGAATTGCGGGCCTCGGCGCCATTGGCTTGCCGTTGGCGCGTGCGCTGGATCGCGGGGTGGATGGGCTGCGGCTGGTGATGGTGGCTGGGCGGGATATGGCGAAAGCGCGCGGGGCGGTGGCGGATTTTCGGCATCCTCCGGCTGTTGTCGCGGTCGAGGATTTGGCCAGTGCGGATGTTGTGGTGGAAGCCGCGCCAGCGTCGGCCTTCGAAGCCATTGCCGTGCCAGTGTTGCAAGCCGGCCGCATCTTTATCCCGAGTTCGGTGGGTGCCTTGCTGCCGCGCATGCATCTGGTTGCGTTGGCCCGCGCCCACGGTGCCCGCATCGTGGTGCCGACCGGGGCGCTGCTGGGGCTGGATGCGGTGCGCGCCTGTGCGGAAGGGGCGGTCGCCACGGTCAGCATCGAAAGCCGCAAACCCCCGCGCGGCTGGGTGGGCGCGCCCTATCTGGTGGCGCACGGGGTGGATGTCGCGGCGATTACCACCCCGACCTTGATATTCGAGGGCAATGCGCTTGATGCGGCGGAGGGTTTCCCGGCCAATGTGAATGTCGCGGCCGCTTTGGCGCTCGCTGGGATCGGGCCAGAACGGACGACCGTGCGGCTGTGGGCCGATCCTGGGGTGGATCGCAATATTCATACGATCCGGGTGGATGCGGACGCCGCGCGGCTGACGATGACGGTGGAGAATGTGCCGTCGGAAGGGAACCCGCGCACCGGGAAGTTGACGCCATTGTCGGTGCTGGCGTGTCTGCGGGGGTTGGTGAGTACGTTGAAGGTGGGGAGTTGATGGCGGAGTGGATGCGCAATCCGCTACCAACCCCGACCGATGCTGTGATAGGATTGCCATCATGACGATCTCGCTTCCACCCAATCAACTGGAATGGCTCGCGCTGCAAGTGGCACGCGGCGAGTTTCGGTCGATCGATGCGGCGATTGTGCAGCTTCTTGATGAGCGTATTGCCGAGCGCAGTTTGCAAGATGATGAATTGGGCTGGGCGAAACCTTATATTGACGAAGCGCTGGCGGCGGTAGCCTGTGGTGCCGTGATGAGCGCCGAAGCGCACGCGGCCCGGATGAATCAACTTTTGGCCTCGTTGAAGGATTGATGCCGCGACTGATTGTTTCAGGTCTGGCATCGGATGACGAAGCTGAAATTCTCACCGATTTGGCCGTCAAAGCAGGCCTTCGGACGGCTATCAAGTTTCGGGCCCTGTTCGATCGTCGCTATCGTCGATTGACCGAACATCCTGCGAGCGGTGCGCTCCGCCCTCAACTCGGGGTTGGGATACGCATCGCGGTCGTTGCGCCCTATATCATTTTTTACGCCGTCGCACCGAAGGATGATACCGTCACGATCCTTCGAGTTCTTCATGGGCGCCTGGATATTTCAGCCCAGTCGCTCACCGAGTAGCGGGTTGGGCGCGGCGTGATCCCGTCATTGCTGCAAAATCCCTTCCACCAATTTCTGCACCGCCAGAGCTTCTTCCAACGTCGCCAGCGGATGCGCCTCGCCACGCACCATGGCGGCAACACCTGCCAGTTGGCGGGTCAAACCCAGCGGCCGGGCGCGATCTTGCGGCATGGCGTCGGCGGCGGCCTGCCAGGTGCCGTTGACCAGTTGCTCGGCAATCGCCCAGTCGCGGATGCGGATCGCGCCTGCGCTGCCGATCAGAATCATCAGATTATGATCGTCCTTGGCCGTCGTGCCTACGCCGCCGGTCAGGGTGATCGGGATGCCACCGGCCGACAATGTGGCGGTGATGGCGCGTTCACTGCGATCGGCCACCGGGAAATCCGCCTGATGCGCGCCGAGGCTGATCGGGCCGAGCAGCCGGGCGGTGAGGAACAGGAAATGCGAGACAACTTCGCGGGTAAAGCCGCCTTCCGCCCGGCCGTCGAGCCAGCTTGCCGCGCCTTGCTGCCAGCCGCGCGGCCAGTTGGCGAAAGCGACGTCAATGCTGAGCGAC
>JANXRN010000243.1 GCA_025352995.1 Acetobacteraceae bacterium
CGGCCACGGGCTGATCGCCAGCAACCGCACTGAAGGCCACCGCTTCTTGGCGCCCGGCGATTTCACCGTCTCTGGCGCTGCCGACTGGCAGTCCAAGCTGCGCGCCGCCGGCGTGATCGTCGATGCGGCCGAACGCCGCGCACTGATCGAAGCTGGCGTCGCCAAACTTGCCCAGGACGCCGGCTACACGGTGGTCAACGATCCGGGCTTGCTGGATGAGGTCGCCGGACTGGTCGAAACGCCAGTGCCGTTGCTTGGTCGGATCGATGCCGCTTTCATGGATTTGCCCGCCGAGGTCATGCAGGTTTCCATGCGGGTGAACCAGCGCTATTTCGCCCTGCGTAAGCCCGATGGCAGCGCCGCCCCTGCCTTCGCCTTCGTCGCCAATGTGCCGGGCAGCGACGGTGGTGCGGCGATCATCGCCGGCAATGAACGTGTGCTTGCCGCCCGGTTTTCCGATGCGCGGCACTTCTGGGATTTGGACAAAAAGGCCACGCTCGCGAGCCGAGTGGCCAAGCTCGATACGATTACATTCCATGCCAAGCTCGGCAGCCAAGGCGATCGGGTGCGCCGGATCGCCGGTCTCGCCGCCGTCATCGCCCGTTTGGTTGGCGCGGATGCCGGCCAAGCCATCCGCGCCGCCACGCTTGCAAAAGCCGATCTTACGACGGGGATGGTCGGTGAATTCCCCGAATTGCAAGGAGTGATCGGAGCCTACTACGCCATCAAGGACGAGGATCGTTCGGTAGCGATAGCGATACGTGAGCACTACTCTCCCCGTGGACCAAGCGAAGCGATTCCGGCGACACCCACCGGAAGAGCAGTCGCGTTTGCGGACAAGATGGACACCCTAGTTGGTTTTTTTGGGATTGGGGAGAAACCCTCAGGCTCTGGCGATCCATACGCGCTTCGCCGTGCCGGCCTCGGCATTATTAGAATTATACGCGATGGTGGCCATGATATTGCGTTGCGTGTCGCAATAAAGAATGCAGCGGATGAATACGGATATGGTAATTTCGATACAGAAGAAGTTCTATCATTTTTAATTGAGCGACTCCGTGTCCAACTTCGCAGTGAAAATAAACGTATTGATGTGGTGGATGCCGTTATCGGGCGCCGGCCTGACGACAATTTTCTATCGATCAGCGCACGTATTGTGACGCTCACAGGGTTCTTGAATTCGTCGGATGGGTCTGACATTTTCAGTGCGTATACGCGTGTTGCGAATATCGTTCGGATAGAAATGGCGAAAGATAGTTCGGAGCTTGGTAAACCGGTGCCCGCTGAATTTCGTGAAAATGCCGAGCATGAATTGTTTTCTGCACTTCGGGATATACGTAGTGGCCTTCCGATATATAGTGAAAATCATGGATCGTTTGAATTTTGCCTTCATCGATTGCGGCGATTTACGGGACCGTTGGAAAATTTCTTTGTTGACGTATCGGTGAACAATCCTGATCTCGCGCTGCGTCGCAATCGTCTGGCGCTGCTCCAGGCCGTTAAAGAAACAATGCTGTCTGTCACAGATTTCTCCAAGATTAAGGCTGAAGGAAACGCCTGACATGATCAAATATGTGTACAGCTTCGGCGCCGGCCATAATGAAGGCCGCGCCGACATGCGCAACCTGCTCGGCGGCAAGGGCGCGAACCTGGCTGAAATGGCCTCGATCGGCCTGCCGGTGCCGCCGGGGTTTACCATCACCACCGAACTCTGCACCGCTTTCTACAACAACGGCCGCACCTACCCGGCCGAACTCGATGCCCAGGTGCAGGCAGCGCTCGGGCTGGTGGAAGACGCGGTCGGGCTGAAATTCGGCGATGCCACAAGGCCGCTGCTGGTCTCCGTCCGGTCTGGTGCGCGGGTTTCCATGCCGGGGATGATGGATACGGTGCTCAATCTCGGGCTGAATGACGAAACCGTGGTCGGGCTGGAAGCCGCGTCTGGCGATGCGCGTTTCGCCTGGGACAGCTATCGCCGCTTCATCCAGATGTATGGCAGCGTGGTTTTGGGCGTCGAGCATCATCATTTCGAGGACATTATCGAAAACGCCAAGCTCGATGCCGACGTCACCGAGGATACCGCGTTGACCCCCGATCACTGGCGCGCTGTGGTCGCCGAATACAAGGACATGGTCGCCCGCGAAACCGGCGCGCCGTTCCCGATGGACCCGACGGCGCAATTATGGGGCGCGGTCGGCGCGGTGTTCGGCAGCTGGGAAAACCCACGCGCCAACACCTATCGCCGCCTGCATGACATCCCGGCGAACTGGGGCACCGCGGTCAACGTCCAGGCGATGGTGTTCGGCAACATGGGCGCCGACTGCGCCACCGGCGTCTGCTTCACCCGCGATCCATCGACCGGGGAGAATATTTTCTACGGCGAATATCTGGTCAACGCCCAGGGCGAGGACGTCGTCGCCGGCATCCGCACCCCGCAGCCAATGGCCGCCGCCCGCTCCAAGCCCGGCGAGCAGCCGATGGAAATCGCCATGCCGGCGGCCTATGGGGAATTGATGGCGGTGCGCGCCACGCTCGAAGCCCATTACAAGGACATGCAGGATATCGAGTTCACGGTGCAGACCGGCAAGCTCTACATGCTGCAAACCCGCAACGGCAAGCGCACCGCTGCCGCCAGCATGCGGATCGCCGTCGACATGGCGCGCGAAGGGCTGATTGATCGGAACGAAGCGATCATGCGGGTCAATCCCGCCGCGTTGGACCAGTTGCTGCACCCGACGCTTGACCCGAAAGCCCCGCGCAGCTTCCTCGCCAAGGGCCTGCCGGCCAGCCCCGGTGCCGCCTGCGGCGCGGTGGTGTTCAACGCTGACGAAGCCGAGGCCCGCGCCGGCAAGGGCGAAGCGGTGATCCTGGTGCGGATCGAAACCAGCCCGGAAGACATCCACGGCATGCACGCCGCGCGCGGCATTCTAACCACTCGGGGCGGCATGACCAGCCACGCCGCCGTGGTAGCGCGCGGCATGGGCCGGCCCTGCGTCGCCGGCGCCGGCGGGGTTTCGGTCGACTACAACGCGCAAACCCTGATCGCGTCGGGCAAAACCATCCGGGCCGGCGAAATCATCACCTTGGATGGCGCGACCGGGGAAGTGTTTCTCGGCAGCGTCGCCATGGTCGAACCGGCGATGTCCGATGATTTCGCCACCTTGATGGGCTGGGCTGACGGCATTCGCCGGATGAAAGTCCGCGCCAACGCCGAAACCCCGCTGGATGCCGACACCGCGCGCAAGTTCGGCGCCGAGGGCATCGGATTATGCCGTACCGAACATATGTTCTTTGATCCGGCGCGGATCAGCGCGGTGCGCCAGATGATCATGGCGTCCGATGAACGCGGCCGGCGGGCAGCCTTGGCCAAAATCCTGCCTTTCCAGCGCCAGGATTTCACCGAGCTGTTCCGCATCATGGCCGGCCTGCCGGTGACCATCCGGCTGCTCGATCCGCCATTGCATGAATTCCTGCCGCATACCGATGCGGAACTGGAAGACCTCGCCGACATCGTCGGCAGCGATCTGGCGACGATGCGCCGACGGGTGGCCGAACTGGCCGAAGCCAACCCGATGTTGGGCCATCGCGGCTGCCGGCTGGGAATTTCCTTCCCGGAAATTTACGAAATGCAGGCGCGGGCGATTTTCGAAGGCGCGATTGCCATCGCGCGCGAAACCGGCAACGCGCCGGTGCCCGAAATCATGATCCCGCTGGTCGGCATGATGAAGGAGCTTGAAATCACCCGCGCGCAAATCGAGAAAGTCGCCGCCGAAGTGTTCGCCGAAGCCGGCATGTCGATCGAGCACAGCATCGGCACGATGATCGAACTGCCGCGCGCCTGCATCATCGCCGACAAGATCGCGACCGTCGCCGATTTCTTCAGCTTTGGCACCAATGATCTGACGCAAACCACGTACGGCCTGTCGCGCGACGATGCCGGCAAATTCCTGCCGACTTATATCGACCAAGGCATCCTGGATCGCGATCCGTTCGTGACCCTCGATCCCGAAGGCGTCGGCGCGCTGGTGCGGATGGCGGCGGAAAAAGGACGCGCGACGCGGCCTGACATCAAGCTCGGGATTTGCGGCGAACATGGCGGCGATCCGGCATCGATTGCGTTCTGTGAGAGCGTCGGGCTGGATTACGTGTCGTGCAGCCCGTACCGGGTGCCGGTGGCGCGCCTCGCGGCGGCCCAGGCGGCGCTTCACCGGGCTGCGGGCGATCGCACCGCATGATACCACTCGCCGCCCTTGTCACCGGCGGCGGCAAGCGGCTGGGGCGGGCGATTGCGCTAGCGTTGGCCGAGGCAGGCTATGCGGTCGCAGTTCACTATAACGGCAGCGCCGATGAAGCAGCGGCGACGGCGTCTGATGTCGCGGCCCTCGGGGTAAGGTCAGTCACCTTGCAGGCCGATTTGTCGGACGAAGCCGCGGTCCGCCGCCTGCTGCCAGCGGCAACCGAAGCGCTCGGCCCGATCGGCGTGCTGGTCAATAACGCCAGCATTTTCGAACGCGATGAATGGCACGATGCCAGCCGCGAAAGCTGGGACCGCCATATCGAGCCGAATTTACGCGCACCTTTCGTGCTGATGCAGAATTTTGCCCATGCCCTGCCGGCCGATGCCGAAGGGCTGGTGGTCAACATGCTCGACGAACGTGTGTGGTCGCTGACCCCGCATTTCGTGTCCTACACCGTGTCCAAAATGGCGCTGTGGGGCCTGACGCAGTCGATGGCACTCGCCTTGGCGCCGCGCATCCGGGTCAATGGCATTGGCCCCGGCCCCGCCCTGCCCAATAGCCGCCAGACCCAGGCCCAGTTCAATCGTCAGGCGCGGTCCGTGCCGCTGCAGCGCGGGCCGGAAATTGGCGAAATCGGCCGCGCGGTGCGGGCGATGCTCGAACTACGGTCCATGACCGGGCAAATGATCGCGCTCGATGGCGGGCAACATTTGCAATGGGGACCAAGCGCCGGCGTGCAGGTGGACGAATGACCCACCCGGCCATCGCGGGGCCCGGCGTTCGCCATGTCTTCCTGCGCGACATGGTGCTGATGGCCAGCATCGGGGTGTACGCGCATGAACACACCGCCCGCCAACGCATCCGCATTAATGTCGATTTGTCGGTGGAAGATGATGGCGTGCCGGTCGGCCGGGACGAACTGGCGCGGGTGGTGGACTACGCCAAACTCGCGGACCGCGTGCGGGCGTTATGTGCGGCCGAACATGTCCGTCTGGTCGAAACCCTCGCCGAACGCATCGCCGAAGCCTCCCTTGCCGACCGGCGAGTTATTGCCGCGCTTATCACGGTCGAAAAGCTTGACATTTTCCCCGATGCGGTCAGTGCCGGGGTCACCGTCGAACGCCGCCGCCGCTGAGATTGTCCACCGCAGTGCAGTGGTCGTTAATTTTCAGTAAGATGGCGGCTTGTCTTCATTGAGTAACCTATTGGTAATATTTGAAGTCAACAATATCAATAGTTTAACGCATATGCGCAAAAATGAGGCAATCCGATCTGGGGCAGTGATTCCGGACACTTAGGTCCCAGGTTGGGGCTTTCCCCACAGAGTTATCCACAGATTTGGTGGATGGATTTAGGGCGCTTTTTTCAATCTCTGCTAGACTGCCCGCACATGGCGCAACGCAAATTTTACTCTGGGCCCGATGACCGACCAACCGATTGAAATCCCCCCCAAACGTGGCGTCACGGTGATCGAAACCGCGCTGGAAACCATGCCGCTGTCGCCCGGCGTTTATCGCATGCTGGGCGCCAATGGGGAGGCTTTGTATGTCGGCAAGGCGCGGGTGCTGGCCAAGCGGGTGCAGTCCTACACCCAGATCGGCCGCCTGTCCGAGCGGCTGCGGCGGATGGTGTCGGAAACCGTGGCGATGGAAATCGTCACCACCCATACCGAGGCCGAAGCGCTGCTGTTGGAGGCCAACTTCATCAAGCGGATGAAGCCACGCTACAACATCGTGCTGCGCGACGATAAATCCTATCCGTGGCTACTGCTGACCGAAGATCACGGCTTCCCGCAAATCACCAAGCATCGCGGCGCGCGCAGCCGCAAGGGCAGCTATTACGGCCCGTTTGCGTCAGCCTGGGCGGTCAACAACACCGTCACCGCTATGCAGCGCGTCTTCTTGCTGCGATCCTGCGCTGACACCGTGTTCGCCAATCGCACCAGGCCATGTTTGCTGCATCAAATCAGGCGCTGTTCGGCGCCCTGCGTCGGGCGGATTAGTGGGGAAGACTATGCCGGCCTCGCCGACCAGGCCCGCGCCTTCCTCGCCGGTAAGGCATCGAGCGTGCAAAGCGACCTCGCCACAGAAATGGAAGCCGCCGCCGAAGCGCTGGAATTCGAACGCGCGGCGGCGGTGCGCGACCGTATCCGCGCGCTGACCACGGTTCAGGGTTCGGACGTCATCAACCCGGCCAGCGTAACGGATGCCGACGTCATCGCCGGCTGGCAGATCGCCGGGCAAAGCTGCGTGCAAGTGTTCTTCTTTCGCGGCGGGCGCAATAACGGCAACCGCGCCTTCTACCCGAGCCATGCCAGGCACGAGGATTTGCCTGAGGTTCTGGCCGCCTTCATCGCCCAGTTCTATGACGACAAGCCGCCGCCGCCTTTGGTACTGCTCAACCGCGAACTCGAAGAACAAGGGCTGATTGAGGAAGCGCTGTGCCTGAAATCGCAGACCTTCGGCAACGGCCGCAAGGTCGAAATCGCCGTCCCGCAGCGCGGCGAAAAAGCCGCCGTGGTCGCCCATGCCGAACTGAATGCGCGCGAAGCTTTGGAGCGTAAGCTTGCCGAGACCGCTGGGCAGGCCAAGTTGCTCGAAGCGGTTGGCACCTTGTTCGACATCCCGACGCCAGGCCGGATCGAAGTTTACGACAACTCCCACATCATGGGCACCAACGCGTACGGCGTGATGATTGTCGCCGGTGCCGAAGGTTTCAACAAAGGCGCCTATCGCAAATTTTCCATCCGCGGCCCGATCACGCCGGGAGATGATTTCGCGATGATGCGCGAAATGCTGACCCGTCGTTTTGCCCGCGCGCTTAAGGACGAAAACGCCGAATGGCCCGACCTGCTGCTGATCGATGGCGGCGCGGGGCAGCTTTCTGCGGTGCGCGGCGTGCTGGAAGAACGCGGCATTGACGATGTGAAGCTGGTCGCCATCGCCAAAGGGCCGGACCGCGATGCCGGGCGGGAATGGTTCCACCTCGATGGGCGCGACGCTTTCCAACTGCCGCCGCGCGATCCGGTGCTGTATTTCCTGCAGCGCCTGCGCGACGAGGCGCACCGCTTCGCCATCACCACCCATCGCGCCGGCCGATCGAAATCGCTGGTGCAAAGCGAACTCGATGACATTCCTGGCATCGGGCCGGCGCGCAAACGGGCGCTGCTCAACCATTTCGGCTCCGCCCGTGGCGTCAAGGCGGCGGGCTTGCATGATCTGGAAGCCGCACCGGGCGTGTCGCGGGAAATTGCGAGCCGGGTTTATTTGTATTTTCATCCGGGGGTGAGAGCGTGAAGGAAGGCAAGAATGTTCTTTTTGTGAACAAAAAGAACCAAAAAAACTTCCTCACTTTGGTTCCGCGTTCGCACATACAGCGGTGCGCCAATGGATAGAACGTTTTTTTGCTTCTTTTTGTTCACGAAAAGAAGACTCTTACTTCCTTGAAAACTAATTCCGACGGACAAACGCCTGGGTCAACTGCCGGGGCAAGTCCGCCGGCATGTCGCCATCGATGCCGTATTCGGCCGGTCGGGTTTTCGGCAGATGCAAGCTGCCGAACACACGATCGAGCACCGGCAGGATGGCGGCATAGTTGCGGTCGCGCATCGCATCGTTGGTGTGGTGCCAGCGATGGAAGGATGGGGTGGAAATAATCTGCTCCAGCCAGCCCAGCCGCCAATTCACGTTGGCATGGACGAAAAAGCTCCAGACGATGCCCACAGTATTGACGATGATGGGCAGTGCGGCGCCGGCCTCGGAAGCCTGCGCCAGCCCGGTCACATACAGCGGCACCAGTCCGCAGAAGCGGGTGAATACCAGATCAAGCGGATGGGCGCGGGTATTGGTCAGCCAATCCACCTCGGTCGGGCTATGATGCACCGAATGAAAGCGCCACAGGAACGGCAGTTCGTGTGACCAGCGATGCCCCCAATAAGCACCGATATCTCCCAGCACCAGGGCGGCGATCACCCGCAGCCAGAGCGGCAGATCACCCGCCGCGCGCAGCAGCGCGCCCGGCACCAGATGCTGAACGGCCGCCCCCAGCAGCGCCACCGGCCAGGCCAGCAGCACGCTCAGGATCAGTCCGTTGAGGAAGTAGTAGACGAGATCGTTCAGAGCCTCCCGCCGCCAGATCGGCTGACGGCGTTCAGCGAAGAAATATTCCAGCGGCACGAACAGCGCCGCCAGCGCACCCAGCCAGATCGCCAGGCGGGTCACATCGTAGAAAAATCCCACTCAACCGCGCGCCTTAGCCGGCCGGAAAACTGGCCAGGGATTGGGCAGCACGCCCACCGGAATGTCGATCACCGTTGGCACGTCGGCCTTGAAGCCTTCGGTGATCGCCGCTTCCAGGGCCGCCGGGCCGTGCACCCGTCGCCCGATGGCGCCGAAGCTTTCGGCGAGTTTGACGAAATCCGGATTTTGCAACTCGCTGCCGATAATCCGCCCGCCATACATTTCATCCTGGATGCGGCGGACATTGCCGAACGCGCCGTCATTGGTCATCACGAACACCACCGGGATGCGGTGCTGCACTGCGGTCGCCAGTTCCTGCACGTTGAACATGAAGCCGCCATCGCCGGTGACGCACACCACCTGCTTGTCCGGGCAGGCGACTTTGGCGCCCAACGCCGTCGCCACGCCCCAGCCGAGCGTGCCCTGATAGCCCGGCGACAGGAAGGTGCGCGGGGCGTAAACTGGGAAGCTGGCGCGTGCCATGTAGCCGAGCTGGGTCAGTTCATCGACAAAAATCCCGTCTTCCGGCAGTGCCCGACGAATTGCGGCGAGCAGCGCGTTCTGCGGCTCCATCCCGGCCATCAGCGCGTGGCCGCGGGCGCGGATGTTGGCGATCATGTCGCCGCGCGACGGGCGCGCGCTGTTATGCTTGCCGAGCGCGTTGACCAGTTGCCGCGTGCCGTCGGCGGCATCCCCGGTGATCGCCACATCCGGCTTGGTGATGCGTTCATGGGCTTCTTGATTGCTGTCGATCCGCACGATTTTCAGCGCGTTGTCGTAGCCCCAGCCTTCAAGCTGCAATTGCAGGCGCGATCCGATGGCGATGACGACATCGACATCTTTCCACAGCAACTGCCCGGCAACAACGTTCAACGCCAATGGATGACGCGAATCCAGAATCCCATGCCCCATGCGATGGGCAACCACCGGCGCCTGCAAGGCTTCGGCGAGCGCACGCACCTCCGCCGCCGCATGCTGGGCGCCGGCACCGACCACAATCATCGGATTTTTAGCGCCGCCAAGCAGCTTCGCCGCCCGCTCGATCAGGTCCGGGTTGATTTCCTGCCGATCAGCCTCCGCCGGCCCGTCCGCCAGCGCCACCGGCGCCACCCGGCCCCAGATATCGAGCGCGCATTCGAGCCCGACCGGACGTGGCTGGCCGGACCGCATCTGGCGAAACGCGGTCTGCATCATATCCGCGCCCTGCTGCGGCTCGGTGATGCGCTCGGACCATTTGGTCAGCGATTTCAGCACCCCCAACTGGTCAGGGATTTCATGCAGATGGCCAAGATTGCGCCCGATCGCACCCGACAGGATTTGCCCGGTCAGCGCCAGGACAGGCGCCGAACAGGCATAGGCGGTGGAGAGCGCGGCGGTCGTGTTCAGGATGCCGGGGCCAGGCACCACCGCATAAGCTTGTGGCTTGCCGGTCGCCATCGCGGCGCCGAGCGCCATATAGGCAGTGCCCTGTTCGTGGCGGGCATGGACCGGGCGGATGGCGTTCTGCTGCTTGTAGATCGCGTCGAACAGCAGATCGTTCTGCACGCCGGGCAGGCAGTAGATGGTGTCGATCCCGTTGCGGATCATCGTCGCGACCGCGGCGTCTGCGGTTGTCATCATCTGGGTGGCTGATGGGGGCACTTGGCGCGGTCCTTCTGAAATTTGGGTCATTTTGACCGATTTCGTTGACTTCGGGCTATGATATGTGGTTCTCGTGCCGAAGTATTTGAAACATAGATTGTAGTTGCGATGGCTGACAAATGACGCTGCATGTCCCTGCCCCCCGGCTGACCCGGCGTGCGTTCATTGCCTCGGGTCTTTGGGCAAGCACGGCGGTCGCTCAGGAAACCTCGGCCGAGTTCTCCATGACGCTGCAGAACGGCCTGCTGACCGCGGTGTTCGCTGACGGCACGACGGATACTGGCCTGACCTCGGCGCTTCCGGTGTTGTCGGCCAAAAGCGTTCAGGCGATCAGCCTGCGCGGCGCGCCGGTGCGCGATATCAAGTCGCTGACGGGCCTCGCGACCCTGCAATCGCTGGATATTTGCGGGTCCCTGGTGCGCGACGCAACCTCGCTTGCCGGCTTGACCAAACTCCAGCAGCTCAATTTGCAGTTCCTGCCGATCGGCGATCTGCGCCCGTTGATGGGCATGACCGGATTGCGGGTGCTCAATCTCAGCGGTACGGAAATTCGCGATATCGTGCCGCTGGCCGGGCTGCGGGCGTTGCAAGAACTGGTGCTGGCGGTGACCAAGATCCGCGATCTGGCGCCGCTCGCTAACCTTACCGCGATGGCCGTGCTTGATCTCGCCGGCACCCCGGTGCGCGATATTTCGCCGCTCGGCCGCATGGCGAATTTGCGCAGCCTGAGCCTGAATGGCACCAAAGTGTCCGATCTTGCGCCGCTCGCCAAGCTGATGCGGCTGGAGGAGTTGGATGTCGGCGGCACCCCGCTTGTCGATATTTCCCCCCTGGCGCGGCTGGGGAATTTACGCAGCCTTGACCTCGAAAGCACCCAGGTGGTCGATATCAGCCCGCTCGCCGGGTTGGAAAGCCTGCGGTCGCTGTCGCTGGGCGGATCGAAGGTAACCGATGTCAGTTCGCTGAGCCGACTGTCCAAGCTGGTCATCAACCGGTGAAACTTTGGCTGATCGCTGTCGCTGTCATGGCGCTTGCGGTTCAGCCGGCGCGGGCCCAGGACGTGATCATCGACTGGAACACCCAGACCAATCTGGCGATCCAGGCGGAACGCACCGATCCGTTCAATGCCGCGCGCGCCCTTGCGCTCGAAAGTCTCGCGGTGCTCGATACCGTCAAGGCAATCGCGGGCGAACGCGGGTTTCTGGTGCATAAGGCAGCGCCGGGCGGGCTTGATGCGCATGCCGCAGCCGCGTCCGCGGGCCGGACGATGTTGTTGCATTTGTTCCCCAGCCGCCGACAAGCCCTTGATGCGGCGTTGGCAGTTTCGCTGGCGGGACGTCCTGCGGGGGCTGCCCGCGACGCGGCCGTTGCCTTTGGCGCGTCGGTGGCCGATGCGGTCCAGGCGTTGCGGGCTGATGACGGGTCGCAAATTGAAGCGGGGTGGCACCATGGCACCCAGCCCGGTCAATGGCAGCCAACCCCACCCGAGCGCCTGCCGCCACTTCATCCGCAATGGGCGACGGTGAAGCCGTTTGCGATGGCCAGGCCCGACCAGTTCCGCCCGCTTGGCCCGCCGGCCCTCGGCACGAAAATATATCGCGACGCTGTCACCTCCGTTGCCCGCTTGGGGGCGACCAATTCGACGGCGCGGACAGAAGAGCAAACCGAAATCGCGCGCTATTGGAGCGATGCGATCGGGACTTACGCCCCGGCCGGGCACTGGAACGCGATCGCCAGCAGCGTGATGGCGCCGCGCAAGCTTGGCCTGATCGCGGAGGCTGAATTATTCGCCGAGCTCAACGTCGCAATAGCCGACGCCTGCATCGCTATGGCGGACGCGAAATACACGTATTGGTACTGGCGCCCGATCACCGCGATCCGCGCTGGCAGCGATGACGTGGCGGCAATCCCGGACTGGTGGCCATTGCTCGAAACCCCCAACCACCCGAGCTATATTTCCGGCCATTCGAGCTTCAGCGGGGCGGCGGCCTTGGTGCTGACCAAATGGCTCGGCGGCGATCCGTTCAGCTTCGGCAGCGCCAGCCTGCCCGGGGTGATGCGGCATTTCCCGAGCTTCACAGCGGCAGCCGAAGAAGCGGCGATGAGCCGGGTGTATGGCGGCATCCATTTCGCGTTCGAAAATGCCGATGGGCTGGCGACCGGGCGCAAGGTCGGGGCCTGGACCTTGGGGGCGTTCAAGGGCGTGGCGCTGCGGCAGCCGGGGGACTAATACCAACCCGCCTTGACGATGACACTTCCATCGTCAAGGCGGGTTGGTATTGCGCGCCGGGTTGGCCGGCGGCGGCGCGCCAAACAAAGACTGATACCGACCCGCGTTGACCCATTCTTCATGGGTCAACACTTGAGCGGGTTGGTATAAGACTGGCTCCGGTTCAGCCTCTCAGGCTCAATCTTGTGAGTGACCTCGGCGCAGCCGCATGATAAGAAAAAATATGATTTTTTCGTATTCACGATGGTGCCGCACATGAACATATCGATTTCGCTGACCCCGGAATTGGTTGGTCTTATCAAAACCAAAGTTGAATCGGGACGCTATACGTCCACGAGTGAAGTGATTCGGGAGGCTTTACGGCTACTCGAACGGTCCGATGCGCGTGAAGTGGGCGCGGCTGCCAGTTTGCGCCGCGCTTGGAATGACGGTGTTTCCAGCGAAGACGCCGGTGAGCTTGATTTTGCCGAGATCAAGGACGAGGGGCGGCGAATGTTGGCGGCAAAGCCTCGCGCGTAGGGTGACCTCGGTCGGCCACACATCGCGTGCACGTGCTGACCTGCTCGATATTTGGAGTGGGATTGCGATCGACAATTTGGACGCGGCAGATCGCGTTCTGGATCGGCTCGAAGCGCGTGTGCGGATATTGCGGCTATGGCCGAAATCTGGCGTTGCTTGTCCCAAAATTGCCCATGATGCGCGAATGCTGGTCGAGCACCCGTATGTGATCCTATACCGCCTTGTCGTGGGAGCCGTGCAAATTATACGCGTATTGCATGGCGCGCGCCATATCGATGATGCTTCGTTCATGGCCGGTGTCGAGTAGTTTATCGACCTCGCCGCATGCCGTGCCGCACGCGCAAAATCCGGATTTCATCCCCAACAATGCGATAGCGAATAATATAGGGATAAAAGGCGACCATCTCCCGACCGTCGGTTCCCGGCATGCGCCGCCCGCGATGCGGGAAATTCACCAAGCTGTTGCCGGCTTCAATAAGCGCTTCCGCCAAGGTCTGCGCGGCCATGGGATTGAACTGCCCGATATAGGTCCGGATGACTTGCAGTTGCCCGAGTGCGGTCGCCGACCAGGCGACTTTGTTCAACGCGGCTTGGGGGTTGGGCAGGGCAGTTCATCGGCTTGCCCCCAGGATCGCAACCATTTCACCACGTCATCATGGGCAACGGACCGACCGGCGTCGAAATCAGCATCCGCCAGTGCGTCAAGGCGCGATTCTTCCGCGGAATCCGGCGGCACGTCGAAGATTGATTGCAGCTTGGGGGCGGCCATCTTCATTCTCCTGTCTGTCGGAACTGTAGCATAGGCGGGGGCTTAACGCACGCGCGGCTAATATGCCCCCACCTGCCGCCCGCGTTCGCGCACCAGCGCGAGCACCGCAGCGCAGTTCGGCATGGCGTGGCCGGTCATTTCCCCCAGCTCCACCACCGCGCCCAACAGTGCATCGATTTCCATCGGCCGCCCGCGTTCAAGGTCCTGCAACATCGACGTTTTGTGCTCGCCGACTTCGGCCGCGCCATCGATGCGCTTTTCCAGGCTGACGGCAAAGCGCACGCCCAATGCTTCGGCGACGATTTGCGCTTCGCCCATCATCGCCCGGCACAAAGCGCGCAAATCAGGGCGGGAAGTGATGGTGGCGAGCGTCGCGCCGGTCAGCGCCGAAACCGGGTTGAAGCAGAGATTGCCCCATAATTTGACCCAGATTTCATCGCGGATTTTCGGCCGCACCGGGGCTTTCAGGCCAGCGGTGATCAGCGCCTTGCTGAGCGCGTCCGCACGTTCGGACCGCGCGCCATCAGGCTCCCCCAGGCTGAACCGGTCGCCGTAAATATGGGTGATGACCCCCGGTTCGGTGACCTCGGCCGCCGGATAGACCACGCAGCCAATGGCTTGCGACGGCGGCAAAATGTCCCACAGCTTGCCGCCCGGATCGACGCTTTCGACCCGGCGGTCGCGGAACGGACTGTCGATTCCGTAGAAATACCAGTAAGGCACCCCGTTAATGCCCGTCACCAGCGCGCTGTTCCGGCCCATCATCGACGCGATGGCGGGCGCCGCCGCCGGCAGGGAATG
>JANXRN010000264.1 GCA_025352995.1 Acetobacteraceae bacterium
CTCAGTGCCATCTGCGCCAGTTACGAAATTTATTTCGTACATAGTCAATTCTCTCAACATTTTTGTCTCTCCGCCTGCTTGCCATCCCCCCGATGGGTCCGGTCAAGTCCTTTGGCCCGAGGTGCGGTCCGAGCAACCGCGGCGAGCAAACCCATTCGGGTCAAATCGCCCGACCGCCCCGGTCCCGCCGATTCCTGACTCCCGGGTCATCCCAACACCCGCCCACTCGCCGCACGCAGCGGGTCGAGCAGCAGATCGAGGAAGGTGCGATCCTCGAGCAAAATGTCGGCCGACAACGCCATGCCGGATTGCAACGGCAAGCGCTTGCCGTAGGCGACCATCGCGGTATCGCGCAGGGCCACGACAATTCGATAGACCGGTTCCTGCACTTTCACCGACGCCGTCACTTCTTCCGGACGCAGCACGGTGGTCGAAACCCCTGTCACGGTGCCGAAGCCGGGGCCGAACCGTGTATAGGGAAAGGCATCGAACAACAGCCGCACAGTCTGGCCGGCGACGACGAACCCGGCGGCGCGGGATGGGACGTAGAGTTCCCCCAGCAACACCCCGCCTTCCGGGATGATCGCCATCAGCGGCTTGGCGGCATCGACCGGGGTGCCGATTTGCACCTGCAAGGCGGTGATAATGCCGGCGGCGCGCGCCACCAGGGCGAAGCCGTTCTGCGCGGTGGCGTCCGCATTGCGTTGTTCGAGTTCGGCGATCGATCGCAAAATGTCGCTGCGGGTCTGATCGGTATCCGGGGCAAGTTTTGCCAGTTGCAGGGCCAAATCGGTGCGCTGGCTTTCGAGGGCGAAAATCTGCGCATTCAGCTCAATATCGGTTTGTTCGAGCGCCAACATCGCCTGCTGGCGCTGGCGGCGTTGCTCTATACTATAGGCGCCGGATGCCGCCAGGGTTTCGGCGGCGGCCAGGCTATCCTTGGCAATCCGCACCGCGGCGCGCTTGCTGGCGCGATCCTGGGTTAGCGCGCCGAGTTGTTGGCCGATGCCGGCCATGCGTTCGCGCAGCGATCCGGCTTGCAAAGGTTCGGACAGGTTGACCGCTGCGAGGCGCTGTTCGAGCATCGCCCGCTGGCGGGCGACGGCTGCAAGGACCCTGGCGTCATAAACCCCACCCTCAGCGAACAATTGCTCGGTGGTGACGAAGGCGAGCAGATCGCCCTTGGCCACCGCCTGGCCTTCGCGGACATGGATGGCGGTGACAATCCCGGCGCGCGGCGCGGTAATGCGGATTTCGCCGGTGGAAAAGCGCAGGATGCCAATGGCGGCTTCCTTGCGCGGGAAGCTCGCGGTGGCGAGGAAACCCATGGTCAGTGCCGCAACCGCCAGGAAAAAGCCGGACAGCGCCCACCAGGACCAGGGCATCAATCCGATCGGGGCGCCGAACTGGAAATCGGTCGCAGCGGTGATCGCCTGATCGCGGAACAAGGCTTGCGCCATGTTTGAAAGCCCTCCCCCTAAACTCTTGTTGTCGATGACATACTGGGGGGGGGGCGTAATCTAACGTTATTCCATCATAAAATTTCCGGTAATAATGGTTAATTATGGGTTAAATCGTATCGGAATGAGGAGAAGTATTTCGAAAAATAACGCGATGACGTGGTTGGGCTTGGGGGAGACACAAGACGGCAAGCGCCGGCATCCCAATTTTCTCCCGGAGGCGAAGATGTTTTTGCTTGACGATTGCGATAGGTTATATTATATGACTTGTCATGTTTAATTTTTCCCACATCCTCACCGAGCTACAAGCCGCGATTGCGGTGGTTTCGGCGCGCCATCGCGCGCTGACACCGCTATTGGTGGCGGTGTGGGGGCGGATTGGGCGGATGGGCACCCGGCTGGAACGGCTGATCGCTTTGTGGCGGGCGGGGATGTTGCCCAAGCCGCGCGCATCGCGCGCGGGCGTGACAAGCAAGCCCAGCGGCGAGCGGCGGCGCTTCCCGGCATCGGCTGGCTGGTTGGCAGCGTCGGTCCGCGAAGCCGCGGTGGCTGGGGCCAAGTTACAGCAATTATTGACGCACGAGGAATGCGTGGCGTTTCTAGCGGAGGTCCCGCAGGCAAGGCGCATCCTGCGGCCACTGCTGCACATGCTAACGGCCCGGCCGCAATCGGCGAAGGTGCGCACCGTTGTGCCGGCATGGGCCAGACCGACGGTGGCGCCGCTGCCGCCACCAACGCCTGCGGGACTGGTGCTGGGCCCGGGCGGGCGGCTGATATGGATGTGAGCGTTTGGGAATTTTTGCGACCTAATTGTTACGATATCGTAATAAAAAATGCCCACCAGGACGACGCATTGGCCGGCAGAGGTACGCCAACGGCCAGAAATGGATAAAGTTTTTTTGGTTCTTTTTGTTCACAAAAAGAACGCCCTTCCCCCTCCCAAGTTTGACAGCCGCCGCAGCCCGCTCTTATGGTCCGCCGCAGTTTTTTGCAGGTGCGAAGGCTTGGGCGCATGCCCTGGTGTCGCGCCCGCTTGCCATGAAACGCGCAACTCAAACAACGGTAGCCAGTCCATGAAGATCCTAGTCCCCGTCAAGCGGGTGGTTGATTACAACGTCAAGGTTCGCGTCAAGTCCGACGGCACCGGGGTGGAAACCGCCGGGGTGAAAATGTCGATGAACCCGTTCGACGAAATCGGCGTGGAAGAAGCCGTGCGCCTCAAGGAAAAGGGCGTGGCGACTGAAATTGTCGCGGTATCGATGGGCGTTGCCGCCTGCGCTGAAACCATTCGCACCGCGCTCGCCATGGGCGCCGATCGGGGCATTCTGGTTGAAAGCGACGCCGATTTGCAGCCCCTCGCGGTCGCCAAGCTGATGAAGGCGCTGGTTGATAAGGAACAGCCGGGCCTGGTGATCCTGGGCAAGCAGGCGATTGATGACGATATGTCGGCCACCGGGCAGATGCTCGGCGCGCTGCTCGGCTGGGCGCAGGGCACGTTTGCCAGCAAGGTCACCATCGATGGCGACAAGATGGAAGTGATAAGGGAAGTGGATGGCGGGCTTGAAACCGTGTCGCTCAACCTGCCAGCGATCATCACCACCGATTTGCGCCTGAATGAGCCGCGCTACGCGTCGCTCCCCAACATCATGAAGGCGCGCAAGAAGGTGATCGACACTTTCAAGCCGGAAGACCTGGGGGTTGATGTGACCCCGCGCTTGACGGTGGTGAGTGTGGCCGAGCCGCCGAAGCGGCAGGCGGGGGTGAAAGTTGGCTCGGTTGCCGAGCTGGTGGCGAAACTGCGCACCGAAGCGAAGGTGATTTAAGATGAGCGTTCTCGTATTGCTGGACCACGAAGCCGGCCTCATCAAGCAGCCCTCACGCTCGGCGATTGCGGCGGCGGTGCAGCTTGGCGACGTCCATGTCCTGGTCGCGGGGCATGGCGTGCAGGCCGCCGCCGATGCGGCCGCCAAACTGCCAGGTGTGGCCAAGGTGTTGCTGGCGGACGCCGAAGACTATGCCCACGCGATGGCCGAGCCGATGACGGCGCTGCTGATTTCGCTCGCGCCGGGCTATTCGCATTTGCTGGCCGCGACGACCGCGGTGGGCAAGAACATCATGCCGCGCGTGGCGGCACTGCTCGACAGCCAGCCGATCAGCGATATCTCGGGCGTGGTTGATGCCGATACGTTCGTGCGGCCGATTTATGCCGGCAACGCGATGGCGACGGTGAAATCGTCGGACGCCAAGAAGGTGATCACCGTGCGCGCGGCGAGCTTTGATCCGGTGGCCGCCGACGGCGGTTCTGCCCCGATCGAGGCGATTGCCGCGGTGGCATCGCCCGATATTTCCCGCTTCATCTCGGCCGAATTGTCGAAAAGCGAACGGCCGGAACTGACCGCGGCACGGGTGGTGATCTCCGGCGGGCGCGGCATGCAGAACGGGGATAATTTCGCCCTGCTGGATCCGATTGCCGATGCGCTTGGCGCGGCGGTGGGTGCGAGCCGGGCGGCGGTTGATGCGGGCTTTGTGCCGAACGATTATCAGGTCGGGCAGACCGGCAAGATCGTTGCGCCGGATTTGTATATCGCGGTCGGCATTTCCGGCGCGATCCAGCATCTGGCGGGCATGAAGGACAGTAAGGTTATTGTTGCTATCAACAAGGACGAGGAAGCGCCGATCTTCTCGGTGGCCGATTACGGTCTGGTGGCCGATCTGTTCGTGGCGTTGCCGGAATTCGCGGCTGAGTTGAAAAAAGCCTGATGAACGTCACGGTGGGCGCGGGCCAGGCGGACGGGCTGCTCGGCTCCCCGGTGATTGCCAAGATCGGCATCATCGGCGCCGGGCAGATGGGCAATGGCATCAGCCATGTCTGTGCGCTGGCCGGCCTGCCGGTGGTGTTGCTGGATGTGAAGGCCGACGCGCTGACCCGCGCGATGGCGACCATGGATCGCAACATGGAACGCCAGGTCGCCCGCACGGTGATTTCGGCCGAAGACAAGGACGCGGCACTGGCGCGGGTTACCACCAGCACGGACTATGCCGCGTTTGGCGATTGCGACATGGTGATTGAGGCGGCGACCGAGAAAGAAGAGGTCAAGCGCCTGATCTACAAGGCGCTGACCCCGCATTTGCGCACCGATTGCATTGTGGCGTCGAACACGTCATCGATCTCGATCACGCGGCTTGGTGCGAGCACCGACCGGGCCGAAAAATTCATTGGCATGCATTTCATGAACCCGGTGCCGGTGATGAAGCTGGTCGAGGTCATTCGCGGCATTGCGACTGATGAGCCGACATTTCTGGCGGTGCAGGCGCTGGCGCGGCGGCTGAACAAGACCAGCACGGTATCGGAAGATTTCCCTGCCTTCATCGTCAACCGCATCTTGGTGCCGATGATCAACGAAGCAATTTATGCTTTGTATGAAGGCGTCGGGTCCGTGGTTGGGATCGATACCGGGATGAAGCTCGGCGCCAATCACCCGATGGGGCCGCTGGAACTGGGCGATTTCATCGGGTTGGATACCTGCCTGTCGATCATGCAGGTGCTGCATGAGGGGCTCGCCGACAGCAAATACCGGCCCTGCCCGCTGCTGGTGAAATATGTCGAAGCCGGGTGGCTGGGG
>JANXRN010000278.1 GCA_025352995.1 Acetobacteraceae bacterium
CACTTTGCCGTTATAGATCACGCCGATTTCCGGCTCGGCCACGATGCCGCGGATTTTGTCGATCGCCATCTGCGCCTTTTCCGGGTCGGACGAGGCAATCTTGATCGTGCCATCATCGTTGATGTCGATCTTGCAGCCGGTTTGTTCGACGATTTCGCGGATCACCTTGCCGCCGGTGCCGATCACTTCGCGGATTTTTTCCTTCGGCACGTTGATCACCGTAATGCGCGGCGCGGTTGCCGCCACGTCGGTGCGGCCGCCGGTCAGCGCTTTGGCCATTTCACCCAGGATATGGATGCGGCCTTCACGGGCCTGGCCCAACGCCACTTCCATGATCGCTGGCGTGATCGAGGTGATTTTGATGTCCATCTGCAAGCTGGTTACGCCCGCTTCGGTGCCAGCCACCTTGAAGTCCATGTCGCCAAGGTGATCTTCATCACCCAGGATGTCGGACAGCACCGCAAAGCCACGATCTTCCTTGATCAGGCCCATCGCGATGCCCGCCACCGGCCGTAGCAGCGGCACGCCGGCATCCATCAGCGCGAGTGAGGTGCCGCAGACCGTCGCCATGGATGACGATCCATTGCTCTCGGTGATCTCGGACACCACGCGCATGGTGTAGGGGAACTTGCCCTTTTCCGGCAGCAGCGGGTGGATCGCGCGCCAGGCGAGCTTGCCATGGCCGATTTCCCGCCGGCCCGGCGAACCCATGCGGCCAGCTTCGCCCACCGAGTACGGAGGGAAGTTGTAATGCAGCATGAAATGTTCGCGATACTCGCCTTCGAGCGCGTCAATGATCTGCTCGTCCTGGCCGGTGCCAAGGGTCGCGACGCACAGCGCCTGGGTTTCACCCCGGGTGAACAAAGCGCTGCCATGGGCGCGCGGCAGCACGCCCACTTCGGCGATGATCGGGCGGACGGTCTTGGTGTCGCGGCCGTCGATGCGCAGGCCGGTGTCGAGGATGGCGTTGCGCACGATGTCGGCTTCAAGGTCCTTGAACAGCCCTTTGGCCTTGTCGGCGTCCAGCCCTTCGGCGGTCAGCGCAGCAGCCGCGGCCTTCTTGGCGGCGCCGACTTTTTCGTAGCGAACCTGCTTCACCTTTTCCAGATAGGCTTCGGCGATGCCGGCGCGCGCCAACGCATCAACCCGGGCTGCCAATGCGGTCGTCTCGGCGGACACTTCGGGCAGCGCCCAGGCGTCCTTGGCGGCGACTTCGGCAAGTTCGATAATCGCCTGGATCACCGGCTGGAATCCAGCATGCCCAAAGGTCACGGCGCCGAGCATCACTTCTTCGCTCAATTCCTTGGCTTCGGATTCGACCATCAGCACGCCTTCGACGGTGCCCGCGAGCACCATGTCGAGCGCCGAGGTCTTCAGCTGTTCGGCGGTCGGGTTCAGCACGTAGCCGCCATCAATATAGGCGATGCGCGACGCGCCCACCGGGCCAAAGAACGGAATGCCAGACAGGGTCAGCGCGGCCGAGCAGCCAACCAGCGCGACGATATCGGGATCGTTTTCCAGATCGTGGCTGAGCACGGTGGCGATCACCTGAACTTCATTGCGAAAGCCCTGCGGGAACAGCGGGCGGATCGGGCGATCGATCAGGCGGGAAACCAGGGTTTCCTTTTCGGTCGGCCGGCCTTCACGCTTGAAAAACCCGCCCGGAATCTTGCCGGCGGCAAAGGTCTTTTCCTGGTAGTTGACCGTGAGCGGAAAGAAATCCTGCCCCGGCTTCTGGCTGCGTGCGCCAACCACGGTGCACAGCACAATGGTGTCGCCGTAGCTGGCCAGCACCGCGCCATCAGCCTGGCGGGCGATTTTGCCGGTTTCGAGGACGAGCTTGCGCCCACCCCAATCGAGTTCCTTGCGGAAATAATTGAACATCGCGTTCCATCTTTCATCACTACGCGACGCAGGCTTGGCCGTATCCTCCGATCCGGAGACATTTGGGAAACGGCGCCTCGGGCTGCATGGGGCGGACTGCACGTGGGCAGCCGCTGAGTTGGTCCATGTAGCCGGAGCCGCCGTCACGCTGCGGATCGTGACGCGACGTCGCTGCTATCGCAGGTTCCTTGGGCGGGATGCCCGAGGGGTAGGCACGTAAAAGCTCAGGAAGAAAGCGGTTCTTTTTTGAAAAAAAGAACCAAAAAACTTTCTATCCGTAAGCGCTTTCTAGCGGCGCAGGCCCAGGCGGCCGATCAGGGTCGCGTAACGGGTCTGGTTTTTGTTCTTCAGATAATCCAGCAGGCGACGGCGGCGGCCAACCAGCATCAGCAGGCCGCGACGGCTGTGGAAATCCTTGGCGTGGATTTTCAGATGCTCGGTCAGGCTGCTGATCCGGTCGGACAGCAACGCCACCTGCACTTCGGGACTGCCAGTATCGGCCGCACCGGTGGAATACTCAGAAATGAGCGTCGTGCGACGCTCCGGGGTCTGCGACATCTTGATACTCCTGATAGGGGTTAAAACAGCGCGTGCGGCGCCTATAACAACCGTTCGGGCTTCAACCATCCGTCTTCCAAACGGCAAAGCCCGAGCACGCGACCCCCCGCCATGGCTCGGGCGAGGCCCCCTTCGGGATCGGCCGTCCGTGGAATGCGGCCCATCAGTTGCACCAGGCTGATTGCCTGGCCGTGTGACAGGCCGTTGGCTTCTGCGTCAGTCAAGGCCAGCGCCGGGATGTCGGCCAGCGCGGTCGCGACTTCGAGCAAGAAGTCCGGAGAAGTGGGCGGGGTATCGTCTTCCCGCCGCAGTTTGTCCAGTGGAATCGCCCCGGCCTCGGTGAAGGGTCCCACCCGCAGCCGGCGCAGGGCTGCAATATGGCCCACCGTGCCGCAGGCGCGCGCCAGATCGCGGGCGAGGCTGCGCATATAAACCCCCTTGCCGGACTGCACTTCAAACACTGCCGTATCGGCGTCGATGCGCTCGATCAGTTCGAACCGATCGACCCGCGCCGGCCGCGGCTCCATCACCGGCGCCCGACCTTCGCGCGCCATGTCATAGGCGCGTTCGCCGGCGATTTTGATGGCGGAATAGATCGGCGGGACCTGCATGATATCGCCGCGAAACGGCGGCAAAGCGGCGGCAATCTCGGCGTCACTCGGACGAACGTCCGACGTCTCAATGGTCTGCCCATCGGCGTCATCAGTATCGCGCAACTCGCCGAATTTCAGGGTGAAATGATAGAGCTTGGTGCCATCCATCACATAGGGCACGGTCTTGGTCGCCGAGCCGAACGCAATCGGCAGGATGCCGGTCGCCAGCGGATCAAGCGTCCCGCCATGCCCGGCTTTCTGCGCGTCAAACCAGCGCCGGACGCGGTTGACCACATCGGTGCTGGTCATCCCGGCCGGCTTATCGACAATCAACCAGCCATCCAACGGACGGCCGCGAACTTTACCTCGACGCATTTTGGTCCTGAAAATTTTATGGTTTACTCAACCGCGCGAATTGGCCGGCTCGGTTTCGGTGCCGATATGGGTCAGGACGTCGTCCATCGGCCAGGGGCAGGTTTCGTCGAAGCGCTGCTCGGACAGCCGCGTCTCCTTCGCCGCCTGGGCGACGGCGTCAAGCCACACCGCATCAAGCCATTTCCCGTCGCGCAGCACCGATTTCAGGCTCGGGGTTTCCTCGATCGCGAGGGCGATGCGCTTGCGCTGATGGGCGATGGTAATCTGCCAACTGGCACCGCGCCGCTTGGGCTGATGCTGCCATTTGAGCAAATGGACCAGCAGCACCGTCACCCGGCTCGCCAATTCACGCTTTTCGCTTTTGCCCACGTCTTCGATCTCATCGGCCAGATGTTCAAGGTCGAGCTGGGCAAACTCACCCGCACGCAGCAAGGCGGCCTGTTCTTGGGCCCACAGCACGACATCGCTGTTGTAGCTGGATTTTCCCATCATCACCCCTCCGACTTCGGGTCCGCCGCCAGATCCCGCGCCACCTCTGGCGCACGTAGCAGCGCATCGACATGCATCGCATAATCGATGCTGGTATCGGCCTGGAACGACAAATCCGGCGCCACCCGCAGGCGCAGCGCGTGGGCGAGTTGGCTGCGCAAAAACGGTGCGGCCCGCCGCAGCGCCGGCAGTTTTTCATCGACGTCGGACCGGCCAAGCCGGGTGACAAACGCCGTTGCGCGCTTCAGATCGGGCCCGATGCGAACTTCGGTAACAGTGATGATGCAATCGATCAGATCATGGTCACGCAATTCGCCGCGCCCGAAAATCCCGGCCAGCACGTGGCGGATTTCCTCGCCCACCCGCAGCTGCCGCTGGCTCGCCGGCTTGGCCGAATGCATCTTGCCAGCCGACTGGGGTTTCGCCTTGCGTGCCGCCGGTTTGCCCGGCCGCACGGCGTCTTTCGGCAGCTTGCCGGATGGTATGTGAACCGGGTTGCCGCTGCGCGCTTGCCTCAACCCGGCACCATCTCGACGTCGAAGCACTCGACCACGTCGCCTTCACGCAGATCGTTGAAGTTGGCAAACGACAAGCCGCATTCATAGCCGCGCGCCACTTCGCGGACATCGTCCTTGAAGCGCTTCAACTGGGTCAGTTCGCCATTATGGACCACCACACCCTCACGCAGCAGCCGCACCCCAGCGCCACGTTTGACCAGGCCTTCGGTGATCATGCAGCCAGCGACTTTGCCGGTTTTGGTGATGTCGAAGACCTTGCGGATTTCGGCGTAACCCAGGAAGCGTTCGCGGGCCTTGGGCGCAACCTTGCCTTTGACCAGCTTTTCGATGTCGTCAGCCACATCATAGATGATGCTGTAATAGCTGATGGTGACCCCGTCGCGGGTCGCCAGATCGCGCGCCTGGCTGGTGGCGCGGACGTTGAAGGCGACGATCACGGCTTGGGACGCCTTCGCCAACTGGATATCGCTTTCGGTAATCTGGCCCACGCCTGCCAGCAGCACCCGCACCCGCACTTCTTCATGCGCGAGCTTCATCACGGTGGCCTGGATGGCCTCCGAACTGCCCTGGGTATCGGCCTTGATGACGATCGCAACTTCCTTCTGCGCGCCGGCCTGAATGCGGGCGAGCATTTCTTCCATCGTGCCGCGTGCCGCGGTCATCGCGCCGGAGTTCTTCTCGCGCACCCGACGCTGGCGCAATTCGCTGATCTCGCGCGCCCGGCTTTCGTTCTCGACCACGACGAACGGTTCACCCGCCATCGGCACGCCGGCAAGCCCGAGCACTTCCACCGGGGTGGACGGGCCGGCTTCTTTGATCTGGCGCGCCTTGTCGTCGAGCAGCGCGCGCACCTTGCCCCATTCGGCGCCGGCAACAATAATATCGCCGGTTTTCAGCGTGCCTTTTTGCACCAGCACGGTCGCCACCGGCCCGCGCCCGCGATCGAGCCGGCTTTCAATCACCGAGCCTTCGGCGCTGCGATCCGGATTGGCGCGCAGATCGAGGATTTCGGCCTGCAGCAGGATAGCTTCTTCCAGCTTGTCGAGGCCGAGGCGCTTGGTCGCCGAAACTTCGACATTCTGGGTTTCGCCACCCATTTCCTCAACCACGATTTCGTAGCTGAGCAGTTCCTGGCGCACCCGTTCCGGATTGGCGTCGGGCTTGTCCATCTTGTTGATGGCCACAATGATCGGTGCGCCGGCGGCCTTGGCGTGTTTGATCGCCTCGATCGTCTGCGGCATCACCCCGTCATCGGACGCCACCACCAACACGATAATGTCGGTGACCGAAGCGCCGCGCGACCGCATCGCGGTGAAGGCTTCATGGCCAGGCGTATCGATGAAGGTGATCTTGTCGCCGGATTTCAGCTGCACCTGGTAGGCGCCGATATGCTGGGTGATGCCACCCGCTTCGCCGCCGGCCACATCGGTTGAGCGTAGCGCGTCGAGCAGGCTGGTCTTGCCGTGATCGACATGGCCCATGATGGTGACAACCGGCGCGCGCGGCAGCCGTTCGACATCCACATCCACCGCGCCTTCAAGGCCGATTTCAACATCGTCCTCGCTGACCCGCTTCACCCGGTGGCCAAATTCCTGCACCAGCAGTTCGGCGGTGTCGGCATCGAGCACCTGGGTCACGGTCGCCATCACGCCCATCCGCATCAATGCCTTGATGACGTCGGGGATGCGGGCGGCCATACGATTGGCCAATTCCTGCACCGAAATCTGGTCGGGCAGCACAACGTCGCGCACCACTTTCACCTGGTCGGCGCGCAACCGTTCCAGTTCGGCCTGGCGACGATCGCGATCGCGCTGGCGGCGGACGGACGCCAGGCTGCGAACCCGGTCATCCTCGCCCTCGATGGCGGCCTGGACGTCAATGCGGCCAGCGCGCCGGCCATCGGCGCCTTTTTTGGCAACCACGGCGGGCGTCTTGCGCGGCGGTACCATGACGCCACCGGGACCGCGGCGCGGACGGTTATCGTCTTCTTCATCGGCGCGCGCCGGGCGCAGCCGTAGGGTTTCAGCCGGCACTTGGGTGGTCTGGCCGGCAACCGGCGCTTCGGCGGCGGCGGGCGCGGCTGCCACCGGGGTGGCAACCACTGAAGGTGCGGGCGCGTTTTCCGGTTCGGCGTCGGGCGCCGCATCAGGATTGGCGGCGCGGCGGGCGGCGGCAGCGGCTTCGGCCGCACGGCGCACTTCCTCAACCTCACGGGCGGCCGCCTGCTCCTCGGCGGCGCGGCGGGCATCTTCAACCGCGGTTTTTTTGGCTTCTTCCTCGCGACGCCGGGCTTCCTCGGCGGCCGACAGGATCGAAATGGTTTCCTGCTCGCGGCGTTCCGCTTCGCGCTTGGCGTTTTCCCGCGCCTGTTCGGCCAACACGCGCTGGCGGGTTGCCAGTTCGTTGGCCGTGAGCGCGCGTCCGGCGCCAACCGGGGGGCGCCCGGCCGGGGCTGCGGGGCGCGGGGTGCTCGGCGCGGGGGCAGGGGCGGGCGCTGCGCCGGTCGGCGCGGCGGCGGCGGGCGTGGGCCTGCCCGGCGCCAATCCCACCGTGCGGGTCTTGCGCACCTCGACCTGCACCGTCTTGGTGCGGCCGTGGCTGAAACTCTGCTTTACGGAACCAGCATCCACGGTCCGGCCCAACTCCAATCGGCCTGCTGGCCGCAAGGAGAGCCTGGTTTTGCCCGCGTCCTGATCGTTGCCTTCGCTCATCTAATCGTTACCATCCTGCATCGCTTCCCCAGGCGGCGCCTCGGGTGTCGTCCCATTCACAGTCTCGGGCTGTAATCCCAGCACGCCCGCCAGCCGCGCGGATTCAATCCGCAGCCGTTCCGCCAGTCGCCCGGGCGCCACCGCGATGTGCACCGCGTGATCCCGGCCAAAAATCGCGCCCAACGCGAACGCGTCGAGCGGCATGACCACCGGCGCCTGTCCCCGGTTGCCACCAAGGAAGCGCGCCCGCTCATCCGGGCTGCCATCGCACGCTTGCACCACAAGGGCCGCGCGCCCGGCAACCAACCATTCCCGCGCCTTGCTGAAACCGCTAACGGCCTGACCGGCGCGACGGGCAAGCCCCAATGTCTCGGCGATCCGCCTGGTGAGCGCTGCCGTGATGAACGCCACCAAGTCTGGTGGTACAACCACCTGACCACGCGCCGCCCGGGCGAAACCGCCCTTGGTACGAGCAGCTTCTAGCACATCGCCCCGCGCGCTCAACCATATTCCCCGTCCGGGCAGGTCTGCGGCAAGGTCAGGAACGATGCGCCGGTCGGGTCCAACCACAAACCGGATCATGTTTTCCTTGGGCAGCCGCACGCGGGTTTGCGCGCAACGCCGCAGCGGGCCGGTTTCAGGCAGATCGTCGTCGGGTTCCAGCTCAGGCGTGGCCGTCCTCCTTGGCCGCGTCATCGGCGAACCAATGGGCCCGCGCGGCCATGATCACCTCATTGGCGGTGGCCTCATCGAGGGACCCTTCGCCGAGCATTTCGATCAGCTCGTCGGACGCAAGGTCGGCCAGATCATCGAGCGTCTTGACGCCCTTTTCGCCCAAGGTCACCAGCATCGCCGGGGTAAAAGTCTCAATCGCTGCGATGTCGTCGCTAACCCCGAGTTCAACCCGACGATCATGCAATTCATTGTCTCGTTTCAGCAAGAAAGCCTCCGCACGGCGCTGTAGTTCTTCGGCGACCTGTTCGTCGAAGCCTTCGATATCGGCCAATTCGTCAATCGCGGTGAACGCGAGTTCCTCGATGGTGTTGAAGCCCTCCTGCACCAGCAGGCCGGCAATCATGTCATCCACATCCAGCGCCTCGACAAACAAGCCGGTGCGGCGGCGGAATTCTTCCTGGCGGCGCTCGCTTTCCTCGGCCTCGGTCAGAATGTCGATGTCCCAGCGGGTTAGCTGGCTGGCGAGGCGCACATTCTGCCCGCGCCGACCGATCGCCAAAGATAGCTGGTCGTCCGGCACCACCACTTCAACCCGGCCGCCATCTTCGTCGATCACCACTTTGGTGACTTCCGCCGGCGCCAGCGCGTTGACCACAAAGGTCGCGACCTGCGGCGACCAGGGGATGATGTCGATCTTCTCGCCCTGGAGTTCCTGCACCACCGCCTGGACGCGCGATCCACGCATGCCGACGCAGGCGCCGACCGGGTCGATCGAGCTATCGCGGCTGATCACTGCCATCTTGGCGCGGCTACCGGGGTCGCGCGCTACTGCCTTGATTTCGATAATGCCGTCGTAGATTTCCGGCACTTCCTGGGCGAACAGCTTGGCAAGGAAGCCGGGATGGGTGCGCGACAGGAACACTTGCGGGCCGCGCGGTTCGTCGCGCACGTCATAAATATAGGCGCGCACCCGGTCACCGTTGCGGAAGCTTTCGCGCTGGATCAGTTCGTCGCGGCGCAGCAGCGCCTCGGCGCGGCCGACCTCGACCATCAGATTGCCGTACTCGGTGCGTTTGACCACGCCATTGATCACTTCGCCGACGCGATCTTTGAATTCGTCGTACTGCTTCTTGCGTTCATATTCGCGCACCCGCTGCACGATGACCTGCTTGGCGGTTTGCGCCGCGATGCGGCCGAAATCGATCGGCGGCAGCGGATCGATAATATGTTCGCCAATTTTGATGCCGGGCTGGAACTTGATCGCGATATGAACCGGGATCTGGGTTTCCTCGTTCTCCACCACCTCAACCGCCTCGGTCCAGCGCGACAGGCGAACGTCGCCGGTCTTGCGGTCGATGGTGGCGCGGATGTCCTTTTCGTGCCCGTATTTGGCGCGGCCGGCCTTCTGGATGGCCTGCTCCATCGCTTCGAGAATTTCTTCCCGATCGATCGATTTTTCCCGCGCGACCGCGTCGGCGACCAGCAGCAATTCGGGGCGGGCAATGGCGGTGTCCATCGGGAAACCTCGTGTCTAGTTCAGGTTTGGGGTGGTGGCGGTGGCATCAATCAGCGCGTCGGTCAGGATCAGCTTGGCGCGGCGAATATCGACCAGCGGCAGGGCAATGTCAGTGCCATCATCCAGGCGGATTCGGGCATGGGTCATATCAGCGCCGAGGATGACGCCGTTGAACCGCTTGCGGCCATCGATCGGGAATTGGGTTTCGGCGCGTGCCAGATGCCCGGTGAAGCGGTTCCAGTCCCGGCGGCGGGTGAGCGGCCGGTCGATTCCGGCGGAGCTGACTTCAAGCGTCCATTCGCTCGGGATCGGGTCATTCACATCGAGCACGGCGCCTGCGCTGCGGCTGATGATTTCGCAATCTTCCACCGTAATCATCGCCCCATCAGCGCGATCGGCCATGATCTGTACCGTCGGCCGTTCGCGCCCAAGCACCGCCACCCGCACCAGATCATAGCCAAGATCGATCAAGGTCGGCACGATAATATCGGCGATCTTAGCCTCCAGCCCGGTAAGCTGGGGCAGATCGAGATCGATCTCAGTCGGTTGTGGCACGGCTTCGGTCAAGCGCCAGACGAGCTCCAAACAAAAAAAGGCGGCCGGTTAAGGCCACCCTCCGTAGCAGATGGAAGATGTAGAGTGATCGCGATGTAAACTTCGGCCGCGGCGATTGCAAGGGGCGGCTAGCCCCGGCGCGCATAAATACGTTAGGCTTCCGACATGCCTGATACCGCCGTTTCCCCGCTCCCTGAACTTTGTCTGGTCATTCCGGTGTTGAATGAGCGTGACAATATCGCCCCCCTGGTCGGGCTGATCGATGCTGCATTGGCAGGCATCGCCTGGGAGGTGATGTTCGTCGATGACGATAGCCGCGACGGCACCCGCGCCGCGATTGCCGAAGTTGCGGTCAGGCACCCCAATGTCCGCCTGCTGCACCGGATCGGCCGCCGCGGTCTGGCGAGCGCCTTTGTCGAGGGCGCGCAAGCCAGCTTCGCGCCCTTGATTGCTGCCATGGACGGCGATTTGCAGCATGATGAACGGTTGCTGCCGCAGATGGTTGAAGCCTTGCGCAGCGGCGATTACGACATCGCCATGGGCAGCAGGCATGTCGCCGGCGGTGGCCTTGGCGACTGGGACAAAACCCGCGCCAGCATGTCCGACATCGCCACAAGCCTGTCGCGCGCGGTGCTGAAAACCAAGGTGAGCGACCCGATGAGCGGGTTTTTCATGCTGCGACGGCCCGTGTTCGATCAGGCGGTGCGCGGCCTGTCAGCAATCGGCTTCAAAATCCTGCTCGATATCATCGCGTCCCTGCCGACCCCGCCGCGGATCAAGGAATTGCCCTACGTGTTCCGCACCAGAGTCGCCGGCGAAAGCAAGCTCGATGCCGGGGTGCTGCGCGATTTTGCCCTGCTGCTGATCGACAAGCTGATCGGCCATATCGTGCCGGTGCGCTTTGTGATGTTCGCCTTCGTCGGCGCGTTGGGCATCGCCGCCCATTTGCTGGTGTTGCGCATCGGGCTGACAGTTGGGCACCTGGGATTTGCCGAGGCACAGCTGAGCGCAACCGGCGTCGCCATTTTGGGCAATTTCCTGCTCAATAATATTTTTACCTTCGGCGATCGCAGGCTGAAAGGCTGGCGGTTCGTCGGCGGGCTTGCCACCTTCAGCCTGATTTGCGCGGTCGGTGCGGTGGGCAATCTCGG
>JANXRN010000290.1 GCA_025352995.1 Acetobacteraceae bacterium
CGTGCGCATCATGCGCGGCATCGGAATAGCTGCTCATTGCTTGATCTCCAAGGTCGCGGCGGCGGCGACGCGGCTTGCATCGGCCGTCGGGTTGGCAGCGAACTTCTTCTTCGCGTCGGCGAGCCAGGATGTGTAGTCGCCGGCCGGGATCGCGCGCATCGCAATCGGCATGGCGCTGTGATTCTGGCCGCAGATCTGGTTGCATTCGCCGTAATAGGTGCCGGGACGGTCAACCCGCACCCAGGTTTCAATCGTGCGGCCGGGAATGGCGTAGCGCTGCACCCCCAGGCTCGGGATGTAGAAGCTGTGGATCACGTCGGCGCTGGTGGTCAGAATGCGGATATTCTTGCCGACCGGCACCACGACCTGGTTATCGACATCGAGCAGGCGCATCTGGCCCGGCTTCAGATCGGCTTGCGCAACCACGTACGAGGTGAAGTTGAGGCCGCCCGCGTCTGGGTAAGTGTATTCCCAATACCATTGATGCGCGGTGACCTTGATGGTCATGTCAGCGGCTTCGGTACGGTCCTGATAATAAACCAGCCGGAAGCTCGGGATCGCAATCACCACCAAGATCAGCACCGGGATCACCGTCCACGCGACTTCGAGCAGCGTGTTGTGGCTGGTCTGGCTCGGGGTCGGGTTGCGCTTTTCGCTGTAGCGATAACACACCCAGCCGAGCAGGCCGGCGACGAAAATCGTGATCACGGTAATGATCACCATCACCAGAATATGCAGGCTTTCGATCTGCTCGGCGACCGGGCTGGCGGCGGGTTGCGACCACATCTGCCACGGCACGGGCACCGCGGCCTGGGAATGGCCGGCGAACGCGACGGCACCGGTGGCAAAGCTTGCTGTTGCGGCAGAGAGCCGCCGGAGGAAATTCATCGGCCAATCCATCCCGCATGAGGGGCAAAAACAGGCAGCCCGCGATCGCTCATCCAACCCCGCGCTGCAACTGGTGGGCTACAAGAGGCGGTGGCCAAGATCAAGGGGGTAAGCCCTGTGACACGCAACCATTCTCAGCAACGAAGCCGCAGCTTCGTTGCCGGGCAACGTTCAGTTTTGTAGCTTGGCGAGGGTAAACAGCCCGAATGGCGGGCTTGGCACAAAGCTTACGCCCGCACGCTCCTTGCCAGGAAACAAGGCTTCGACTGCGAAATCGGGATGCCAGCCCAGCGCGCGTGACGCGGGGGCAAGCGCGCGTTCCACCCACCAGCGTGGCCCGGTCTGGGCGGCGAAATGGTTGATCAGCAGGATATGGCCGCCGGGACGGACCACGCGACGCATTTCGGCGAGCAGCTTTTGCGGATTGGGCACCACGGAGGCAACAAACATCGCCACCGCAATATCAAACTGGCCGGCGGCGAACCCGGTATCTTCGGCATCGAGAACCATCAGCGCCTCGACATTATCCAGCCCTTCTGCCGTCACCCTTGTCTGGGCGCGTTCCAGCATTTCGGCCGACAAATCGATGCCGGTAATGCGCTTTTCGGTCGCGTAATGCGGGAGTGCGAGGCCGGTGCCAACGCCAACTTCGAGCACCCGCGCGCCCGGCAAACGGTTCACCTCAGCAACCGCACGCTGGCGCCCGAGGGCCGAAATACCGCCAAAAACAAGGTCATAAACCCCGGCCCAGCGCCGATAGGCACGCCTGACGGCGTCGGCGTCCAGTTGATGCCCCGGGCCGATGGCTCGGCGGGTTTGGGAAGCCTGGTTCATCGCGGGCACCCTCCCGTCAGACGGACTACGACAATACGCCGCACCCGCATCCGACGATCAAGCCTAACACAGGGGTTTCGCGTTGGGGAGAGCGCCCGGCGCGGGGGAGTCAGGCGGCGGCCTCATCCCGGCGATCGCGGACCCGGACATAGGCGAGCGAGGCGTGTTCGCCGCAATAGGGTTTGCCGTGGGTGGCGTCGGCGTCACAAAAGCGGAAACTGCGGGTTCCCGGTTCGCCGATTGGCCAGCAGCAGGTGGACATCCGCGACGATGCGTACGGCACCGCGCGCACGGGCGCCGGCCTTGCAGTTGGCGGCGCTGCGCGCTGGGCCTGCGGGGCAGGTGCTGGGGCGGCGGGCGCATTCACCGCAGCCGACAGCGGCGGCAAGGTTGGGCCGGTCACCCGGCGCGGCGGGCCGGGGCGGGTGGCGACACTAATACCGTCACGGCGAATGGGCGACGGGCGCGGGGGCAAATTCAGGCGGTGCGCCTTGCCGACCACGGCGTTTTTGGAAACCGACATGCGACGGCCGATTTCGGCGGTCGACAAGCCTTCCGCCCAGAGCTCCCGCAGCCGCGCGATGGTCTCGTCATTCCACTCCATATCGTAGGCCTCCCGGGCGTTCACTACCAGATACGGTAGGGCTTCCTGGCCACGGGTCAATCGCCGAGTCGGCTATGAACGCAAAATCTTGTGGAAAACTCTTTCCGAGGCCACAATATACGGGAATTTTACGCACAAACTAGAAAAGCAGCCCCTTTTTTAGCATCCCGTGGATCCCTTTTTCCCCATTCACCGTCTGGGTAACGCGGAAATCCACCGCCAGCGAACAGAACTGATAGGCTTCTTCGCGCGACAGGTTCCGCCGGCTGCAGATGAAGTCGATCATCTGGCGCAGCGCCTGCTGCATCGCCTGATCGAGGTCCTCGTGCATCCCCATGGTGATGTAATGGGTCGCGGTTTCGGCGCGCGGATAGCTCAGCAAAGGCGTGGCGCCGGTCTTTTTGTGCAGCACCAGGGTGAAGGTGCCGGTCAGGCAAATTTCCAGCGCGTTGATGCAAACTTCGCCATCGCCTTGCACGCCATGGCCGTCGCCGGCGGAAAACAGCGCGCCGGGGGCGAGCACCGGCAGGAACAAAATGGTGCCGGCAGTAAGTTCCTTGTTGTCGAGATTGCCGCCATGCTCCCGCGGCTGAACGGTGGAAATCGTGCCGAAATTGGGCGCCGGCGCCACCCCCATCACCCCGAAGAACGGCGCGAGGGTGAGTTCGACGCCGTACGGCAGCCGACAGGTGCCGCGTGCCCGATCGACCGGAATATGCGTCAGGAACGGGGCGGTAAAATCGCGCGGCAACGTGCCGGACAGTGGGCGGAAGCCGCAAAAGCCCCAATCGGCGCCCAGTTCGATGCTGTCGATCCGCACTTCCAGCATGTCACCCGGCATGGCGCCGGCAACCGCGACGGGACCGGTGACGATATGGCCCGGCGCGCGCACCACATTGGACGCATGGATTGCTGCCAAAGCGGGCGGCACAACCATGCCCGATCCGGCCGGCGGCATCACATCGGGGCCACCGGAGACGCATTCCAGCACCACCTGATCGCCCGAATTCACCGTCACAACCGGGGCGTAGTTCGAGGAGAACGTGCCCCAGCGAACCGTCTGCGGCGTGGCCGCGACCTTGTGCAGCACCGCGATCAGCCCTGGTGGGCGGCGGTGGTCTGGGTGGTGCCGGCCGCCGTGCCAGGCGCGG
>JANXRN010000303.1 GCA_025352995.1 Acetobacteraceae bacterium
CTTGATGTTGACCCATGAAGAATGGGTCAACGGCGCTTGGTATAAGTCTTTGCTTGGCGCACCGCCGCCGGCCAACCCGGTGCGCAATACCAAGCGCCCGAATGGCTGGAACGGTCAGCCATTCGGGCGCTTGGTATTAAATCTTCCTGCAATAAGGTTCAGGGAGAACCTGGGCAGTTACCAAAAAGAACAACTTCCTTACCGACCTCGCCAAACCGGCGCCCGCTTCTCGCGAAACGCCGCCACCCCTTCATCCCCATCTTCCGACGCCAGCGCTGCCACCAACGCCGGCAATCGGCGCGCCTGCGCTTCCGCGGGCGTCAAATGCGCCGTCCGTCGCATGGTCTGCTTGATCGCCCGCAGTGACAGCGGCGCGCAGGCCAGGATATCGACCAACCAACGATCCACCGCCGCATCGAGCTGTTCTTTCGGCACCGCTTCGTTGATCAGGCCATTAGCCACCGCGTCGGCCGCCTTGATCCGCCGCCCGGTCAGCAACATGCCAGACGCCGCGCGATGGCCGATCTGGCGTTGCAGCAACACCATCCCACCATCCAAAGGCAGCCGGCCCACCCGTGGCTCTGGCAGTCCAAACGTTGCGTGGTCGGCGGCCACAACGATGTCGCAGCCCAGCATCATTTCCAACCCACCGCCAAGCGCATGCCCGTTCACCCGCGCAATGATCGGGATATCAAGCGTGGTGCGCAACGACAATCCGCCGAAGCCGGTTGGGTGGGCGTGCGCCCAATATTCCAGCCCGCTGCGTTCCCCGCCGGCCCGCATGTCGGCCCCGGCGCAGAAGGCGCGATCGCCAGTGCCGGTCAGCACGATGGCGCGCACATCGCTGGCTTCCAGCTCCTGCCAGATCGCTTCAAGGCGCGCAGTTGCCGTCGCATCCAGCGCATTCAGCACATCGGGCCGATCAATCGTCACCCTGGCGACATGATCGGCGATCGCGAGATGGATGGTCACGCCAGCACGCCGTCACGCCGCAGGGCGGCGATGGTATCGGCATCGTAGCCACAATCGGCCAGCACTTCGGCGCCATGAGTGCCAATCCCCGGCGGCGGCAGGCGCATGACAAACCCGTTATCGGACAAATGCACCGGGGAACCGACGACTTTCAGCACATCGCCGCTATCTTGCGGCGCATCAACCAGCATGCCGTTGATCGCGGTTTGTGGATCGTCCAACGCTGCCTGCAAATTGCGCACCGGCGCGCACAGCACGTCGCGGCCTTCGAGCGCCGCAATCCAATGCGCCGTCGTATTGGTAGCGAAATGGGCGCGCAGCACATCGTGCAAAACCGTGCGGTTTTTCATGCTGAGCGCAAAGGTGCAAAAGCGCGGATCGGCGGACAGGTCGCCCAAGCCAATCGCCAGCGAAATCTCCCGCAGCGGATTATCCTTGAAGGCGCCGACCACCACCAGCGCGCTATCCTGGGTCGCAAACGCGCCATTATGCGGCAGCGCCCCCCAGGAGAAATCCACCCCACGCATCCGCGCCATTGCCGCTTCCTGCATTTGCATCGCCAGCATGGAATCGTAGAGTGACACTTCAACCTTCTGCCCGTGCCCGGTCTTTGCCCGCTGCAACAGCGCCAGCAGAATTCCTTGCACCAGATGCATGCCGGCGGAATAATCGGCGAGCGATGTCGGGTAGATCGTCAACGGATCGGACGGATCGCATTTCCGCGCCATCACCCCGCTCAGCGCCTGCGCCAGAATGTCCTGCCCGCCTTTGAACGCGTAAGGCCCCTTGCTGCCATACCCGGTGCCCTCGGCATAAATCAGCTTGGGGTAGGCCGCATGCAACGCGTCGTACCCCAACCCCATCCGTTCCATCACCCCGGCGCGAAAATTGTTGACGATGACATCTGCGCTCGCCAGCATTTTGTGCACAACTGCGATGCCGGCCGGGGCTTTCAGATCGAGCGCGATGCTACGCTTGTTGCGATTAAGTGATGAAAACACCGGGTTCTGCGGCCCCGCCGGATCATCACCTATGCCCCAGCGCGACAAATCGCCGGCGCCGATGCGTTCAATTTTCACCACATCGGCGCCGTAATCGCCCAACATCTGCGTCGCGCACGGCCCCATCATCACCTGGGTGAAATCAACAATCCGCACCCCGGAAAGCGGCTGTTGCTGGCTCATGCCGCGCGCTCCGTGAAAGGCTGATAAACCGATGCCACGTCGCCCGGATCGGCGCCCAACGCCCGCAAGCGGCGTTGCAATTCCTTGACATCGATGTTCCGGACGGTGGTTTTGCCCGACAGCGCCATCGCCGCGGCAACGCCGGCCGCTTCCCCCATCGCCATGCAAGGCGGGATTTCACGCGATATTTTCTGCGCCGACGGCGTCGCCGAATAATGCCGCCCGGCCACCAGCATCTGATCAATCCCGCGCGGCAGCAGCGCCCGATACGGCGTGTAGTAGTCCCGCCCACGCGCAATAGAGTCAGAAAAATGCACCCGATCGGTAATATCGGACTTGGTCACGACATACTCGCCTTCCAGCATCCGCGTCTGCCGCACCCCGGTTTGCGGCGCGACATCGACCACGTAACAATTCTGGAATCCCGGCAAATTGGCGCGCACGTGATCGACCATGGCGTGGATGCGCTTGCGGCCGTCAAATTCTGCGCGGGTCAGATCCTCGACCTTCATCCCATCCAACCCCGTCATGTGCGGGCAATTGCACCAGACGATGCCGGGCAGCGGTGTCTTCAACCACCAATAATCCCACGATCCGCCGATGATCTTGCGCGCCGCCATGTCGAGCTTTTCGTACCGCGCCGGCTCCTCGAACTGGAAGCGCTCGGCCTCATCGGTATCAACCCCACCAAGCCGAAACACAGTCGTTACCATATAAGCGCCGTCGGAAAACTGCGCGCCGGCTGCCGCGGCAACATCCAGATCACCCGTAGCATCGATCACCACGTCGGCCATGATGGCCTCCCGCCCGGCCTTGCTTTCGGTAATCACCCCGACAATCCGGCCGTCGCGCACAATGCTGCCGGCGAACAGGCTATGCAGCCGCAGATTGATCTTGGCTTCGGCAACCATGTCGTCACTCGCGCGCTTCCAGCCATCGGGATCGAACGCGACTGCGTAACAAATCGGGTGCGGCTTGGTGCGGGTGTTGAAATCGAACACCCCCCAGCGCGACCATTTACGGAACATCGCCGGATCATGCCCGCGCTCGGCATCAGGCGGATAAACCGCATCGCCGCGCGCCGCCATGCGGTCAATCAACTCCGCGCAAATCCCGCGCACGGTGATCTCCGCCCCGGCGCACATGTCGTCCAACACCAGCACCATGCCGCCTGACGCGAGACCGCCGAGATAGGGGTAGCGTTCCACCAGGCACACCGAAGCGCCCTGGCGTGCGGCGGCAACGGCCGCGCTGAAACCCGCCGGCCCGCCGCCGACCACGACGACATCCGCGCGCGCCACGACCCGCAGGGTGCGGGCGGCTTCTTCATATTGGGTAGGTAACATTTTGGTTCTCCGAAAGAAAAAGAAAGCGCGTTCTTTTTGTGAACAAAAAGAACCAAAAAAACTTTGTCTATTCCTTGCCGTTGGCGTGCGAACTCACCTTGGCACCCATCGCACGCATAACCGTTCCAGTAACCGAATAACCAGGAAAAACAGCACCGAAAAACACGACCCGCAAATCACCGTCGCGTACAGCAAGGCACTGTCGAAATTATACGTCGCCTGAATGATCAGCGCGCCAATGCCTTCCTGGCTGCCAATCCATTCCCCAACAATCGCGCCCACAACCGCGGTGGACGCGGCGATTTTCAACGCGCTGAACAAATACGGGATCGATGTCGGCAGCCGCAGCCGGCGGAAGATTTCCCATTTCCCGGCCGACAGCACATGCATCAATTCCAGCGCCTGCGGGCTGACCGCTTCCAGCCCGCGCACCATGTTGACCAGGGTCGGGAAGAAGCAAATCACCGCCGCAATGGCGATTTTCGGCGCCATGCCATTGCCCAGCAACAGCACCAGGATCGGCGCTTTGGCAACGATGGGAATGGAGTTGATCAGCACCACAATCGGGAAGAACGCCATTTCGATCGATTTGCGATGCACGAACAGCGTCGCAATCCCGACCGCCACCAGATTACCGATGGTGAACCCGGCCAACGCCTCGACCATCGTTGGCACCAGATTGGCGAACAGCATGTCCTTCTTTTGCCACAGCGTCACCAGCACCACTTGCGGCGCCGGCGCGATGAAGGGCTTCACATCAAAGAACGCAATCAGCGCCCACCAGATGAACAGCAGCGTGCCCGCCCCGATCAACGGCAGTGCCCGGCGTTTCCAGGCGAGCCGTTTTTGCGCGGCAAGCCAGGTGGCATGATCGTCCATCAGCAATTTTCCAGCACGGTGCGCAACCGCCCGGCGAGCGCGCCAAATTCGGCGGTATCGCGCATCGCCAACTGCCGAGGCTCTGGCAGATCAACCGGCACAATCTCCCGCACCCGGCCCGGCCTTGCCGCCAGCACCATCACCCGTTGCCCGAGATAGGCGGCTTCATGGATCGCGTGGGTCACAAACAAGATCGTGGTGCCGGTTTCCCGCCAGATTTGCAGCAGCTCATCATTCAGCCGGTCGCGGGTGATTTCGTCCAGCGCGCCGAACGGCTCATCCATCAGCAGAATTTTCGGATCGCCCAGCAGCGCCCGGGCAATCGAGACACGCTGGCGCATCCCGCCCGACAATTCATGCGGAAACGCGCGTTCCCATCCCGCCAGCCCGACCAGTTTTAACAATTCTTCCGGGCTGCGCGCGCCCTTCCGCGGATTGCCGCCGATTTGCAGCGGCAGCCGCACATTATCGATCACATTGCGCCACGGCAGCAAAGTCGCGTCCTGGAACACAAACCCGATTTCGCGCTGCCGACGCGCCGCGTCCGCCGTGCCACCCAGCACCCGCACCTGCCCGGAAGACGGCGTGATGATGTCGGCCACCACCCGCAGCAAGGTCGATTTGCCGCAGCCCGACGGGCCCAGCAAGGTCAGGAACCCGGCTTGATCGACCGTGAAGCTGACATCTTCCAGCGCCGTCACCGCCGCGCGTTCGCTCATGAACCGCACCGAAACGCCGCTTATATCGATCGCCGGCGCCATCAGCCGATCTTCGGCCGCCCTGTCATAGTGGCTTTGAGTACGTCCAACGTCATCACCTCGTCCACTTTTGGGGTGCGCTTAGTGAACTGGCCGAGCGATGCGTAAAGATCGATCTGGTCCTGCCATACCGACGCTTCCATCGCGCCATAGCCGGCGGCCTTGGTGTGCTCATCAAAGCAATAATCCAGCATCACGTCTGCGGCCGCGCGTTCATCGGCGGCCACCAGGTTGGGGTATTGCTTAATCAGAAATTCCACCGCCTTGTCGCGATTGGCGTGGGCATAGCCCCAGCCCTTGGCGCTCGCCCGCAGGAATTTCGCCAGATTATCGCCCTGGGTCTTCAGCGTATCGGGCGTGGTGTAATACGGGTTGGCGTAAAGCTTCACCCCGGCATCCCACAGCCGCAACGTCACCCGGTCCGGCCCCAGCACTTTCAACGCCGTGGTGTTGGTCAGCCAGCCGGTCACCACATCGACCTGCCCGGTCATGATCGGCATCATGTCGGCGCCGATCGTCACCACCTGCACGTCCGCCAATGTCATATTATTCTTAGCCAGCAGCGCCCGCAGCAGCACCACCCCAGTCGCCTGCACGCCGACTTTCTTGCCACGCAGTTCGGCCGGCGTCCGCACCGGATTCTTGCCGAGGGAGAAAAAAGCATACGGATGCTTTTGCGCCGACACCGCAAAGCACTTGATCGGCAAATCCTGTGACACCGCCAGCATCAGCGACGGGCTGGAAGAAACCTGCCCCACTGCGGCCCGGCCCGATGCGACTGACGCCACACCGTCATTATTCGGCCCACCCGGGGTGATTTTCAGGTCCAGCCCTTCTTCGGCGTAGTAGCCCATATGGATCGCCGTCACTTCGCCCAACTGGTTGCCGCCGCCAATCCAGCCCAATTGCATTTCAATGGCTTGCGCGGCCCGCGATGATTTCGGCGCGATGCTGACCAAGGCGGCGCCGGCGGACGCGGACAGCAATGCACGGCGGGAAACAGAACTGCTTGTCATGTGAAACCACCTACCCAGAATTGTGACGGCAAGGTTGCATAACATGGCCCGTGCCAAATAGCGCCTTCTTTCGCCCATGGTGATGCTTTTTTGGCATCAAGTTTAGGCCCGGGCGCTTGTCATCAAACTCTCACGCTCATCGTGATATTCATGCAATAAGACCGCGCAGTCATCTATTGAGGAGTCGCATTATGTCTTACAATCGTCGCCTGCTGCTGAAATCGGGCCTGGCGTTGGCGGGCTCTGGCCTGCTGGGCGCCCGCAGCGCGCTTGCCGCCCCCGATGTTGCTGCCAGCCTGCTCGCCGCGGCCAAGAAAGAAGGCCAGATCAACGTCATCGGCCTGCCGCGTGACTGGGCGAACTGGGGTGCGACGATGGATCGCTTCCAGGCGCTTTACGGCGTCAAACTCGACAGCGCCAACCCCGATGGCAGCTCGGCGGAGGAATTGCAGGCGATCCGCAGCCTCAAAGGCCAGCAGCGCGCGCCGGACGTGGTCGATGTCGGGCCCGCCTTCGCGATTTCCGGCGCCAAGGAAAAACTCTACGCGCCCTATAAAGTGGCCACCTGGAAAGACATCCCAGACGACGTGAAGCATGCCGATGGGCTGTGGTACGGCGATTATTACGGCGTCGCGTCCTTCGCGGTTAATAAATCCGTGGTCAGAACCGTGCCGCAAACCTGGGCCGATCTGAAAAAGCCTGACTACAAAGGCATGGTCGCCCTCAACGGCAATCCGCTCACCGCCGGTGCCGCCATCGGTGCGGTGTTCGCCGCCGCCCTCGCCAACGGTGGCAGCTTCGATAACGTCATGCCCGGCATCGAATTTTTCGGCCAACTCGCCAAACTCGGCAACCTCAACCCCGCCGCCGCATCACCCGCCAGCCTGGCATCGGGCCAGACCCCGATTGCGATCAACTGGGATTATCTCAGCCTCGGCTACAAAAAAGCCAATGCCGGCAAGGTCGATATCGAAGTCCTGGTGCCGCGCGAAGCCCAGCCCTATGGCAATTTCTACTGCATGGCGATCAGCGCCTTCGCGCCCCACCCCAACCTCGCCAAATTGTGGATGGAATATGTCTATTCCGACGAAGGCCAACTGGCGTTCCTCGGCGGCTTCGCCCACCCGATCCGCTTCAACGCCATGGTCGCTGCGGGCAAGGTGCCGGACGCATTGCTGAGCACTTTGCCGCCGGCCGCGGCCTATAAGGGCATTAAGTTTGCTACGCCGGAGCAGACAGATAAGGCCAAGAAGGCGATTACGGAGAATTGGCCGCAGATTGTTAAGATTTAAGGAAGGTAAGCAGTTCTTTTTGTGAACAAAAAGAACCAAAAAAACTTTTTGATAATTTGTTGCCGTTGGCTTGGGTCCCTCCGTGTACCCGAG
>JANXRN010000305.1 GCA_025352995.1 Acetobacteraceae bacterium
CCCCAGACCGCGACCAGAAACGCGGTCAAGGTCCGGTCACGCGCCGACACCACGGCGATCGCCGCTTGCAGCCCGGTAAGGAGATGATGAAAGGTAAACATGAACAATCATATATATTAACTTAATATGTTTGTCAAGAAACTTCCCCCACCGGCATGGCACGCCAACGGCAAGGCATGGATAAAAAGTTTTTTTGGTTCTTTTTGTTTACAAAAAGAACTGCTTACCTTCTGCCTTCCGTCACCCTTCCACTTCCCGCAGCAAAGCCGGCGCCCCGCTCCGTCGTTCAGCCAAAAACAGAAACTCGACAATCGACCGCATCCCCGGCTGGTGATCCACCCAATAGATATTGGTCAGCGGTCGGCGCGGGATCGACGGATCGAATTCCTCGGTTTCCGCCCGCCCGGTGCCGGTCACCAGCAATACCGGCAGGCCCGGATCGCGGCGGGCAACAGCGCGCAGCGCTGACCAGGCAGTGGTGTCACCTTCCGGCGCGTGGGCCAGCAGCCCGATTGGCTTTTGCGTTTCCAGCGCGGTTTCCAGCGCCCCGATGGTTGGCACGCATTCGACATCAACCCGCAGGAAGCCGGCGAGTTCGGCCAGGATGTCCGAAATCCGCGGCTCGGACTCCAGCACCAGCACCAGCGGGCGCGGGGCGGCATCGAGCATATCGATCGGGCTTGCGGACGGGGCCTCACGCGTGGGAAAAGCCAAATGGACCATAGACATTCCTCCTGCCGATGCGAACCTGTACCGGCATCGGAACCATGGCAGCCTGCGCCGTCGCGACCGAAGTGAGTTAAATGTGAACCCGCGGCAGTTCATCGTGAAATCGCTGATTTTGAGGAGCCGACCATGCCGGATGTCGTGATTGCCGCCTACAAGCGCTCGCCTTTCCATCTGGCGGGCCGTGGCGCGCTGGCCCGGACGCGGCCGGACGATCTGGCGGCCGAGGTGATCAAGGCGCTGATGGCGGCGTGCCCGGTCGATCCGAATGACGTGGAGGATTTGATCCTGGGCTGCGCGTTCCCGGAAGGCGAACAGGGCTTGAACGTGGCGCGGCTGATTTCGTTCATGGCCGGGCTGCCGATCGGCGCCGGCGGCGTAACGGTGAACCGGTTCTGCGGATCATCGATGCAGTCAGTGCACCAGGCCGCCGGCGCGATCATGATGGGCGCGGGGGAGGTTTTCGTTTGCGCCGGCGTTGAATCGATGTCGCGCATTCCGATGATGGGCTTCAACCCGATGCCGCATCCGGGGTTGATGAAAGCCTTCCCGACCGCACTGGTGTCGATGGGCGAAACCGCCGAGAACGTCGCCAGCCGCCATCAAATTCCGCGTGCCGATCAGGAATCCTTTGCGGTGCGCAGCCAGACCAAGGCGGCGGCCGCCATCGCAGCGGGCAGGTTCGCCGATGAAATTGTCCCGGTCAGCGGCGTGGCGGCCGATGGCTGCCCGCGTCCGGAAACCACCGTCGCATCGCTTGCCGGGTTGAAGCCGGCGTTTCGCGCCGATGGGTCGGTCACGGCCGGCACGTCATCGCCGCTGACCGACGGCGCGGCAGCGGTGATTGTTTGCACGGCCGAGTACGCCAAAGCGCACGGCATCACGCCGTTGGCCATCGTGCGGTCGGTTGCGGTCTGCGGTTGCGCGCCCGATGTGATGGGCATGGGGCCGGTTGGCGCGGCGAAGAAGGCGCTGAAACGCGCCGGCATCACGGCTGCGGACCTTGATGTGATCGAATTGAACGAAGCCTTCGCGTCCCAGGCTTTGGCGTGCATGGCTGAACTCGGCCTTGATGAGGCGAAAATTAATCTCGATGGCGGCGCGATTGCGTTGGGCCATCCGCTGGGCGCGACCGGGGCGCGGATCACCGGCAAAGCGGCGTCTTTGTTGGCGCGCACGGGCGGGCGCTTTGCATTGGCGACCCAATGCATCGGCGGCGGCCAAGGCATTGCCACCATTCTGGAGCATGTGGCGTGATTAAAACCATCGGGGTGATCGGCGCTGGCGTGATGGGCGCGGGCATCGCCGCCCAGGCGGCCAATGCTGGGCTTGCGGTGGTGCTACTTGATATCGTGCCGGGGGCGGCGGCCCAGGCCATTGCCACCATGGGCCGCGCCGAACCGGCCGCCTTCATGCATTCCCGCGCGGCACGGCTGATCACGCCGGGCGATCTTGGCGCCGATATCGGCAAGCTTGCCGTGTGTGACTGGATTATCGAGGCCATTGTCGAACGGCCGGATGCCAAGCGCGCGCTCTATGCCCAACTGCAAACCGTGCGCAAGCCGGGCAGCATAGTGTCGTCCAATACGTCGACCATTCCGCTCGCGACCTTGACCGACGGGCTGGGTGCCGATTTCGCCGCCGATTTCCTGATCAGCCATTTCTTCAATCCGCCGCGCTACATGCGGCTGCTGGAACTGGTCGCGGGGCCGGCGACGCGGTCGGACGCGATCGCTGCCGTGCGCGCCTGCTGCGATGTGCAGCTTGGCAAGACCGTGATCGATTGCCGCGACACGCCGGGCTTCATCGCCAACCGCATCGGCTCGCTGTGGGCCGGGATGGCAGTGCGCCATGCGATTGATCTTGGGCTGACGGTGGAAGAAGCCGATGCCGTGATGGGCCGCCCGCTCGGCATTCCGCGCACCGGAATTTTCGGGCTGATGGACCTGGTCGGCATCGATCTTGGGCCGCATGTGGCGAAATCACTGTTGGCGAGTTTGCCGGCCGATGATGCGTATTGCCGGTTGTACCGCGAGGAGCCTTTGGTGGCGCGGATGATCGCCGAAGGCCGCATCGGGCGCAAAGGCAAGGGCGGGTTCTATTCGCGCGCCGCGGACAAATCGCGCCTGTCGATTGATCTGGTAACCGGCGAATATCGCCAACAGCAAGAAGCCCGGCTGGCAAGTTTGCAAACGCGGAAACCTGCCGATCTGGCCGACCATCCTGATATTGGCGGTCGGTATGCGCGCGCGGTGCTGCTCGATACACTGGGCTACGCAGCGTCGCTGGTGCCGGAAATTGCCGGCGATATTGCCTCCGTCGATGCGGCCATGCGGTTGGGCTATAACTGGAAATACGGACCGTTTGAGCTGATCGATCGGCTCGGCGCCGGCTGGCTGGCGCGGGCCTTGGCCGCCGATGGTCGGGCGGTGCCGGCCTTGCTGGCGCAGGTGGGCGATCGGCCATTTTATCGGGTTGAAGCGGGCACGCTGCAAGCGTTTGGCGTTGATGGCAGCTACCAAAATGTCGCGCGCCCAGATGGCGTGCTGCTGCTCGACGACATCAAACGCGCTGGCAAGCCGATGGCGCGCAATGCAGGCGCCAGCATCTGGGATATTGGCGACGGCGTTGCCTGCCTCGAATTCCATACCAAAATGAACGCGCTCGATCAGGACGTGCTCGGCATGGTGGGCCGCGCCGTCGGCATGGGGGCGAAAGGTGCGTTCAAGGCGTTGGTGATTTATAACGACGGCGAACAATTCTCGGTCGGCGCCAATATCGGCATCGCGCTGTTCGCCGCCAATATCGCGGCCTGGGGAGAGATTGAGGGCGCAATTGCCGCCGGCCAGCAGGCGATGCTGGCACTACGCAACGCGCCATTCCCAGTCGTCGGCGCGCCGGCCGGCATGGCTTTGGGCGGTGGATGCGAGGTGTTGCTGCACTGCGCCGCGGTGGTGGCGAGCGCAGAAACCTATATGGGCCTGGTCGAAGTCGGCGTCGGGCTGGTCCCAGGCTGGGGCGGCTGCGCGACCATGCTAGCGCGTTGGTCGGCAGCGCCAAAATTGCCGCGCGGGCCGATGCCGGCGATGTCCAAAGCGTTCGAAATGATTTCGACCGCGCAAGTATCCAAATCCGCCGCCGAGGCGCGCGATTTGCTGCTGCTGCGCGACAGTGACGGCATCAGCATGAACCGCGACCGGCTGCTGGCGGACGCCAAAGCGCGCGCGCTGGCGATGGTCGCCGACTATGCCCCACCGCCAAGCGCCAAATTGCGCCTGCCCGGCCCGACCGGCGCCACCGCTTTGCGCATGGCGGTGGACGGCTTCGTCGCGATGGGGCGGGCGACAGCGTATGATGCGGTGGTGGGCGGCGAATTGGCGATTGTTCTGTCCGGCGGCGACACCGATCATACGGTCGAAATTGACGAGGATGATGTGCGCGGCTTGGAACGCGCCGCCTTCATGGCGTTACTGAAAAAGCCCGGCACTCTCGCCCGAGTCGAGCACATGCTGGAGACCGGACGGCCGTTGCGGAACTGATGATGGAGAAGCTTTGATGACCAGCTACACCGCGCCGCTGCGCGACATGCGTTTCGCGCTTTATGAACTTGCGGATTTTGCCACGGTAACCGCCCTGCCCGGCTGTGGCGACGTGACGCAAGATCTGGTCGATCCGATCCTCGAAGCCGGCGGAACATTCTGCGCCGAAGTGCTGGCGCCGCTGAACCGTTCAGGGGACGAAGAAGGCTGCCATTTCGAGAACGGCACGGTCCGCACGCCCGCGGGATTTCAGGAGGCTTACACAGCGTTCTGCCGCGATGGCTGGCCGGCGCTCCATGCCGATCCGGCCTATGGCGGCCAGGGGTTGCCCAAAACCGTGAGCCTGATGTTCGAGGAAATGATCTGTTCGGCGAACTTGTCGTTCGGCATGTATCCCGGGCTTTCGCATGGCGTCTACGAAGCGCTGTACGCCCATGGCACGCCCGATTTGCAGCAGCTTTATCTGCCCAAATTGGTCAGCGGTGAATGGTCCGGCACTATGTGCCTGACCGAGCCACATTGCGGCACCGATCTGGGATTGTTGCGGACGCGTGCGGAACCGGCCGGGGGTGACAGCTATAAGGTGACCGGGACCAAGATTTTCATCTCGGCAGGCGAACATGATCTGACCGGGAATATTCTGCATCTGGTGCTGGCACGCCTGCCGGATGCGCCGGCCGGGGTGCGGGGGATTTCGCTGTTTCTGGTGCCGAAATTCATCCCCGCCGAAGATGGCAGGCCCGGATTGCGGAATTCGCTCGTCGCCGGCGCCATCGAGCATAAAATGGGCATCAAGGCATCCGCCACCTGCGTGATGAATTTCGATGGTGCGCAGGGCTGGATGGTCGGCCAGCCGCATCGCGGCCTGATGGCAATGTTCACCATGATGAACGCGGCCCGGCTGTCGGTGGGAATTCAAGGCTTGGGGCTGGCCGAAGTCAGCTATCAGAACGCGGTGGCCTATGCGCGGGAACGCTTGCAAGGCCGCGCGCTGAACGGGGTTGCACATCCGGAGCTACCCGCCGACCCAATCCTGGTGCATCCCGACGTGCGGCGCATGCTGCTGACCATGCGCGCGGGGGTCGAAGGCTGCCGGGCGCTTGGGGTACGGGTGGCGATTGCACAGGACATCGCGACGTCGCATGCCGACGCGGACACGCGCGCCGAGGCCGATGATTACGTGGCGTTGATGACCCCAATCGTGAAAGCCTATTTCACCGATATGGGCTGGGATGCGACGGTGCTCGGCATGCAAGTATTGGGCGGGCACGGCTATATCCGCGAACATGGCATGGAGCAGTTCGTGCGCGATGCCCGCATTGCGCAAATCTACGAAGGCACCAACGGCATCCAGGCGCTCGATCTGGTCGGACGCAAAATGTCAGCCCATGCCGGGCGCTATCTGCGGCGCTTCTTCCATCCGGTTGCGGCCTATATTGAGGCCAAGCAGGGCAAGCCGGAACTGAAGGAATTCATCGACCCGCTTTCCAAAGCCTTCACCCGGTTGCAACAGGCGACCGCCGCATTGGCCGCCAAGGGCATTGCCGATCCGTTTGAAGCCGGGGCTGCGGCGACAGACTATCTACGGCTGTTCGCCCTGGTCGCGTTGGCGCAGTTATGGGCCGAGGCCGCCGAAATCGCGCTGGGCAAGTCAGATGATTTCTATCGGGCCAAGCTCGCCACGGCGCGGTTCTTCATGGCGAAAATCCTGCCGCAAAGTTCGAGCCTATTCAGCACGATTATGGCTGGTGGGGCGAGTTTGAAGCAATTTGAAGACGCCTTGTTTTAAAGTTGGGTTTTTTACTGCCCAGGTGCTTCCTGGCCTCTATCGAAGGAAGACTAAAGCCAAGAAAGCACTCCTTTTTTTGAAAAAAAGGAGCAAAAAAACTTTAACACTTTGGTTCCGAGCGGTCCGCTGTTGCGGGGGGAAGCACGCCAACGGCAAGGAATGGATGAAGTTTTTTTGGTTCTTTTTGTTCACAAAAAGAACATTCTTCCTTACGCCGCCTTGGCAAAAGTCTTCGGCACCCCGGCGCGCGCCAAATTCCCATACATCGGCTCACTCGGCAGCCCTTCGTGCAACACTGCCCGGGCCGCGATAAGCTTATCGAGATCAATCCCAGTGCTGAACCCGCTGCTTTCAAGCAGGAACACCAGATCTTCGGTAACGATATTGCCCGAAGCCCCTGGCGCGAACGGGCAGCCGCCGAGGCCGGCCAACGCGGAATCGAATTTGCGGATGCCTTCTTCAAGGCCCGCCAAAGCGTTGGCAATGCCAAGGCCACAGGTGTCGTGCAGATGCAACCCGTTCAGGACCGGGCCGATTTCGGCGCGCACGGCGCGGACTTTGGCTTTGATGTCGATCGGGTTGCCGTAGCCGACAGTGTCGGCAAGGATCACGCAGTCCGCTCCGGCCTGCGCCAGATCTACCGCGACGCGGACGACGTTGGCAACCGGGATGACGCCGTCGAAGGAGCAGCCGAAGGCTGTGGAGCAGGCGGCATCGACGAACACATGGCGCGGTTGGGCGCGGAGCCAGGCGATCATGCGGCCGACCTCGGCGATCTGGTCGTCGGTGGAACGGTTGGTGTTGGACCGGCTATGGCCTTCGGACACCGAAATCGGAATGGAAATGCGCTGCGCGCCGGCTTCGTAGGCGGCCATCGCACCGCGCAAATTGGGAGCCAGGGCGACGATTTCGAGGCCATGCCCGACTCGCGGCAACGTCACTGCCTGGCGGACGATGGCGTCCGTATCGGCCATTTGCGGGATCAGGCGGGGGGGCACGAAGCTACCGACCTCAATCTGCGACAGGCCGGTTGCGGCCAGCGCCGCGATCCAGCGCTGCTTGATATCGGTCGGCATGATCGCCTTGGCGATTTGCAGCCCGTCGCGCGGACCGACCTCGCAAACTGTGACAAATTCGGCCATCGCACGCTCCTTCGCATTTTCTGCGCTGAAACTGGCGCGACTATGGCGGGAAGACAAGGGTGATGGGTCGCCAAACCGGCAAGATATGCCATATGTGGGGACTGGCCCGCGCCGGGCCGGATTTCGAAAAGGTCGAAGAATGCGTTGTCTCGGATTTGCAGCCCTTGCCGTTCTGCTCTCGACCCAGGCCCACGCCCAGTTTGGCCCTGCTGGGCCACCCGCCGTGGGCGTGGTGACGGTGGCCAAGCAGGCGGTGGTGGAAAGCAACACCTATGTCGGCCGCATCCAGACCACCGATAAGGTCGATCTGGTGGCGCGCGTGACCGCCGGATTGCAGGAGCGCCGCTTTGTTGAGGGCGCCGAGGTCAAGCAGGGCGATCTGCTCTATCGTTTGGAGCGCGGCACGTTCGAAGCCGATCTGGCGTCCAAGCAGGCGGCGATCGCGCAGACCACTGCGCTGCTGAAGAACGCCAGCATCACCTTGGCGCGTGCCCAGTCGCTGATCAATTCGCCGGCCGGGAAAATTTCGTCGATCGATGACGCGCGCGCCCAGGAAGCGAGCCTGGCCGCGACCTTGCAGGCCAATCAGGCGGCGTTGCGCGCGTCGCAGATCAATCTTGACTATACCGACATTCGCGCCCCGATTAGCGGCAAGATCGGCCGCAGCGCCTTTGCAGTCGGCAACATCGTCAGTCCGACATCGGGGCCGTTGGCCACCATCGTCAGCCAGGACCCGATTTACGTGGTGTTCCCGATTGCGATGCGGGCCGCCCTCGATCTGCGCAATCGCTATGCCGATCAGGGCGGGTTTGCCGCGATCCAAATTCGCCTGCGGCTGCCGGACGGCAAGCTTTATACGGAGCTTGGCAAGCTCGATTATGTCGATCCCAGCGTGGCGCCGGCGACCGATACGCTGACCTTGCGCGCCCGCATCGCCAACCCGCTGCGTAAAGGCGCGCGGGCCGATGACATCGCCAATCGGGAATTGCTCGATGGGGAGTTCGTTTCGGTGATGGTCGAAGGGGTGACGCCGGTGCAGGCGCTCGCGGTGCCGCGGGTGGCGGTGCTGTCCGACCAGCAGGGCAATTATGTGTACGTGGTTGATGCCGACAAGAAAGCCCAGCTGCGGCGGGTTGATCTCGGCCAGTCGACGCCGGCATTGGCCACCATCCTCGGCGGGTTGAAGGAAGGTGAAACGGTCATCGTTGATGGCTTGCAGCGGGTCCGGCCGGGCAATCCGGTGAACCCGGCCCCTGCCACCGCGCCGAAAGGCTAAGGCGATGATTTCGGGTGTTTTCATCGACCGGCCCCGGCTGGCCATCGTCATTGCGATTATCACCACCCTGGCGGGCGCACTCGCCTGGCTGCGCATTCCGGTGGCGCAGTTCCCTGACATTGTGCCGCCGCAAGTCCAGGTCAGCACGAAATTCCCCGGCGCGTCCTCGGCCGTGGTGGAATCAACCGTTGGCCAGCCGCTCGAAGCGCAGATCAACGGTGTGGATCAGATGATCTACATGAAGTCGAACAGTTCCAGCGATGGCACTTATTCGCTGACGGTAACGTTTGCGATCGGCACCAACCCCGACATTAACACCGTCAACGTCAACAACCGGGTGCAGGCGGCCCTGTCGCGCATGCCAGCCGAAGTGCAGCGCCAGGGCATAGTGGTGTCCAAGCGCAACTCGGCGACACTGGAATTCATCGGGTTCACCTCCGAAGCCGGCAAGCAAACGCCGTTGTTCCTGTCGAATTATATTACCATCAACGTGGTCGATCAGTTGGCGCGGGTGGCAGGCGTTGGCGGCGTGCAAGTGTTCGGCGCGCTCGATTATTCCATGCGGATCTGGTTCGAGACGGAGCGGCTGGTCAATCTCGGGCTGATGCCGTCCGACATCATCCAGGCCTTGCAGGCACAGAACGTGCAAGGCGCGGTTGGGCGCTTGGGCGCCAAGCCGGTTGACGATGCCAATCCGTTTCAGTTGAGCATGCAGACCAAGGGGCGGCAGGCGACGCCGGAAGAATTCGGCGCCATCGTGCTGCGCGCCAATCCCGATGGCTCCGTGCTGCGGGTGCGCGATGTCGCGCGGATCGAGCTAGGTGCGGCGACCCAGGACACCGAAAGCCGGATTAACGGGCAACCGGCGGTCAATCTTGCCATTAGCTTGGCCCCTGGCGCCAACGCGGTCGATACCGCCAAGCGGGTCGAAACCACCTTGCGCGAGTTGGCCAAGCGCTTCCCCGAAGGGGTGAAGCCGCTGATTTTCTATGACAGTTCGGCGTTTGTGTCCGACACGATCGGCGAAGTGTTGAAGACCTTGATTGAGGCCTTCGTGCTGGTGGTGCTGGTTGTCTTCATCTTCCTGGGCAATTTGCGCGCCACCATCATCCCCGCCGTCGCCGTACCGGTCAGCCTGATCGGCACCTTCGCGCTGCTGCTGATTTTCGGCTTTTCGGCCAATACCGTGTCCTTGCTCGCGCTTGTGCTGGCGGTCGGCGTGGTGGTCGATGACGCCATCGTGGTGGTGGAAAATGTCGAGCGGGTGATGGAGGAAGAACCGCATCTGACGTCGAAGGAAGCGGCAAAAAAAGCGATGCAGCAGATCACCGGGCCGATCATCGCGATTTCGCTGGTGCTGCTGTCGGTGTTCATCCCGATCGCCTTCGTGCCGGGCATTTCCGGTCAGTTGTTCCGCCAGTTCGCGGTGACCATCAGCATCGCGATGATTATTTCGGCGACTAACGCGCTGACCTTGTCGCCGGCTTTGTGCGGGGTATTCCTGCGCCATACTGACAAAAATCGTGGCGTGATGGGCCGGGTGATGCGCGGCATCAACGGGGTGCGCAGCGGCTATTCCTATGTCGTGAGCCGTTTGTTGCGGGTGGCGATGCTGGCAGTGGTGGTGATCATCGCATCGGGCGTCGGCATTTTCGGCATGTCCAACATCACCCCCACCGGCTTCTTGCCGGAAGAAGATCAGGGCGCGTTCTTTGTCGCCGTGCAGTTGCCCGATGGCGCATCGGTCGCCCGCACACGGGCGGTGGTGGCACAGGTCGAGAAAATCGTCGGCGCCCAGCCCCAGGTGGAAAACGTGCTGTCAATCGTGGGATTTTCGTTCCTCGATGGTGGCGCGCAAAGCAACGTCGCCTTCCTGGTGGTGCGGCTGAAGCCGTTTGCCGAACGGGTCGCCGACAGCGACAAGGCACCCGCGGTCATCGGGCGGATTGCCGGCGCGGTGCAATCCATCCGCTCGGCGCTGATTTTCCCGGTGCCACTGCCGGCCATTCAAGGGCTTTCGACCAGTGGCGGGTTTGAATATCAGCTGCAAAATCTCGAAGGGCGCGATCCGTTCGAAATGGCGTCCGCACTGCAAAGTCTGGTCGGCGCGGCTAATCAGGATCGTCGCCTGAGCCGGGTTTTCTCGAGCTTCACCCCCACCGTACCGTCAGTGTTCCTCGATATCGATCGCGACAAGGCCCAGGCGCTCGGGCTGTCGGTCACCGATGTTTTCACTGCCTTGCAGGCAACGCTGGGCGGAATTTACGTCAACGACTTCAATTTGTTCGGCCGCACCTGGCAGGTGAATATCCAGGGGGAAGCGCTCGATCGCACCGATCTGTCGGCGCTGTGGCGGATATTTATCCGCTCCAAAACCGGCGCGATGATCCCGCTGCGGGCAATTGCTGACGCGCGCATCGTGCTGGGGCCGCAAACCATCAGCCGGTTCAACAATTACCGCGCGATCACCGTTCAGGGCTCGCCGGGGGCGGGGGTGTCATCGGGCGATGCGTTGACGGTGATGGGGGAAGTTTCCGGCCGCGCCTTGCCGCCGGGCTACGCGTATGAATGGTCGGGCGGGTCGTACCAGGAAATTCGCTCGGCCGGGCAAACCGCGCCAATCCTGGCGCTCGCAGTGCTGTTTGCCTATCTGTTCCTGGTCGCATTGTACGAAAGCTGGATGATCCCGGTGCCGGTGCTGCTGTCGGTCGCGGTTGGCGTGCTGGCAGCTTATGGCGGGTTGTATGTGCGCGGCATGCCGATGGATTTGTATGGCCAGATCGGCCTGGTGGTGCTGATCGCGCTGGCGGCGAAAAATGGCATCCTGATCGTTGAATTCGCCAAGGAACGGCGCGAAGCCGGGCTGTCAATCCGCGACGCTGCCATCGCCGGCGCCACCATGCGGTTCCGCGCGGTGGTGATGACTTCGATTGCCTTCGTGCTCGGCCTGGTGCCGCTGATCCTGGCCGATGGGGCCGCCATGCTGTCGCGCCGCGCCGTCGGCACGCCAGTGTTCTTCGGCATGCTGGGTGCCACCATCATCGGGATTTTCCTGATCCCGATGCTGTACGTCACGTTCCAGACCTTGCGCGAACGCGCCAAACGCGCGTTCGGATCATCAACGGAGGCCGCCCATGTCCACGATCCCCACGCTTGACCATGTCGTCGTCAATGTGCGTGACCGGATGGATGAAGCGGTAGAAACCTATCGCGACCTCGGCTTCACCATGACCCCGCGCGGCTACCACACGCTCGGGTCAATGAACCATCTGGCGATGTTCGGCACCGACTATCTGGAACTCATCGCGGCCGATCCGACAGCGGCGACCCCTCGGGCGGATGTGATGCAGTTCCCGTGTGGGCTGAACGGGCTGGTGTTTGGCAGTGAGGATTGTGCGGCGACGTACGCAGCCTGTGCGGCGGCCAGGGTTCCGGTGCAAAAGCCGATGGCGTTCTCGCGTCCGGTCGAATTGGCCGACGGGGCGCGGGATGCGCGGTTCCAGACCGTGCATCTCGATCCCGGCACCATCCCGGCGGGCCGGGTGTATTTCTGCCAGCATTTCACCCGCGATCTGGTGTGGCGTGACGCATGGCGGCATCACGCCAACGGGGTGATCGGGATTGCCGCGCTGATCATGGTGGCCAACGACGTCGATGCGCCGGCCGCGGTTTTTGCCCGCATGTTTGGGCGGGATGCGCTGCGCCCGATCACCGGCGGCCAACGCCTTGCGGTCGGGCTCACGTCGGTCGAAATCATCTCGTCGGACGCCTGCGCCGCGCGCTACGGCGATGCCGCCCCGGCCCCGGACGGCCGCGCGCAATATATGGCCGGGTTGGTGTTGCGCAGCCGGAACGTGAACCGAATTGTGCCGGCCAGCGCCGCAATGGGCGCGCTACTCGATATCCGCACGGACTAGAACCGCGTAGGGCGGATAAGCCCTTGCGCCATCCGCCATCTCAATGCGCGCACGAAAGATGGCGGATGGCGCAAGAGCTTATCCGCCCTACATTTCGATATCAGGACAGATCGGCAATTCCGAACGGCATTGCCACTTCCAGCACCCGTGCCGCGCGCAGCACCAGATCGTCACGATAAATCGTCGCCCCAAGCTGCACGCTGCGCGGCAGGCCGTTCTGCGCAAACCCCATCGGCACCGAAATCGCCGGCCCACGGGTGAGGTTGAACATGCAAGTCCATGGCGCCCAGTTGGTCCACAGCGCCTCCACCGGGTTCACCGTCCGGGCATCTGCCAGAGGTGGCGGGTTGGGAACAGTGGGGCACAGCACCAGATCATAGGTCTGATGAAAGCGCGCCATGGCATGGGCGGCGGCGATGCGTTGGGCTTCGAACTCCATGAAATCCTCAGCCGTCACCCCGTCATTAGCCGCTGCCACCTCCAGCAGGCCGGGGTCAAGCATGTGACGGGTCTGGCTGGGGAAGCTGTTGACCAGTCGGGTCAACGCCACGCCCCAGACGCGGTTGAAAATGGCGCGGGTGTCGGGCAGGCCGGGATCGGCTTCCTCGACTTCGGCGCCGGCAGCGGTGAAAATCTGCGCGGCTTGCTCAATCGCCGCAATGCCTTCCCAATCGACCGGCGCATCAAAGCCCGGCCGGCGCAGGACCGCGATGCGCATACCGGCGACGCCGTCTTCAATGCGGTCCCGCCAGTCGCGCTTGTCGTCCGGCAGGCAGAACGGATCGCGCAAATCATGCCGCCCCAACGCATTCAGCATCAGCGCCGCATCGCGCACGGTGCGGGTCAGCGGGCCGAGCACGGCAACCGAGGCAAACGCGCCCAGCGGCCATTGCGGCACCCGGCCGAAGGTGGGCTTCAGGCCAACAACGCCAGACCAGGCGGCAGGAATGCGGACAGACCCACCAGCATCAGTGCCGATATGCAGCGGGCCGAAACAGGCGGCGGCAGCGGCCCCTGCCCCGGACGACGATCCACCCGGCGTGTGGTGCAAATTCCACGGGTTGCGAGTGATGCCATGCAGCGGGCAATCGCCAGGGGATTTCCAACCGAACTCTGTCGTCGTGGTTTTGCCGACAATCACCGCGCCTTCGCGCTTCAATCCCATCACGCTCGGCGCGTCCTGGGTTGCCGGCGCTGGGTCCGACAGCCGGCTGCCGCGCCTGGTGGGGAAGCCAGCAACATCAACCAGGTCCTTCACCGTGACCGGCACGCCATCAAGCTGGCCGATCGGGCGGCCGGCGGCCCAGCGCGCTTCGGACTCCCCGGCTGCCGCCAGCGCGCCGGGGTTCATCACCGCGAAGGCATTGATGCGCGGATTAAGCCGCGCAACCCGCTCGGTCACCGCCTGCAATGCCTCCACCGGGCTGAGCGCACGGCGGGCATAGAGCGTGGTAAGGTCTTCGGCGGACAGCAAGGCGGGGTCGGTAGCAGACATGCAGGGCTTCCTGGAACGCGGCGATTAGGTCAGCATAAGCTTATGTGGCACGGAGAAAACCCCGGATGAGTGACAACAGGCCAGAGCCGGAAGCGCGTGGTGAGCCATGGCAATGGCAGGAGAAGACCTGGCGCGAAATCGTCGACCGCACCCGCGCCGGCCGCAACCTGCTTCCCACCGCCTGGCCCAACGGCGCGCGCTGCGCGGTGGCATTGGCGATAGAAGCCGATCACGAAACCGGATCGTTGCGCGATGATGATGATGGCCCAACCCGGCTTAGCCAGGGCCAGTACGGCGCGCGCCGTGGCTTGCCACGCATCCGCGCGCTGCTCGAACGCGACAACATCAAGGCGACGTTCTTCTATCCCGCGGTGGCGGCGCTGCTGCACGAAGATGAAGTCCGCAGCCTCGGCGCCGACGGCCATGAACTCGCCATCCATTCCTGGATCCATGAACGCAACACCCAGTTGCCCTATGAAGCCGAGCGCGACCTGACCTATCGGGCGATGGAAATGCTCGACCATCTCGGCGGGCGCGCGCCGGTTGGGCTGCGCGCGGCAAGCTGGGATTTTTCGGTCAACACGCTGATCATCATGCAGGAACTCGGGTTGCTGTACGATAGCAGCCTGATGGCCGATGATGATCCGTATGAGCTGCTGTCGGACGAAGAGCCGACCGGGATTGTCGAACTGCCGCCGGAATGGATCCGCGATGACTCGGTTTATTTCAACATGCAGCGCTTCACCGCTTTGCGCCCGGTGACCGCGCCCAGCGTGGTGGAAGAAATCTTCCGCGCCGAATTCGATGGCGCCTGGGCCGAAAACGGGCTGTTCCTGCTGACCTTGCATCCGCACGTCATCGGCCATCGCAGCCGGATCGGCATCCTCGATCGGCTGCTGCGGCATATTAATGCCAAAGGCCAGGTCTGGTTCGCCACCCACGCCGAAATCGCCGCCTGGTGCAAGGAACATGGCGGGCAGGCCGGCCCCCTGTTGAAATGACCGCCCTGGCGAACTGGGCGCGCGCGAACCCGATCTGGTCGCGGCTGTGGATCAAGCTTGGGTTACGCCTGCCGCTGGCGTTGGGGCTGGTGGTGGGGTTGCAGGCGCTGGCGGAGCGCTTCGCGGTTTCGGCCAACGGCGCGGCGATTGTTGGCGTGGTGGTGGCGTTGTGGGTTGGGGGGCGGCTTGCGGATCGGGTTTGCACGCATTGGGGGATTGCGGACGTTAAGCCGTAAGGAAGGTCTTCTTTTTGTGAACAAAAAGAAGCAAAAAAACTTTTCCAATTTGGTTCCGAGTGTGTACCGGCGGTGGTGCGCTAGTAACTGGGTGGGGTTACCGCGCTCACTATTTCACTGATCTCATCGGCTACATTGCGAAATCGGTGCGCCAGGCGGCTGTCGAAATAATACCCATCCCCCTCCCGCAGAACCTGGCTCGTTGTGCCCACCGTCACTTCAATCGCACCGCGAATAACCAGGCCGGCTTCTTGCGCAGTATGTGAAAAGGCTTCGCCCGTATCGGCGCCAGGCGCGTACGTCTCGTGGATCAGCATCATGTCGCGATCGTGATGGTTGGTACCGATCAGCCGGTGCGAAATCGTGTTGGCGCGGCCGATCTCCACCAGTTCGGACCGTGCGTAAAACGGGCTCGCCTTCATGCCGGAGCGCAGATCGAGGAAGAACGCCGTCAACGTGCCGCCGAGTGCGTCAAGTATGGCGGCGAGCGTATCGATCGACGGGCTCATCCGGTCACGTTCGATCAATGAAATGGTCGAGTGGGACACGCCGGAACGGATGGCCAGCGCGCGGATGCTGATATCGCGCCGGCGACGCAGTTCGTGCAATTTGGCCCCGACTTGCGGCATTTGCCCCTCCAACCTCGCGCGGTGCTGGTGAGAATACTAGACACCAAGCCAAAACCTGCTTCCTTGGCCGCGGTGAGTATGATCTATCATGAAAAAATCGGTAAGGGGAGGCTGTTCGCTTGGATCACGCACCGCAAGGCAAGCTGCTCTATGTCAAGGCGCCGAACCACGATCCGGCGGGCGATGCGGGCACGCTGCGCGACACCGTATCGGGGATTTTGGCTGCGGTGCGCGCCGATGGTGACGCGGCCTTGCAGCACTACAGCAAGCTGTTCGACAAGACCGATGTGACCGCGTTTGAGGTTACGGCGGAAGAACGCGCGGCGGCCGTGGCAGCCCTTGATCCGCAGACCCGCGCCGATACCGAATTTGCCATTGCCCGTGTGCGGGCCTTCGCCGAAGCGCAATACGCCACCATGCTGCCGCTGGATATCGAGGCACTGCCGGGCCTGCATCTTGGGCACAAGATCATCCCGATCGAACGGGTGGGGTGTTACGTTCCCGGCGGGCGCTATCCGCTGCTGTCGGCGCCGGTGATGACCATCGTGCCGGCGGTTGTCGCGGGTTGCGATGAAATCATCGCCTGCCTGCCGCCGACCGCGCACCAGGCGATGATCGCCGGCTGCCACCTGGCCGGGGCGCACCGTATTTTCCGGGTCGGTGGCGCCCAGGCGATCGCGGCAATGGCGTTCGGCACCGCAACAATTCCCGCCGTGGACAAGATCGTCGGGCCGGGAAATGCCTATGTGAATGAAGCCAAGCGGCAAGTATTCGGTCCAGTCGGGATCGATCAGCTCGCCGGGCCCAGCGAGATTTTCGTCGTTGCCGACAGCACCGGCGATGCCGCAACCATCGCCACCGACTTGCTCGCCCAGGCCGAACACGACATCCACACCAGGGTTGGGCTTATTACCACCGACCTTGGTCTGGCCGAGCGGACTTTGGCCGAAGTCACAAGCCAACTGGCCGATCTTTCAACCGCCAACGTCGCGGCGCGCGCGTGGGAGTCGTACGGCGAAATCGTGGTGTGCGCTGATGAAGCCGCGATGATCGCCTATTCCGATCAGGTCGCCGCCGAGCATTTGCAAGTTCACACCGAAGACCCGCACGCGATGGCGGCGAAGCTGCGGCACTATGGTTCGATCTTCATCGGCCCGCTCGCCAGCGTGGTTTATTCTGATAAATGCAGCGGTACCAACCATACTTTGCCGACCATGGGCGCCGGACGCTACACTGGCGGGCTATGGGTGGGATCGTACGTGAAAATCTGCACCCATCAGTGGCTCGAACCCGAGGGCGTGCGCGCGGTGGCACCGGCCGCCATTCGGCAAAGTGCCAGCGAAGGGCTTGAAGGACATCGCCGCGCGGCGGCCTTGCGGATGGCGTGGCTACAGGCCTGATCACAACAAAAAAAGGGGACAGACAATGCTCAAGAATATGCTTCTCTCTGCGACCATCCTGCTTGGCGCCAGCGTGTCGGCGCAGGCCGCGTGCAATTTCGCTAACACCACCCCGATCAAAGTGCAAGCACCGAGCTTCCCCGCCTGGGTTGCGGTGACGGACTACATGAAAACCTGCGGCAATGTGCAGGTTGAACTTGATCTGCAATACAAAGAAAAGCAGCCGGCAGCCCTTGCCGCCAAGCCAGCGTTGTATCAGTTCGCCGGCCTCGCGGTGAACAGCCTGGTGCCCCTGCTGAATGACGGAACGGTGCGCCCGCTCGATGATTTGATTGCCAAATACGGGCAGAATTTGCAGCCCAACCAGTTGATCCGCATTGACGGCAAAGTCATGGCGATCGCCATGATGGTGAATGTCCAGCATCTGATGTATCGACGCGACGTGTTCGCCGATCTGAAACTAGCCGAGCCGACCAACTATGATGAACTGCTGACGAGCCTCGCCGCGATTAAAAAAGCCGGCGTGATGCAGTATCCGATGGGCGGCACCTACAAAAGCGGTTGGGATCTGGCGACCGATTTCGTCAACATGTATTTCGGCTTCGAAGGTTCCTTCTTCGGTGCGGGCAACGTGCCGACGGTGCAGGGCGACGCCGGCCTGAAAACCCTCGCCATGATGAAAGCGCTGTCGGCCTATATGGACCCGGAATTTCTGACGTCCGAAGCCAATACCGTTCAGCAGCAATTCCAGCGCGGCAAGATCGCAGCGGCGAATTTGTGGGTGACCCGCGCGGGCGCGATGGATGATGCCAAGGAATCGACCGTGGTCGGCAAGATCGCCTTCGCCAAGGCGCCCGCCGCCCATGCTGGCGGCAAGCCGGCCACCACGGTGTGGTGGGATGGTTTTGCCATCGCCAAGAATATTTCGGACGCCGAGGCAGATGCCGCCTTCCATGTCGCCATGCAGGGCATCAGCCCGGAAATGGTCAAGGCCAATAATGCGGCGGCGATCTGGCTGATCAAAGGCTACGAGCCAGGTAAATACGCGGTCGGCGCGGCAGCATCGGCCGGCGCCGGCGCACCGCCCTATCCGGCCACCACCGCGATGGGCCTGATGCACACCGCCTTGGGCGCCAATCTGGCGAACTACTTCAGCGGCCGCGAAACCGCCGAACAGACGCTTGCCAAGATCGCTGCCGCCTATACTGTCGCGGCCAAGGAAAAAGGCATTCTGAAATAGGCCAAGACAATGCGGGGACGGGTTTTCCTCGGGTTTATCGCCCCATCGCTGGTGCTGATGATCATCTTCATCGCGCTGCCGCTGGTAAGTGTGGCATGGCAAAGTTTCCATGCCACACAAGGCGTGTTCGAGGATGTGCTGGTGGAGAGCTGCACCCCGGGCTTCCTGACCCAAACCTGCGTGAAGGAAATGCAGTCGCGCCCCGTCATGCAGGCTGGGGTGGCCGTCACCAGTACGCGCTTTGTTGGCTGGGATAATTACCGCCAGCTTTTGCAGCCGGACGCGGTGGCGGACGCATTTTCCCCCACCGGGCACGGCATGTCGGCAGTGCTGAACATCGATTTTTACAACGCGCTGCGCTTCACGCTGAGCTTCACGCTCATCACCTTGCCCTTCATCGTCGGGTTGGGACTTTTGCTGGCCTTGGCGGTCGATGATATTGCCCACGGCCTGCGTGGCCCGGTTATTTTCGTCACTTTGTTGCCTTATATCATCACGCCCGTCATCGGCGCGCTGGCCATACGCTGGCTATTCGTCGGCGATGGCGTGCTGACGGACGCCATTCGCTGGATCACCGGGCATGACGTGTCGATGTTCGCGCAGGGCTGGACCATCGAATTGATGATGCTGTTCTACCGCATCTGGCACATCGCGCCCTTCGCTTTCGTGGTGTTCTATGCCGGGCTGCAAACGGTCAATAAGGATACGATCGAAGCGTCGGTCATCGATGGCGCCACACGAATGGAACGGTTGCGCTACGTGATCATTCCGCATCTGATGCCGCTGATCGTGTTCGTGACGATGATCCATCTGATGGACAGCTACCGGGTGTTTGATGAAGTGGTGGGCTTTGCTGCCCATGCCTACCGGATTTCGTTGCAGTGGCTGACTTACAGTTTTCTGACGCCGGACCAGACCGGCAACCGGGCCGTCGCGCGGGCCTCGGCGTCGGCCATGCTGACCATGCTGGGGATTGTGGTGTTGCTGCTGGTGCCGCTGCGGCGAACCTGGCGTGACCATCGGGGCAAATCATGAGCATCGCCATTCCCGCCTTGCGCACATCCGCCCCGCTGCGCATCGCGGCCGGGATATTCCTGGTCGGATGGCTGGTGGTCGCAGCATTCCCGCTGTTCTGGATTGCGGCTTTGTCGTTCAAGGTGCCGCTTGATGCGTTTTCGACCAATCCACTCGACGTTGTGCTGGGCCCCCGCACGGCCGCTGCACATGGCGGGATTTCGGTGCAGTCATTGCTACCCCTGGTCGGCATCATCGTCGCCTGGGCCTGGCAACGCCGCAACGATCTGACGCGGCGCCAAAAATATATCCGCATCGTTGCAACCAGTTTCGTAACGGTGCTGGTGCTCCGCGCCGTTGTCGATGCCATCGGCGGCCCGCTGACCCGCCCCCTGTTTGGTATCACCTGGGAACATTATTACGAAGTCTGGGTCGGCCACGCTTTCTATCGCCAGTTCATCAATTCGGCGATCGTTACCGCCGGCGTGGTGTGCGTGTCGCTCACCGCCGGAACGCTCGCCGGCTACGCGCTCGCCCGCACCAGCACCGCCTTCGCCTTCTGGCTGCTGATCGCGGCGCTGGTGTTTCGCGCTTTGCCGCACTCGGTGTTGCTCGCCGGCTATTTGCCCACCCTGATCAACTCCCAAGCCATCCTGGCGCCACTTTGGCACTGGCAAGCCACCGCCTGGTTCTTCCAGCTGTTCACGCCCGAAGCGCCAACGCTTTATGGCCGCATTCTGCCAGTCATCCTGGTGCTGGTTGCGATCAACCAACCTTTCACGATCTGGATGCTACGCTCCTTTTTCAGCTCCATCCCGGTCGAACTGGATGAAGCAGCCCAGGTTGATGGCTGCACCCAGCTGCAAGCTTTTCGCCAGGTGATCATGCCGGTGATGTGGCCGGGGGTAATCACCACCGGGCTGTTTTCATTCCTGCTAGCGTATAATGACTATCTGGTGACGTCACTTCTGCTCGACCAGCAATCACAAACCATGGTGCCGGCAATTGCGCAGTTCCTCAACAGCGAAAACAGCGCCGCCGACCAGATCCAGGCGATCGCCGCCGCGGTGTCAATTACCGCGCCGCTGTTTTTGCTGGTAATGGTGTTTCAGCGGCAGATTGTGTCTGGGCTGACAGCGGGGGCGGTGAAGGGATGAAGGCAAGGCAAGCAGTTCTTTTTGTGAACAAAAAGAACCAAAAAAACTTTCTCCCACTTGTTACGGGTACCGTGCCACTGCGGTAAGGTCCCGAGCCAACGGCCAGAAAATTGGTAAAGTTTTTTTGCTTCTTTTTGTTCACAAAAAGAAGAATTTTAAGGAATCTGAAATGACCGATCCCCAATCCGTCTCCCGCGTCCCTCCGGCCAAAGAACAGGTGCTGCAAGTCGAACGCCGCGATTATGTTGACCTTGCCCCCACCAATCGCCCGCGTAGCCAGAGCTTGCGGGGATTTGATCCAATTTACACCGACATCGTCGATTACATTGTCCGCTGCACCCACCGCATCTGGGACGAACGCGATGTCGGGCTGATCTATTCCCACTACACCCACAACCCTGTCGTCTATGGCCCGCTGGGCGCGGTTTACAGCCGGGAGGAAATTATCCAGGACACCATTGCCCGCCTGGCGGAAATGCCGGATCGGCGCGGCATGGCGACCCAGGTGATCTGGCGTGGCAACGATGTCGATGGGTTCTATACCTCCCACCTGGTGACCGGCACCGGGCGGCACACCGAATGGGGCGCGTTCGGCAAGCCGACCGGGCGCAGGTTCGTGACCCGCACGGTGGCCGATTGCATGGTGCTGGAAAACCGGATTTTCCGCGAATGGGTGGTGCGGGATAATATGGGCCTCTACATCCAGCTTGGCCTCGATTGCGATATGTTTGCGACGGGCGCTGCGAAATCGATGTTCGATCGCGGGCTGACCGTGTCGACGCTGGCGGAAAACCAGCGCGGGCTGGGCCAGACACCGCCGCCCGATGCCGCCGATGTTTCGATTGCGCATAGTGACCTTGAAGCCGATGTGCTGCGCTGGCTGCATGAGATTTACAATCGCCGCATGTTCGGCAAAATCCGCGAAATCTATGCGCCGAACTGCCAGTGGCACGGGCCGCGCTTGCAGGAACTTTACGGGACTGCCGCGGTCACCACCCAGACGATCCGCCAGGTGGCGATGATGCCGGACATGCTGTTCCTGCCGCAGCATATTTGCTCAGTCCCATGCGAAGAAGGCGGCGACAAGGTTGCGGTGCGCTGGATCGCGGACGGGCATCACCTCGGCTACGGCAATCTCGGCACCCCCACCGGGCAGCGGATGTTTGTGCTCGGCTTCACCCATTACCACATCATCGATGGCAAGATTGTCGATGAATGGGTGGTGTATGACGAGATGGCGATGCTGACGCAGATCAAGCTGGGACAGATGGCGCTAGTGGATAGAATCTGACGGAAAGAGCCGTCAGATTCTATCCACTAGCCTTTGATTTGGTGGAACGATTCACCTAACGCTCGGGTAGTGAGCGTTAGGATCGCACCACTAGCAGCTTAGCAGTAAGTAAGGTCTTCTTTTTGTGAACAAAAAGAAGCAAAAAAACTTTTTATCCATTCCTCGCCGTTGGCGTGCGTCCCCCCGCAACAGCGAAGCGCTCGGAACCAAAGTGGAAAAGTTTTTTTGCTCCTTTTTTTTCAAAAAAAGGAGTTCTTCCTTGGCTTTAGTCTGTCGATGACAAGCTGCCGAGAGCCTTGGCCGTTACGCCTTTTGTCCACAAAATGAACTGCGTGCCTTCTCTTCCCCTCCCTTCGTTTCCTGATTAGCCTCCCACCCCAAGGAAACGAACGGAGCACGCGCCATGAAACTCGGCCTGTCGATCGGCTATTCGAAAGCCAAGCTGGATATCCCCATCAAGCTGATCCAGCGCGCCGAAGAACTCGGCTATGACAGCGTCTGGACGGCGGAAGCCTATGGATCAGACGCGGTAACGCCCTTGGCCTATATCGCGGCGCTGACCAAGCGCATCCGCCTCGGCACTGGGATTATGCAGTTGGCTGGCCGCACGGCGGCGAATGCGGCGATGTGCGCGGGGACGGTGGATGCGCTGGCTGGTGGCGGGCGGTTCATTGCGGGCATTGGCGTGTCGGGGCCGCAGATTGTTGAAGGCTGGTACGGCGAGCCTTGGGGCAAGCCTTATTACCGGATGCGCGATTACGTGGCGATCATGCGCAAGATTTTCGCGCGGCAAGAACCGGTGGCGCATGAAGGTCGCGAAATCAGCCTGCCTTTCACCGGCCCCGGCGCGATGGGCGTGGGCAAGCCGCTCAAATCCATCCTGCACATGAACCCGGATATTCCGATTTATCTGGCAACCGGGAATGAGGCGACGGTGAAGCTGACGGCAGAAATCGCCGATGGCTGGCTGCCGATGGGGTTTTTCCCGGGATCGTTGGATTTCTACAAGCCGTGGCTGGAAGAAGGCTTCCGCCGCGCCGGCAATGGCAAAAGCCTGAAGGATCTGGCGATCCAGGCGTCGGTCCATGTCGAAGTCGCCGATGACGTGAAGGCGGCACTCGCCAAACTCAAGCCGGAAGTCGCACTTTATGTCGGCGGGATGGGGCACAAGGACAAGAATTTCCACAAGGATATCATGGTGCGGATGGGCTATGGCGACGCCGCCGACCGCATTCAGGAACTCTATCTCGCCCATCGCAAGGAAGAAGCCATTGCGGCGGTGCCGGACGAATGGGTTGATCTGAAAGCGCTAGTCGGCCCGGTGGCGCGCATCCGCGAACGGTTCCGGGCCTGGGAAGATAGCGGCGCCGACAGCCTGACCGTCCGGTCGCGCCAGCCCGAAGCGATTGAAGTGATGGCCGAAGCAGCGCGGTTGAACTAGCCCGGCACGTACCAGGCCGGCACACGCTTTTCACGGAACGCCGAGGTGCCTTCCAGGCCCTCGGCGGAACTGCGCTGCATCCAGCCTTCATGGGACAAACTGTCAATCTGGCGGTCATCGAGGGTGAAATCATTGGCGGCCAGGATCGATTGCTTGGTGACTGCAACGGCGCCGGGTGCGCTAAGGAAGATTGCGTCCAGCACGTCTGCCAGCCGAGCCTCCATCGCAGCTTCGGCCACGACTTCATGCACCAATCCGATGCGCAACGCTTCAGCGGCATCGAAACGTTCGCCGGTGATCGCGTAACGCCGCGCCTGGCGCAGCCCTATGGCGTTGACCATGTGGGTGCTGATCGGGGACGGGGTGACGCCGACGCGGACTTCGGTGATGCCGAACAGGGCGGCGGGTGTGGCCAGCGCGACATCGACGCAGCAGACAATCCCGCACCCACCGCCGAAGCAGGCGCCTTGCACGATGGCAATTGTGGGTTTGGGAAATTCGTTGAGTCGGGTCATCGCAACGGTTGTCGCGCGGGACGCAGCAAAAGCGGCTTCGGGGGCAGCTTTCGCGGTTTCGCCGAGCCAGTTGATGTCTGCACCGGCCTGGAAATGTTTTCCGGCGCCGCGGATCACGACGGCGCGCACTGCGGGGTCGGCGGCAAGCTGGGCCAGTCCGTCAGTCAGCCCGGCGAGCATTGCCGCGTTATAGGCATTGCCGAGTGCCGGGCGGTTGAGCATAACGGTTGCAACCCCGCGCGCATCGACGGCGAGCAGAACCTCGGTCACGCGGCGATTTTCGCGGGATCGGCGTTGGCGCCGCAGACCAGCACGCCGACTCTGGCGCCGGGCGGCGGGGTCCAGGCGCCCGACAGCAGCGCCGACAAAGCGGTCGCACCGCCAGGTTCGGCGATCAGCCGCATCCGGTCCCACAGCAGGCGCTGGGCGGCGATGATTGCCGCGTCCGTCACCAACACGGCTTCGGCCACGTAACGCTGCGCGATCGGGAACATCAGCGCGCCGACTTCTTTTGCGCCGAGCGAATCGGACGCAACGCCGCCGACCGGCCCAACCACCGGATGCCCAGCGGCGAGCGCGCCGTGCAAGGTCGGACAGGCTTCCGGTTCCACACTGATCACCTTGATCCGGCCTGCGAGCCATGCCGCCATGCCGCCGATCAACCCGCCGCCGCCGGTAGCCACCAGAATGTGGGTAAGGTCGGGGGCATCGGCTTCGAACTCCAACGCCGTGGTGCCCTGCCCGGCGAGCACGTCTGCATGATCGTAAGCATGCACAACCAGCGCGCCCGATTCGGCGGCGCGAATTTGGCTAGCGGCGAAGGCGTCGGCATACGCGGCGCCCGTGCGCACCAGCCGCGCGCCGCAGCTTTCGATGCGCGCGCATTTGGCGGCCGGCGTCAGTTCGGGGACGAAGATTTCGGCGGTCAGGCCAAGCTGCTGCGCGGCATAGGCAACCGCCGCACCGTGATTGCCCCCGGATGCGGCGATGACGCCACTGGCGGGCACCAGGCCTGCGGCCCGGGCGCGCAAGATGCGGTTGAAGGCCCCACGCGGCTTGAAACTGCCAGCATGTTGCAACAGTTCAAGCTTCAGGGTCACCGCGTCGGCCATGCCGAAATCGCCGGCGGCCAGCCGCATGATCGGCGTGTGGCGCACATAGGGCGCGATGCGGGCGGCGGCTTCGGTGATATCAGTCGGGGAAATTGTCATGCTGCCAAGCTGGCATAGCGGGCCACCGCGCGGCAAGGTCAGAAGTCGCCCCGCGCCAGCCGCCGTGCGACCCCGCCCATGATCGACAGGCCTCGGACATTCACCGGATCGGGCTTGGGTTCAGGCCCGAGGAATACCCGGCGGATCAACGCGGCGCGGTCGCGGTCACCAAGCGGCGCGAAGGCGATGGCGATCTGGTTGCCGGGCAGCGCACGAATAATTTCCGCCGGCAGCGTTGGCAATTCGCCAATGCGAACGGTCAGCGCCTGTCCCGCTGCAAACCCGGCAGCCCCATCAAGCCGGATCAACGCCCCGCCGAGCGAAAGGTTTGCGGTTTGCCCGGAAAGGGCGTGCCCGTTGGCTTCGAGTGTAACCGGCTCGACGATGGCGAAACGTTCTTCGGTTCGCCGATAAGGCAGTTCGAAGCAGGTCAGCAGCGCGATCGCGCAGGTCACCAGATCGAGGATCGTCCAGCCCAGCGCGGTCAGCATTTCGTTGGCATCGACCATTTCGCCGCGCGGCCCGAAGGCGGCGAGGGCAATTGCTGCGATAGTGCCGAGGATAATTGCCAGCAGCACCAGAAAGGTCAGCCAGTCGATGGCCGTTCGGGTCGCGTCCTGGCCCTTGGCCGTCACCGGAAGGATTTTGAACAGCGGCTTGCCGAAAGGTTTGATCAGCGACGCCAGCGCGGTCGGCAATAATTCAACCGCCATGAAAAGTTGAAACGCTGGAGAAACGATCGGAATCCAGCTACGCTCGGACAGCCAGGTCAGCGCCGTCCATATTCCCACCATCAGCAGGATGGGCATGGCGATAACCTCCCCCGATGTCGCGTGCGAAAACAGGCGTGCACCGAACAGCCACACCAGCCCGGGCAACACGGCGTAGTAAAGCGGGACCAGCGAGCCGAGCACCCAGTAGCTTTGCGAAAACAGCAGGCGTTGCACCATCGTGTAGCCGGCGCCGAGCGGAGAATGGCGGGTGAACATGATCTGCAAACTGCCGCGGCACCACCGATTGCGCTGATCATGCAGCGCCGCGAGCGATTCGGGCGCCAGCCCGATGCTAAGCTGTTCACCGACGAAAATCGTCCGCCAGCCGCGCTGCCATAATTTCATGCTGGTGATCTGGTCTTCAATATCGCCCTGGGTGGCGAACCCGCCGACATCGACCAGGGCGGATCGCCGCAGCATCGCCGAGGTGCCGCAATAGAATGTCGCGTTCCAGGCGTCGCGGCCAGGCTGCATGATTTTGTAGAACAGGTCGAGATCGTCGGGCAGGAACCGGTGCAGCAACAGATTATTACGAAACGGCTCAGGATTATAGAACACCTGCGGCGATTGCACGATCGCCACATCGGCTTCGGCGAAAAAGCCAATCAGATGGCGGATTGCCTGCGGGAAGACGATGAAATCGGCATCGAGCGACAGGATGAATGGCGCTTCGGTCAGGCGCAGCGCGTTGTTATGGTTGCCGGCCTTGCGGCCGACATTGTCTGGCCTGGTGACATGGGCCACCCCAAATTCCGCGCAGCGCGCGGCCAACCATTCGCGTCGCCCGTCATCGAGCACATGGATATGCAGCCGGTCGGCCGGCCAATCGAGCGCCTGGGCAGCGATAAGGGTTTTCTCCAGGATCGCCCATTCTTCGTTGTACGTCGCGATCCAAACATCGACATGCGGCAGTAATGCGGGATCGGTGGTGGCGAGCGCCTGGGCATGGGCGCGCGCTGCCGGCCGGCGGTCGCGGAACCGGCTGATCAGCAAGATGAACACAAGAAAATCGAACAACGCCAGCGCGTCAATGGCGCTGCCGACATAGATGAACGCCGAGGCATCATCGGCGGCGGCGGCCATCAGCACACCATCGAAGCGCCACGCCAGGAATATCACCGCCAGTGCGGCCGACAATCCCGCAACGATTGCGCGCCAGGGCTGGCGTTGCGGAGACGCAATGGTAGTGATCAGCAGGATCAGCAGGACCCCGAACGCCATGAAGGGAACCAGCAGGCCTTCGATCGCATCAGGGATCAATTGAATTGCACGCTCGCCGGCTGGCCAACCGGGCAACCATGATCGCGCGACAGCAGGATGTCCTTGCGATCAATGTCGATGATCGCGGTTACCGTCTGGCGGCTTTGCCGTTCCGAGAGCGGAATGCTGCGCGAGGGGTCCAACGCCATTGCAGTGTCGCGCAGGCTGCGGATGCGACCGACCATGGTGCCGGACACGCCATACAGCCCGACCCGCACCTGATCGCCCGGCCGTGGGGTGGCGAACCAGCCGGTGGACACCGTCGCCTCGATATAAAGTGCCGCACAATCCATCACGTCGGCCAATGGATTGCCGCGCACCACATCGGTGCCGGTGGAGACATAAACCGCTGAGATCACGCCGCCGACGGACGCCGGCACCGCGACTTCGCGCAGCGCCGCGACATGGGCGGTTTCCGCATCGATATCACGTTGCAAGGCGGCGGCTTCTTCGGCGGCGACGCTGCGCTGGTAGGTCAGTTCCAGCCGGCGGATGTCGACCTCGTCCTGCTTCTGCTGCGCATAACCGGCACCACCGACGCCAGGGGCAGTGAAGACTTGCTGACGGGCGGCGTCGAGCGCCACGACCGTGCTGTTGCGGTCGGCAACGGCGCGGTCAAAATTCGCCTGGGCGGCAAGTCTGGCCCGCACCGCGTCGTCCAGACGCTGTTCGACGGCAGTGCCGAAGCGCACCAGGATGCGGGCGCGGGTTTCCTGGTCCCGTGCGAAATCGAGTGCCGATTGGGCAGTGGCGATGGCGATGTCCTGCCCGCCAAGCAACCCTTGCAATCGCGCCTGTTCGGCCACCGAATAAGACGCGGCGCGACCACGCAATTCGACCGATAAAAGCTCCAGATCGGCCAGGATGCGATCCAGCGCTGCGACCCGCTGGCGGGCGTTGGTCTGGCGGGTTTGCAGTTCGCGCTGGCGATGCAAATCCACCCGCGGATCGCGGATGACGAACATGTCGGTGCCGGGCGTTACCACCTCCCCGATCATCGCCCCGCCACGGATCAGTTTGCCATCGATCGGTGCGCGCAACGTCACCATCGGGGCATTCACCACGCCTTGCAAACTCGCAGGTTGCAAGACGCGGTTGCTGAAATAGGCGCCGACCGCAAGCAGCGCCAGCAGCAGCACAACAATGCGCAGCACAAAGGCGCCGGAAACCCGGCGGGGGCGGGCTGCGGACAGGGTCGGATCGTCGGCAGTGCGCGTCGGGCGCCCCGCCATCATCGCCGCTTCCGCCGGCGGAGCGCGCCGACACACGCAAGCCCGGTGAACAGCAGTGCCATCGATCCCGGTTCCGGCACCGCGTTGGGATCGGCATTGGACAAGGCAACGACGGAAATATTGTCAATGAACGCGCCGAACTGCGGATCGCCGGTGGTGCTGTCGGAGGTGAATTGCAGCGACGCTGCCGCTTCGTCGCGGATCGGCGTGTAGGTGAAGGCTTGGGTGGTAAAGCTACTGCCGGGCAACGCGGAAAAGCTGAATGCCCCACTGTTGCCGAGCCGCGCATGCATCGCGTAGGCGGCGTGGCTACCATCATCAACATTGCCGGCGAGGGCGAAGTCCACCTCGTAGGTGACGCCGGCCAGCAGCACCATCGGATCGGTGGTCGCGATGCTGCCAGGTTGGTTGCCGTTGAGGTCGATGCAGTTATTTTCGCTCGGCAGCCCCACCGGACAGGTGAAGAAGCCGCCATTGGCGCCGTTGGGCAGATTGCCGGTCACGTCGATGTTGCCGCTGGTCACGGTGAAGCCGGTGCCGGCAATCAAGGTGCTGATATTGCTGCCGGGCTGGGCGGAATCGAAACTTTCCACGAAGGCGCCGCTGTTCGCGGCGGTTTGGTGAAACCCCGGGGCGTTGTCGCTGAGCCGCAAATTATCGATCAGCGCGCCATATTGGCGGGCACCGGCGATATCGGTGGTGGAGGTCAGCACCAGCGCAGCGTCGGTTTCATTGGCGGTCGGGGTATAGGTGAAGCGCTCGGCGGCAAAACTGCTGCCGGCGGCAACCGTGTACCCGGTGGCGCCGCTGTT
>JANXRN010000372.1 GCA_025352995.1 Acetobacteraceae bacterium
TCAAAGCTGTAGCGGTCGGCGATCAGGCGATCGACGCTGTCTTTCAACAAGCGTTGGTCGTCGGTGAGGTCGAAGTCCATGGAAGTATTCCTTTAGGCAAGATAAGCAGTTCTTTTTGTGAACAAAAAGAACCAAAAAAACTTTTTATCCATGGCGCACCGCTGCCGGTGCGCACATGGAACCAAAGTGGGGAAGTTTTTTTGCTTCTTTTTGTTCACAAAAAGAAGGCGCTTCCCTTAGCGCTGGCCTAGAACCCCAAAATCGCCTTAGCGATAATGTTGCGCTGGATCTCATTAGACCCACCGTAAATCGACACTTTGCGCTTGTTGAAATAGGCCGGCGCGGCGGCGGCGGCGAATTCCGGACCGTAGCCGGTTTCGTTACGGCCACTGCCTTCATCGGACATCGCAAACGGCATGATGAAGGGGCCGGCGACATCCATCGCAAGCTCGGTCGTCCATTGTTGGATTTGCGAGCCTTTCAGCTTGAGGATGGAGCTTGCCGGGTTCGGTCGGCCTTTGGCCTTGCCTTTTTCGTCGGCGATGATGCGAAGCTGGGACATTTCCAGCGCCTTGAGCTCGATTTCCACCATCGACAGTTTTTCGCGGAATTTCGGGTCATCGAGCACGCGGGCTTCGCCGATCGGCTCGATGGCTGCGAGTTCGCGGATCCGCTTCAGCCGCGCTTTGGAGGCGCCGACCTGGGCGATGCCGGTGCGTTCGTTGCCGAGCAGGAATTTGGCGTAATCCCAGCCCTTGTTAACTTCCCCCACGATATTCTCCGCCGGCACTTTCACGTCGTCGAAGAAGACTTCGTTGACTTCGTGGCCGCCATCAATGGTCTGGATCGGGCGGACGGTGATGCCGGGGGTTTTCATGTCGCATAAGATGTAGGAAATGCCTTCCTGCTTCTTGGCATTGGGATCGGTGCGGCAGAGCACGAAAATCCAATCGGCATGCTGGCCGAGGGTGGTCCAGGTCTTCTGCCCGTTGATCACCCATTCGCCGTCAATCAGTTCGGCTTTGGTGCGCAGGCCGGCAAGGTCCGAGCCCGCGCCGGGTTCGGAAAAGCCCTGGCACCACCAGATATCGAGGTTGGCGGTCGCCGGCAGGAACTTCTTCTTCTGCGCTTCACTGCCGAACTGGGCGATCACCGGCCCGACCATCGAGGTATTGAACGCCAGCCCGCCCGGAACGCCGGCCTGCTGGATTTCATCGGAATAGAAATAGCGCTGCACCGGGGTCCAGTCTTTGCCGCCCCATTCGACTGGCCAGCCCGGCACCGCAAGCCCGTGCTTGTTGAGGATGCGCTGCTGGAGGATGATTTCATCCTTGGTCAGATGCTGGCCTTCGAGCACTTTGGTGCGAATGCTTTCGGGGATCTCGCGGCGAAAGAAGGCGCGCATTTCGTCGCGAAACGCCAGTTCTTCGGCGGTGAAATTCAGGTCCATCGGTTTCTCTCCTATTGCCCTGCTCGGGCGCGTTCTTCATCCGCGAGGTCCTTGCGCGACAGCTTGCCGACCCCCGTCTTAGGCAGGCTGTCACGAATTTCCAACGCACTTGGCAGTTCGTGCCGTCCGATACGATCGGCGAGGAAGCTGCGCAAGCCCTCTAATGATATGGGCGCGGCGCCATCGCGCAAGACCACGAAGGCTTTCGCCGCCTGGCCGCGATATTGGTCGGCAACCCCGATCACCCCGGCTTCGAGCACGTCAGGGTGTTCGTAAATCGCGTTTTCGATCATCGCCGGATAGACGTTGAAGCCGCCGGAAATGATCATGTCCTTCTTGCGATCGACCAGGAAGAAGAAGCCGCGTTCGTCGTAATGGCCGATATCGCCGGTCAGCAAATAGCCGTCGGCGAAAGCGGCCGCAGTTTCTTCCGGCCGGTTCCAGTAGCCGCGCGTGACGTTCGGCCCCTTGATGCGGATTTCGCCGGTTTCATTGGGGCCGAGGATTTTATGCGGGTCATCCAACGCCACCACATCCATCATGATGCCGGGCGCCGGGATGCCGATCATGCCCGATGTGTAGGTGATGTCTTCCGGGATCAGCGCGCCGACCGGGGATGTTTCGGTCATGCCCCAGCCGCCGCCGAGCCGCTGGCCGGTCATCCGTTCGAATTTGTCGGAAACTTCCGCCGGCAGCGGCGCGCCGCCCGACAAAGTCAGCCGCAAAGACGTCAGATCGCGGCTTTCAATCCCGGGCGCGTTGACGAGCGCAATCCACATGGTCGGCACGCCGCAGAACACGGTGGCCCGGCCGGTTTCGAGATCAGCGATGGTGGTATCGACATCAAAGCGCGGGCGCAGCAGGATTTCCGCGCCGGCGGCAACCGCGCGCAGCAGCACGCCGGTCAGCGCGTAAATATGGAACAGCGGCAGCACGCCAATCATCCGGTCATCGGCGGTGATCGCGACTTTGCCGGCGCCGTAATTATCGATGATGCTGACCGCGGCCGACAAATTGGCGTGGCTCAGCATCGCCGCCTTGGGCACGCCGGTGGTGCCGCCGGTATATTGCAGCAACGCCACGTCATCGGGGGAAATTACCGGCCAGGACGCGGGCGGATCGGTGGAAATTGCGGTCAGGTTGAGCGCCTCAGCCGGGATCGGCAGCGCAGGGGACGGCGCGCCGAATTCGGCATCGTCGCCCAGGATCACGCATTTGGCGGACCCTTCGGCGAGCACCGCCAAGGCGTTGTGCATCAAGCCCGGAATATTGGTCGAAATCACGGTGCTGGCGCCGCTGTCCTTGAGCTTGCTGGCGATCGCGCGGGCGGGATCAAGCGGC
>JANXRN010000394.1 GCA_025352995.1 Acetobacteraceae bacterium
GGCAGCGACTGCGCGCCCGCAATCTGCACGCTCAGCAGCAGGAACAGGCCTGAAAGCAACCCACGCATCGCAATTCTCCCGCAATCTGGCGTGATTACCGTCCAAACCGCCCGCTGGATGCAAGGCTTTGTCTTGCCCAACCGACAAGGTGGGGGTTGAATGGGCTAATGGACCCTGCCCCGCCGCCATTTCCCGAACCAATCCGCGTTTTGCGGCCCACACGGCAATCCGCCCCGGTGGTGTTCAGCTCCGCCCATTCCGGCGCGGTCTATCCCGATGAATTCCTCGCCGCCGCCCGGCTTGACGCACATCGCTTGCGCCGATCCGAAGACAGCTTCGTCGACACATTATTCGCCGCCGCCCCGGCCTACGGTGCGCCCCTGATCTGCGCCAATTTCCCCCGCGCCTGGTGCGACGCCAATCGCGAGCCTTGGGAACTCGATCCGGCGATGTTCGAAGACGCGTTGCCCAACTGGGTCAACGCAACCTCCCCCCGGGTCGCCGCCGGGCTCGGCACATTGGCCAAGCTGGTCGCATCCGGCGAAACCATCTACCGCCGCCGCCTGCGCTTTGCCGAAGCCGAAGCCCGCGTCGCCGAATGCTGGCAGCCCTTCCATGAAGGCCTGGCCGGCCTGCTCGACAGCACCCACCGCCAGTTCGGCGCCGCCCTTCTGATCGACTGCCATTCCATGCCCGGCAACGCGCTGCCTCCCAAATCCGGCGCCGATTTCATCCTGGGCGACGCGCACGGCACCAGCTGCAGCCCGATCATCACCGCCGGCGCCGAGCAAATCCTGCGCGGCATGGGCTACCGGGTGCGCCGCAATGACCCCTACGCCGGCGGCTTCATCACCCGCCATTATGGCCGCCCGAGTCGGGCCATCCACGCGCTGCAAATCGAAATCAGCCGGGCTTTGTATATGGACGAAGACGCCATCGCCCCCAGCGCAGGTTTCGTCGGGCTTGCCGCCCAGATGACGGAACTGGTCGCCGGGTTGGTCGCGCTGGCCCGCAGCCTGGTCATTCCTGACGCGCTTGCGGCGGAGTAAGGAAGGAAGGTCTTCTTTTTGTGAACAAAAAGAAGCAAAAAAACTTTCGCACTTTTGTTCCGAGTTCGCACTAGCGGCGGTGCGCCATGGATAAAAAGTTTTTTTGGTTCTTTTTGTTCACAAAAAGAACTGCTTGCCTGCCACTTTGCCTAAAGGAAACCACCCATGTCTGACGCCGTCATCGCCCATCTTGCCGACCAGCGGGACGCCATTCTGGGCCGGCTGAACGCGCTGCTGCGCATCCCCAGCGTGTCCACCGAACCCAGCTACGCCCACCACATGGACGCCGCCCGCACCATGTTGCTCGCCCGCCTGACCGAAATCGGCCTCGATGACGTGCAATTGCTCGATGGCGGATCGGGCCAGCCGGCAGTCTATGGCAGTTGGACCGGCGCACCGGGCAAGCCGACCCTGATTGTCTATGGCCATTATGACGTCCAGCCTGCCGACCCGCTCGAACTCTGGCACTCCCCCCCGTTCGAACCCACCATCCGTGACGGCCGCATTTACGCCCGCGGCGCGTCTGACGTGAAAGGCTCCACCACCATCGCCATCGAAACCGTCGCCGCCTTCCTCGCCGTCACCGGCGGCTGCCCGATTAACGTGAAACTGTTCCTCGAAGGCGAAGAAGAGGTCGGCAGCCCAACCGCCCGAAAGATCATCGATAAATTCCGCCATCTGCTCACCGCTGACGCCATGCTGTCGGCCGATGGCGGCAAAGCGAGCCTCGCCGTCCCCACCGTCGGCATCGGCGGGCGCGGTTGCACCGGGGTGGAAATCACGCTCCGCACCGGCACCAAGGACGGGCATTCCGGCCGCTATGGCGGCGCCGCCCGCAACGCGCTGCGTGAAATCTCAGCCCTTATCGCCAGCCTCCATGATGACCAAGGCCGCATCCTGGTCGCCGATTTCGGCGCTGACGCCACCCCGATCAGCAACGCCGCCCGCGCCGCCGCGGCCGCCATCCCGATGGACGAAGCCGAATACCTCGCCCAGATCGGCGGCACCCGCTGGGGCGATCCGAACTATACCGTCCGCGAACTGACCACGCTGCGCCCAACCATCGAACTCAACGGCCTGTGGGGTGGCTATACCGGCGCCGGCAGCAAAACCGTGCTGCCCGCCGAAGCCCACGCCAAAATCACCATGCGCCTGTCCCCCGGCATGTCGCCCGACAAAGCCATGGCCGCCCTCCACGCCCATCTGCGCGCCCATACGCCCAAAGGCGTAACCCTGGAAATGCAGCAGGAAATGGGCGGCACCGCCGCCAACAGCCTGCCCGAAGACCACCCACTGCTCCGCATCGCACTCGGGGTGCTGCAAACCATCCACGGCAAACAAGCCTTCCCCGCCCGCGCCGGCGGCTCCATCCCCATCACCACCATCTTCAAGGAAATGATGGGGATCGATGCGATGACGTTCGGGCTGGCGATGCCCGATGATGACGTGCACGCGCCGAACGAAAGCTTCCGGCTGTCAGCGTTTGATGAGGGGCTGCGGTCTTGGCCTATGCTGTTTTCGGCTTTGGGGGGGATGAGCAAGGAGGAGTTTAACAGAAGATAAGGGTCTTCTTTTTGTGAACAAAAAGAAACAAAAAAACTTTCTCACGGTACTTCCTGCCCGTTGGGTTGGGTACTCTCGCGGGTTCCGGGCGTAGGTGGCTAGAAGTGGAAAAGGATTGTGCCACCGTTGCCATCAGTAACCAGGCTCAGCCGTGACTGGTCGATTGCGCCGCTGGTGGCCAGCAGCAGGGATTGGCTGCCATTGGACAATGACAGCACACCGGCACTGGCAGAGCCTGTCCAGCTAACCGTGAAGTTAGTTGGAATGAAATCGGTGATATCGAGATATTTTCCACTGTTGAAATCGACGATCAAGTCACCGGCAAAACTGCCCATTGCGCCGCTCAGCGTATCGTAGCCGCCCTCGATAAATTTATAGGCCGATGACGGGTTTACCAAGAATTTGTTCGCGTAGCCAGCCGCCAGGAAAGTAGAATTTATGCCGGCCTGATCCTGGCCGTATGAGCCAGTGTTGGTGATGGCAGAACTCGCTCCGGCGGTGATGGTGTTGTGATTGCCGACATCGAGGGCCGTGAGATGATAGCCGCCGGTAATTGTTCCATATGAGCCGTTAGTGGCGAGAATTCCGGACGCGCCGATCGTGCCCGTGTCACCCACACCGGAAATGAGGAGAACGGAATTGTCGCCAACGGTAGCGTTGTCATAGTTACCGGCGATTGCGACAATCGATCCGCTTCCGACCATGTCAGTCCCGTTATTGCCGAATACTGTGAGATTGGAGTTGGCGCCGAGGGTCACGGTATTGTACATGCCGTAATCAACGGCAGTGGTGTAGGTTTGAGCATTCAGTACATTAAAATATCCAACGAGCCCAACCCCGTCCCCGGCGCCGGCCTGAATATTATTGTATAAGCCGGAAACGGTGACAGCACTTCCATCTCCGATGGTAATGGCGTTTGCTATCCCACTGACCGTGGCGCTGCTGCCGCTACCGACTACGACGCTGGTGGTGTTCACATTGGCGCTCGCGCCGGAATTGACGTATATGGTATTGTACCCGGCGCTGGCGCTTGATCCCGCAGTGCCATCGGAATTGATCTGCTGGACGACGAGATTGCCATTTCCATCCTTCTTGATCAGATCATTTTCGCCGTTGCCCGAGAGGTTGGTACCGGTCCCGACGGCCGTTGTTTGCCAACCAAGCGCGCGCATCATTGCGAGGTCCGATGCGGACAAGACGGGTGCAACGCCGGAGGAACCGTGGGCATCAAAAGCGTCGGGTATGCTGCCTGTCTTCCAGTCGGCAAAATCGGATCCATCTGAAATATTGTCGTTGAAATACTGAAGATCGGTTTGACCTTGGTCGGTCGAGAAATATCCGCCAGCCGTCCCTGGGGCGACGAGGGTTCCATGGCCGGCATATCTGTAGAGGTCAATTACCCAACCCGAGCCGCCTGTAATTCGCCCCATTCCTTCGGACACTTCGTGCTCTAGTGTCGAGACCAGATCAAAATATCCTGCGGATGGTGTCCCAGTGGTTCCAAAATACAACGGGGCAGAATCGGATATACCAATCCAACCATCAACGGACGCAAGTTGGTTTGTAAAACCTATTCCAAGTGCCTTTGCTTGCGCAGCGGTTAACGTTAATGTCCCACCATTGGTTGGGTCGCTCGACGGCAAGGATGTAGTTGCTACGCCAAGCCCTTCAAGGGCACTTACGACAGCAGTCTCATTTACCGATATGATGAGAGGGTTAGTTGTAGCAACCGCGTAACTCGGTACCGGAGAGGATCCGCCGGGACTCCCGACGGCCCCCAAACTTATACCAAAAGTAACAGTGCAGTTATTGGTAAAAATTCCTGAAAAAAGATTCTGAACGTAATTTATCGCACTTTGAATGGCGGCAGCATTTACACCTTGCGTGATACTCGCATCACATTGGAGTTGTAGATTCATAGCGGCCCCTCCCTTTTCTAGTTTCTGCCTGAGCAACGATTTATCGGTACGATAAATCAATCAAAGAAAAAAGCCAAGTGAAAATTCGGATGAATGTAGAATTTGCATATTCACATCGATATCACCTAGTGTAAGATCAATTTGAGATTCCTGGGGAGGCATCGATGGCGAACACGCTCACGGTTACCGGCTATGCTGGGTCGATCCAAACCCTCGTAATCGCGTCTATCGGCTCGCCAGCTTACGGGGACGCCAGTTCGCTGCTGGCGGCCATCAACGCTTCGGTGGCAGGTGGAAGCTATAATGTTGAATTGCCGGGTAGCACCGCAACCATTCCGGCGCGAAGTTCCGGCCTTCTGCAGGTCATTACCGGCGGCCTTTATGCGGTTCCGACAGGCTATTCGGCGCTGGTCGACAGCGCCACCACCGCGGCCACGGTGTTTGGAGGAAGCGCCAACGGGCAAATCGTCGTCGCCGGCAGCGGCGGATTGACGTTTAACGCAGGGTCAGGCAGCGGCACCGTCGTTGCCGGCGATGGGGCGAATTTCATCAGCGTTTTGCGAGGTGCAAGCGCACAGAAGATTTCCACTGGCACCGGTAGCAGCACGATCGTTGCCACCTCTGGCAACAATGACCTCCGCACCGGCTATGGCAGCAATTTGATTTTGGCACAGGGGGGAAATGATACAATCGTTTCGGCAGGCAACGATCTGATTTCCGTCCCGGATGGTAATGCAAGCATCACCCTGAGCGCTTTTGCATCGACAATTGCGCCTTCGAATCAAGTGGTCTTTTTGGGCAGCGGTGCGTCCCAGATCACTGAAAACACAAGTGGGTCATACGGCTTGTTGGCTATTTTCGACCCCATGTCTCCCTCAAGTTCTAAGTCCATAATCGTCGGCGGGAGTGGTGCCGCTACCATTGCCGCTCAGCGTTCCGAACAGCTATGGATGCAGAGCGGCGGTGGGGTTATCAACTCAACCGGATATCTGCTGCCCGGAATCGTTCTCGTGGACCCTATTGTTCCCGGCACTACAGTGACGTCAGGCCCCATGTTCACTCCGCTCTATGTCGCCGACACCATCATCGGCGGCAGCGGCGCGGTGACTGTCAACACCACCCTTGCCAATGATTTCGTCTTCGCCGGCGCCGGGGCGTTGCAGTTCAATGGCGGCACCGGCGCATCGACAATCCTCGGCAATGCGTCCGGCAGTGCTACGATCAACGGCGGGGAGGGATCGGTGGTCGCGATCGCTTACGGCCAGACGCGCTTCACCGGCGGCAGCGGGGCGGCGACGGTGGCGGCGTTTGGCAGTGGCGTTACGATCAATGGCGGCAGCGGAACTGGGCTGTTCGTGGGGGCCTCGGTGGGGGGCAATGTGATCAGCGGCGGTGCCGGCAGCGCGGTCATTTACGGCGGTGGCGGCGGCGATGTGCTAACGGCAGGCGCCGCAGGCGGGATTATTGTTGCTGGTGCGGGCAGCGAGACTTTGATCGGCGGGCCGGGGGCGGATTTGTTTGCCGTCATTGCCGGCAAGGCGGGTAATTTGGTGGTGCAGGGGTTCGCGGCGGGGCAGGATAGCTTCACTTTGCTTGGGTTCGGCGCCGGGGAAGCGGCGACGGCGTTGGCTGGGGCGGTGACGATTGCGGGGTCTCAACAGCTGACTTTATCGGACGGTACCAAGATTTTGTTCAGTGGCGTGACCGGGCTGGGGGCGAGCAGCTTTATTTGAGCCGTCGCGGTCTCGTTAAAATAAATTGCTATTCATGTTATTTTATGTTAGGCGGGTTTTCATGAATGACATCATCCACTCCCCCACTGCGATCGAAAGGCTGGCCGACGCGTTGACTCGCGTGCTGTTGGCGTTTCGGCAGGGTGTGGCGAACAAGGTTGCGCATTTGCATCCGTATTCGTTGATTCTGATGGCGCTGTGGGGCCGGGTTGGGCAGGCGCAGCAAAGGATTGTGCGGTTTCTGGCGCGGGTACAGGCGGGGACTTTGCCGCCGGTTCGGGTGCGGAGCGAGGCGGAGAAGGTTCGGCGCAAGGAGCGTGAAGTTTCGCGTGAGCGCGCACCGGCGCATGATCTCGTTTGGGTGCGCGAAGTGGCGCTGATGGAGCTGAACCTGGCGCGCGGGCATACCGAGGCATTGCTGGCGGCGCCGGAGGTTCAGGCGTTGATGGCGGCTGAGCCGCGCTTTGCCAAGTTGGTGCGTGGGGTTTGCAAGCTGCTCGATCTGGATGCGGTGGTGCCGGGGTGGGTTCGTCGGCGGCCTCGGGCGGTGCAGGTTAAGCCGGTGGGTCGAGCGAGTTCGCTGGGGTTCCGCGAGTATTCGGATGGAGGTGTGAGGCCGCCGCCGGGACTTGTGTTTGCGCGGTGAGGCTAGGGCATCTTGCGTCATATTTGTTACGATATCGTAATTTATTATGATGATTTGCTGCAATTCCAAGCGAAATTGCACCCCACGGCAGATGGGTGCGCACGAACGGTCGTGTTCAAGTGGGAGAAAGTTTTTTTGCTTCTTTTTGTTCAAAAAGAAGAATCCTTCACTTCGTCTTCCCCAAAAACCGCCCAGCCAGCAGCAAAGCCGCCACCGACAGCCCGCCCACCATCCCCATCCACATCCCCTGCGCGCCCAGTCCGGCTTTGAACGCCAGCACCCATCCCACCGGCACGCCGACGCCCCAGTAGGCGATGGCGGTCACCAGCATCGGCACCATGGTGTCTTTCAACCCACGCAGCGCGCCGGATGCGGCGACTTGGATGCCGTCGGAGATTTGGAAAATCGCCGCGATCACCAGCAGCGACAGCCCGCCTTGGATCACGGCTGCGTCGTCCGAATAGAAGCCGATGATGGTGGCGGGGAAGATCAGCATCAGGCTCGATGCGACAAACTGGGTTACCAGCGCCATGCCGAGCCCGACCAGGCCCGCGCGCCGCACGCCGGCCGGGTCCCCGCGTCCGACGGCGTTGCCGACGCGGACGGTGATGGCGACCGACAGGCCGAGCGGCACCATGAAGCTGACGGCGGCGACGTTCAGCACGATTTGATGGCTGGCGACCGCGATGGCGCCCAGCCCGCCGATCATCACGCCGACGGTGCTGAACATGCCGACTTCGAGCAGCACGGACACTGACATTGGCACGCCGACGCGCAGCAGCCCGGCGATCACTTTGAAATCCGGCGCCACCGGCCCGCGCTGCCAGCCAATATCGCGGAATCTCGGGCCGAACCGCACGAAGGCGAGCATGCCGAGCGCCTGGCACCACAGCACGATGCTGTTGGCGAGGCCCGACCCGAAGGCGCCGAGTGCCGGTAATCCCAGCCTGCCATACATCAGCGCCCAGGCGACCGGGATCAGCAGCAGCACGGCCAGCACGCTGCCGATCATCGGTACCCTCGGCCGGGACACCCCATTGGCGAGGCCATTGCAGGCAACCGAAATGCCGAGCGCCGGCCCGCCGCAGGCGACCGCGCGCAGGAAGGCGGCAATATCGCCATGCAGCGCCGGGTCGATGCCAAAGATTGGTCCCACCAGTCCGCTCACCGCGAACACCAGCACGCCCGCGACCAGCCCCAGCGCGATTGCCAGGAACAAGCCTTGGCGGAACATCGCTGCCACCTCGCCGCGCCGTCCGGCGCCGTCCAACTGCGCGATCGAGGGTGGCACCGCCATCATCGTGCCGACCACCGCCATCAGCGGGATCATCCAGACATTATTGCCCACCGCGACGGCGCCCAGCACCCCCGGCCCCATATGGCCCGCGAGCACGACTTCGACGATATTGGTGCTGAAGCCGGCAATCTGGCTGGCAATCAACGGCAGCGCCAAACGCAAAGTGGCGCCAAGGTCGGGCCAAAGCGACCCGCGTCGCGGTAACATAGCAATTCCCCAAATGATTTTGCCGTGCCAAATTCCCGTCTCGATCGAACGGGGGCAGGTAATTTTGGCGGGCTACATCGCACGTGGCGGCAAGGCGGTCTATGGCGCGCCGTTGGGAATTTTGATGCTGGACGCGCGCTTTCCCCGCATTAAGGGGGACATGGGCAATGCGCTGACCTGGCCGTTTCCGGTGCTCTATCGCGTCGTCACGGGTGCGACGCCGGAAAAAGTCGTGCTGAAGGGTGCCGCCGGGCTACTGCCGGATTTCCTCGCCGCCGCCGCCGATCTAGTGGCCCAGGGGGCGGAGGCGATTACCACCAATTGCGGCTTCCTGGCGCTGTTTCAGGCCGAACTCGCAGCCCATGTGAAGGTTCCGGTCGCCACCAGTTCACTGATGCAAGTGCCTTGGGTGCAGGCGATTTTGCCGCCCGGCAAGCGGGTCGGCGTGATCACCGTGTCCCGCCAATCCCTTACGCCTGCCCATTTGCGCGCCGCCGGGGTGCCGCTCGATATTCCGTGCGTCGGGACCGAAGGCGGGCGGGAGTTTTTCCGCGTCCTGATCAAAGCGGAAAGCGAGGATCTGGATGTCGACCTCGCGGCCCAGGATATTCTCGCGGCCGGGCGCGACCTGGTGGCCCAGCACCCGGATATCGGCGCCATTGTGCTGGAATGCACCAACATGCCGCCTTATGCGAAGGCGCTGCGGGACGCGCTCGGCCTGCCAGTGTACGACATTTATTCGATGATCACCTGGTTTCACGCCGGTTTGCGCCCGCGGGATTTCGGAACCCTAGCCGACTAGCCGCGCCATCGTGTGCGCATCCACCAGCACCCCATCGCGCAACGCATAGCGTCGATGGGTGCCTTCAACCTCGAACTTGAACTTGCGATAAAGCGCCATCGCCGGCGCGTTATCGACAAATACCGTGAGCTCGATCCGCGTCAGCCCCAACCAGTTTTCCGCCCGGTCGACTAGCGCGCCAAGCAGCCTTGTGCCAATCCCCTTGCCAATCCAGCCATCATGCACCGCCATGCCGAGTGACCCGACATGGGACCTGCGGCCGAAGGCGCGACGCAGCCCGCCCATCGCGATGATCTCCGCCCCTGCGCACACCACCAGCTCCCGGTCATGATCGCTTTGCCCGTTGAGCCACTTGGCGATGTCCTCCGGGCTGGGATAGGGCAGCCGCAAGGTGCCGAAGCGCACGCCGGGCAGGCTTTGCAGGGCAGCGATGGCCTCGGCGTCGCCGGGACGCGCAGCGCGCAGCGAAATTTCCGCCATCAGAACCGCTCGACCCACGGCCGCACCTCGACCTCCCAACTCCAGGCGCTGCGATGCTGGTGCATCACGTGCCAGTAAGTCTCGGCGATCGCGTCAGGGTCGAGCAGGCTGTCGGGGTTTTCGTTGCCGCCCGGCCGCGCCGCGCTGCGGATGCCGCCATCGATGACGAAATGGGCGACATGGATGCCTTGCGGCGATAATTCGCGGGCGAGCGACTGGGCCAGGCCGCGCATGGCGAACTTGCCCATCGCAAACGCCGCCGATAGCGCGAAACCTTTCACCCCGGCAGTGGCACCCGTCAGCAGGATCGCCCCCTTGCCCTGCGGCAACATCCGCCGTGCTGCTTGCTGCGACGCTAGAAACGCCCCGAAAGCGCTGATCTCCACCGCGCGCCGCACCGCTTCCGGATCAAGGTCAATGATCGGCCCACGCGCCCTGGCGGACGGGTTATAAACCACCACATCCGGCGCCCCTTGTGCCGCATCGACGGCTGCGAACAATGCCGCGACCGAGGCCGGATCGGCCGCGTCGCACGCATAGGCCACCGCCCCGGTTTCCGCACATAGCGCGGCAAGCTTGTCGATATTGCGCGCCGCCACCGCCACCGCGATGCCATTGGCGGCGAAACGGCGGGCGAGCGAGGCGCTTAATCCCGGCCCGGTGCCGATAATCAAGGCGGAGCGATAAAATGTCGGGTCCATGTCTGGCACTCCCCAAAGACCAAAAGCGGTGTAAGCTTACATTCAAAGCCGCACCTCACAAGGAGCAGACATGGACCGCGACATCACCCGTATCGACATCATTTCGGATGTGATTTGCCCTTGGTGCTATATCGGCAAGCGCCAGCTTGAACTGGCCTTGCCGGAACTCGCCGCAGGCGGGCTGCATTTTTCCGTCCACTGGAACCCGTTCCAGCTCAACCCCGACATGCCGGCCGAGGGGCGGGACCGCATGGCTTACCGCATGGCCAAGTTCGGCAGCGCCGAACGCTGTGCGGAAATTGACGCCAACATCACCGGGGTTGCCGCCAATCTCGGCCTCGAATTCCACCTCGAACGGCAAAGCCGCACCCCGAATACGGTGGCCGCCCATCGCGTTATCTGGCTCGCTGGCCAGCACGGGGTGCAAGATGCCGTGGTCGAAGCCCTGTTCAACGGCTTCTTCTGCCAGGGCCGTGACCTTGGCGACCTGGCAATTTTGGCGGACATCGCCGACAGCGCCGGATTGCCAGGCGCGCAGGCCATGCTCGCCGGCGATGACGGGCTGGAATACGTGCTCAGCGGCGATGCGATGGCCCGCCGCGCCGGCATTTCCGGTGTCCCGAGCTTCGCGATGGCCGGCCATGTGCTGTTCTCGGGCGCCCAGCCGGCAGCCCAAATGGTGGCGAGCTTCCGCCATGCCCATGATGTGCTGAGCCGCCGCGCCGCGTGATGCGCTGGCGTTTCACCGGCGCCGCCCTGGTCTGGCTCGCGGCCGCCAGCCCAGGCCTCGCTGCCGAGGACGCGGCAGCTTTCTACGCCACCAGCCAGGCCGAACAGCGCGCCGGCCGCACGGCGGCAGCGATTGACGCATTGCGCAAATCCGCCGAGCTTGGCCACGCGCCGGCGCAGAATGCGCTCGGCTATGCCTTGGAACACGGTACCGGGATGCCGCGCGATCCGGCCGCAGCCCTGGGATGGTTCCGGCGTGCCGCCGCGCAGGATCAGCCTGACGCGCTGTTCAATCTCGGCTACATGCTGCAACGCGGGGAAGCTGGGCCGGTCGATACCGTCCAGGCGGCAGATTGGTATCATCGCGCCGCCGATCTCGGCTCGGTTCCCGCGATCGCCGCCCTCGGCGCGCTCTATGCCGACGGGCCGGATGCGGCTGGCCGTGGCCCGCAACAGGACCTGGCGCTGGCATTGCTGTATCTCAGCCGTGCCGCTGATGCGGGCGAACCCAATGCCGCCAACCGGCTCGGGGTGATGTATCAGCAAGGCCGAGGCGTCGCGCGCGATCCGGCTATCGCGGCAAAATGGTTCCGCATGGCCGCCGAGAAGAACGTGCCGATCGGCTGGTTCAATCTGGGCACGCTGATCGAAGCCGGCGACGGGGTGCGCCCGGACCTCGCCGAAGCCGCACGGCTTTATCGCCGCGCTGCCGATCAAGGCGTGGCGCTGGCGCAAAATTCGCTCGGCATGATGCTCGCCACCGGGCGCGGCCTCACCCGTGATGACGCCCAGGCGGCAATCTGGATTGGGCGGGCGGCCGAACAGGGGCTGGCCAACGCGCAGGTCAATTTCGCCGCGCTGCTTGAACAGGGCCGCGGGGTGGCGCGCAACGAACCCCTTGCTCGGGCCTGGTATCAGCGCGCGGCCGGGCAAAATCACCCGCAGGCGATGTCCGCGCTCGGCAATTATCTGCTCACCGGGCGCGGCGGACCTGCCGACCCGGTCGCGGCCCTCGCCTGGACCCGTCGCGCCGCTGAAGCCGGCATGCCGGATGCGCAGCGCCGCCTCGGCCAGATGCTCGAACGCGGCATTGGCACCCCGTCCGATGATGAGGCCGGCCGGCTTTGGTATCGCCGCGCCGCC
>JANXRN010000514.1 GCA_025352995.1 Acetobacteraceae bacterium
GCCATGTCAGCGTGCCCGGACATCACCGACAGCTTGCCCCCGGCAGCGCCGATATTGGCCCCGTAATGCACCCAGCGCGCCGATTTCTCCCAACCTGCCCGCTTCGCCATGAAGGCATCGAGGCCGATATGGCCAAGCTCATGCCCCGAATTGGCGGTGAAAATCACGTCGCAGACGGGCGGCGCAGTGCCGATGGCACGCAGCGATTCCAGCCAGCAGACCAGCCCGCCGCCACGCTCGGCGGTTGATTGGAACCACGAACTGCGCGGCGTCATCACCACCAAAGGCGGGCGCGACCGGTCACGGCCGGGAATGGTGACGACGATGTTCTGGGCTTCGGCGGCGGTTCGCTTGCTTTGCACCACCACCCGGAATGCCGCCCCACGTTTGGCGGCGGCGAACAAGGCGTCGTGGTGCTCCGACGCGACCTGCAAGGTGGGCGGGCCAAATGGGGTGTTGAAGGCCTCCGCGTTCAGCAGCGCCAAGCCGGGCGCATCGCCGGTGGTGACGATCACTGCCGCCTGGGCCAGGCTGGCGCGGCGGGCCTTGACGAAGTCGGGCGCATAGACCACCCGCGGCGAATGGGCGGACAGCGTGATCAGCCCCTGGCCGCCATCGGCGCTGGCCAGCGCCGTCACACCAACGGGCGGCGTATCGGGCGCGTCAAACAGCAATTCGCCGTGGTATTTTTCGCCATCCACTTCGACAAAAGCGGCAATCGGGTCGATCCGGGACAGGCTGAAGCTTTCGATATCGACCTTGGCACCGAGCGCGCGGGCTTCGCCCGCTAGCCAGGCCGCGCCGCGCGCATCACCATCAGTCGCGGTGCGATGAATGCCTTGCCCATCCCAGGCGGCAAGCCAAGTGGCGGCGGGCGGATCGTTGGCGGCAATATTCATCAGCGCGGCTCCGGATAACAGCAGATGGCGCCTTTGCAGGGGCATCAGCTTTCCAGTTCGCTATCCCAATAGAGATAATCGCGCCAGCTTTCATGCAAGTAGTTCGGCGGGAAGGCGCGGCCATTATCCTGCAATTCCCAGGTCGAGGGCTGCTTGGGCGTAGTGCGCGGGAACATCCGGCATTCCCGCGGCAGGCGGCTACCTTTGAGCAAATTGCAGGTGCCGCAAGCGGTCACCACGTTTTCCCACGTCGTACGCCCGCCGCGGCAGCGCGGGATGACGTGATCGAAGGTCAAATCCTGCGCCGGATGGCGTTCGTGGCAATATTGGCAGGCAAAAGCGTCCCGCAGGAACACGTTGAAGCGGGTGAATGCCGGCTTGCGGGCGGTCGGGATGTAGTCCTTGAGCGCAATGACGCTCGGCAGCCGCATGGTCAGGCTCGGCGAATGCACCATCTGGTCATACTCGTTGAGCACGCTGACCCGATCGAGGAACACCGCCTTGACCGTGTCCTGCCACGACCAGATCGAGAGGGGAAAATAGGAGAGCGGCCGAAAATCGGCGTTCAAGACCAATGCGGGGAAGTTGCGCCCCGCCGATACAAAGCTTCCTGCTAGTTGACCACCGTCCGGCAATGCTCGCCCTCCGCTGCTTGGCGGCGCATATCCTGGGGGGCGACTGCGAAGCGACCGCCAGATATTGTGCGACGTCGAAGATCGCGAGGATCATTGCACCGCGGCGGGCGTGCCGCAAGCGGGGTGGAGAGGGTTTCATCGCCCTGTCATGCTAGGCCGGTTTGGGCGCTTGATTTATGGCATTGATAACTATTATCTATTTTTGCTGATGAGTTGGGAGATACAAGGTGCCCAGAAGTTTTGCGCTTGGCAGTCGCTTTGAGGCTTTCATCGACCTGAAAGTACAAGAAGGCCGCTACAATAATGCCAGCGAGGTTGTCCGCGATGCACTACGGCTGCTCGAAGACCGTGAACAGGAACGGATGGCGCGCGGTGCCGAACTCAGGCAACTCATGGAAGAAGGCCGTCTTGGCGGAATGTTGGACGAAGATGGGGAGGTCACGCTCGATCGGCTGGCGCGCAAATATCGCGCACTTGCGGCAACCCGGGGTTGATGCCGCGCTTTCGCTTTGGTCGGGTCGCAGCCGCTGATATCGAAGCGATCGGCGAATTCATCGCACAGGACAACCCCGATCGGGCCGTGAC
>JANXRN010000536.1 GCA_025352995.1 Acetobacteraceae bacterium
CCCCGCCGCATCGACAAATCGCATCCCCGGCGAGACATGGGTATGCTGGCCAATCGCGTCCGCGAGACCTATCGTCTCGAACAGCCGCATCACTTCCTCATCGAAATGCACCGCGCGCGGCAGATGGTAGGCGGCGTCCTCCCGTTCCAGCACCAGCACCGACCGCCCTGCCAGCCCGAGCAAGTTGGCCAGCGCCGCCCCCACCGGCCCCAGGCCGACGACGCAGACATCAACCATCAGCCCTGCTGTGCCACCAGCGCCCGCCACAGCGCGCCGAGTTCGGCTGCTTCCGGATCACGGCTCGGCAGCTTGCGCACCGCACTATGCACCAGCACCAGCTTGGCGGTCGGATCGACGTAAATCGCCTGGCCGTGAATGCCGAGCAGCACGAATTGGCGACGCGGCCCTGGCAGCAGCCAGACCTGATAGCCATAGCCGTAAAACCCGGCATCCTTGCCCGGTGCCAGGAACGGCGCCGCGACGCTGGTTGCCGCCCGCACCCAATCGGCCGGGATGATTTGCTGACCGCCCCACGCACCATCATGGGCGAGCAAGGCGCCCAGCCGGCCATAATCGCGCAGGGTCGCACTCAGGCAGCACATTGCGACTTCCTGGTCCTTCGCATCGACGGCCCAGCCGGCATCCGACTCGGTGCCAATCCGCGACCAGATTCGACTCGATAAATACTCCGCCATCGGCATCCCGGTCGCCGCCGTCAGCACCAGCCCCAGCGTCACCGTGTCCAAGCCTTTGTAATGCCAATGCGTATCGGGCGGGGTTTCGCGATTATTGAACATCCGCACGCCTTGCACCGCGCCGCCGCTGCCCTTGGGGAACATCGACGCCCCCAGGGCGGCCGCGTCATCATGCCCGTCATAAACCTCCTTGAAGGCAATGCCGGAAGCCATGTGCAACAAAGCCCGGATCGGCGTCGCCCCCACCGCACTGCCCGCCAACGCCGGCACGTAGGTTTCGGCGAGATCGTCGATCGAGCGGATTTTGCCCTCAGCGACCGCAATCCCCACCAGCATCGATGTCACCGTCTTGGCCATCGACTGGGAGACAAACCGGTCCTGATCGGTCCGGCCATACTGGTAATGCTCGGCCAGAATCGTCCGATCTTGCAGAATCAACAGCCCGGTCGCCGGATGGCGTGACAAATAATCCGGGATCGTGCCGGTGCGCCCGCGATAAGTATAGGACAGACTGATTTCTGTCGGCGCCCGCGCCAACGCCGCCACGCTCGGCGCCTTGGCCACCTTGTGAACGCGGCTGAGCTGATCATCATGGCTGAACGCGCCCACCAGATTGCGCTGGATGCGGTTGGGGCCAATGAAACGCACCGGGTAGTTTTCCGCTGCGCCATAGGCTTCGGCGTCCGGGCCGGATGGGTTGAAGACCGGGAGCGCCTGGGCTTGGGCCAGGGACGGGAGGAGTGCTAGAAGAGCGAGGATTTTCATAAGCAAGAACTCCAGGCAAGCAGTTCTTTTTGTGAACAAAAAGAACCAAAAAAACTTTTTATCCATGGCGCACCTCGGCCGGTGCGCACTCGGAACCAATGGGTGAAGTTTTTTTGCTTCTTTTTGTTCACAAAAAGAAGACCTTCCTTACCCAAACCTCCCAGACTTCGGAAACCCATTGGGCGGCAACCTTCCCGCCCCGGCACGCTCCCCAAGCCACGGCCGCAGATCGGTCTCGGTCCGCGTCTTCTCTCCCAACCGCCAGGTCAGCCCCTCAGCAGCCACGAACATTTTCACGTCGCGCAGCCCGCCATCCTTGAATTTCTGCAAGATCACCCCGGCCCCGCGCACCATTTCCGGGATTTGCACCAGCGGGAACACCAGCAGCTTCTTGTTGTCGCCGATGGTGGCGACATGGTCGCCCGCAACCGCGACGCAAAATGACGCTTCTTCCCCCGGCTTGAGATTGAGCACCTGTTTGCCAGTGCGCTTTTCCGCCTGCATGTCTTCGGACTTGGCGATGAAGCCGCGCCCGGAATTGGTGGCGACCAGATAGCGCATCGCTTCCCGCCAGATGAACAAGGCCGTGACGTCGTCTTCGTTGGTGAGTTCGCCGAGCAGCCGCACCGGCTGGCCATCCCCCCGGCCGCGTGGCAACTCGTCCGCTTTGAGCGTGTAGGCGCGGCCGTTGGTGGCGAACAGGCACAAACGGTCCGTGGTTTCACACGTCACCATCAACCGCAGCCGATCACCGTCCTTGAATTTCAGATCGGCATCCGGCGCCAGATGGCCCTTCATCGCGCGGATCCAGCCTTTGTCGGACAGGATGACGGTAATCGGCTCGCGTTCCACAAACGCTTCGGTCGCAATCGCCACTTCGGTCGGCGCCTCGGCCAGCCTGGTGCGTCGGGTGCCAAGCAGCCCACCGCCAAACTTGGCGCGCATCGCCTCAAGCTCGGTCGAAATACGCTGCCAGCGCTTGCTGATGTCGGCGAGCAAGGCGCGCAGATCGCGCCGTTCGCCGGAAAGCTGTTTATGCTCCTTGCGGATTTCGATTTCTTCCAGCTTGCGCAAGCTGCGCAGACGCATATTCAGCACCGCTTCGGCCTGCAACTCACTGAGGTCGAAGCTTTTCATCAGCGCGGCTTTAGGCTCGTCCTCATTGCGGATGATGCGGATCACCTCATCGATATTGAGGTAGACCGCCAGGAACCCATCGAGGATTTCGATCCGCCGATCAATCGCTGCCAGCCGATGTTCGCTCCGCCGGCGCAGCACCACTTCGCGATGGTCGAGCCATTGCCGCAGCACCTGCCGCAGCCCTAGCACCATCGGGGTACGATCGGCGGTCAACACGTTCATGTTGAGCGGGAAGCGGGTTTCGAGCTGGGTGGCACGGAACAAGGTCGCCATCAGCACGTCTGGCTCAACCCCTCGGGTCTTCGGTTCAAACACCAGTCGGACATTTTCCGCCGACTCGTCGCGGATATCACCCAGCAATGGCAGCTTCTTTTCTTCCAGCAGCTGCGCGATTTGCTCGATCAGCCGGGATTTTTGCACCTGGAACGGGATTTCGGTCACCACGATGACCCAGCTTCCCAGCCTGCCGCGCTCGATTTCCCACTTGGCGCGCAAGCGAAAGCCGCCGCGGCCGGTTTCGTACGCTTGCAGCAGCGCGGACTTGTCTTCGACCAGCGTGCCGCCGGTGGGGAAATCGGGGCCGGGCATGTGGGCCAGCAAATCGTCAGTGGTCGCGTCCGGATGGGCGATCAGATGCATCGCGGCCGCGCACACTTCGCCGGCATTATGCGGTGGGATCGATGTCGCCATGCCGACCGCAATGCCCGCCGCCCCATTGGCCAGCAAATTGGGGAAGGCGCCGGGCAGCACCAGCGGCTCGTGTTCCTCACCGTCATAGGTCGGGCGGAAATCGACCGCATCCTGGTCAATCCCTTCAAGCATCGCCTGGGCGATCTCGGTCAGCCGCGCTTCGGTGTAGCGCATGGCGGCCGCATTATCGCCGTCAATATTGCCGAAATTGCCCTGGCCTTCGACCAGCGGGAAGCGGGCGGCGAACTCCTGCGCCATCCGCACCATGGCGTCGTAAATGCTGGCGTCGCCATGGGGATGGAACTTGCCCATCACGTCACCGACGATGCGGGCGCATTTCTTGAAGCCGGACGCGGGATCGAGCCGCAACTGATGCATCGCATACACCAGCCGCCGATGCACCGGCTTCAGCCCGTCGCGCACATCCGGCAAGGACCGCGACATGATGGTGGACATGGCGTAGGCGAGGTAACGCTCTGACAGCGCGTCGGCGAGGCGCTGTTCCTCGATATGTCCAGGCAGGTCGTCAGGCATCATCCGAGTCGCGCTCCGTCATTCCGTACACCAAGTCGTAGAGCGCAATGCGGGGCGACGGCAACGGCAGATGTCGCAGGCCAAACGCGTCGCGGGCGAGGAAATATCCGGTCAGCCGCAACCCGTCGCGCCAATCGGCGGGATCCTCGGCGTTTGGCGGGGCGCCGGGCCGTAGCAGACGGGGCAGCGGCAAAAGCCGGTCGCGCCACTGCCCGGCGGCGGCCGCGCTGACCGCGCGGCCCGTGCGCGGCGACACGAACGCCAGATCGTCCGCAGTCCCGGTGACAGCGCACGACGCTAAATCCAGCCCATAGCCGAGGGCTGCCAGCAAATCCGCTTCCCAGGCAATCAGCGCCCCGAGTTGTCGCGATCCTTGCGGCAGCATGGTCAGCAGCCGCAGCAACCCGTTGAATACGCTGGGATGCGGTTCCCGTTCCGGCAAAGCCCCGGCCGCAACTGCGCAGCACGAGGTCAGCATCGCCAGGGCCAACCGATCATCCATTACAAAGCCCGATGTCGCATGCACCGGCTCGGCTGAAAAATGCCCAAGCTGATCGGATAGTCGGCCAACCCATCTTAATTGCAGCAAATTCCCCACCTGCCACAACGCCGCCTGCCGAGACTGCGCCCCGCGCGCCAGGCCGCGATGGGCACCGTGCTCCGCCGTCATCACAGTCGCAATCGCGTCGCTTTCCCCGAAAGCGCGGGTTTCGAGCACGATGCCAGGGGCTTCCCAGTCCACGGCCGGTTAAACTCGCGCCTCCGGCGACAACCAGGAGGATCGCCGGGGGCGAATATTAACCGCGACCTCAACCTCCTGTCCCAACCCCGCAAGAATTGTCATCAGCCGATCAATGGTAAACCGACTGAGATTCGCACGCCGGATGCGGGAAAAGTCGGCGGCGGCAATCCCGGTCATTTCCTGCGCCGCACGCACGGTCAACTTACGTTCGTCGAGCACGTCAATGATCCGCGCGGCCAGCAATGCCCGCAACTGCTCACGATCAGCATCGGGGTGACCTAGGTCACGAAAAACGTTACCGCTGCCGCGGACCATTTCGAAATCGTCGTTCATGTCAGCATCTCCCTCAATCGCTTTAAGCGTTCACGGATCAGGTCGATATCCGGCTTCGGGGTCTTGATCCCCGCTTTTGACTTCTTCTGAAAGGCATGGACCACCCATATGTCGTCACCAATCTGCAAGGCATAGACGACCCGGAAAGCATCACCGCGATGTCGGAGCGCCAATTCCATCACGCCGGAGCCAAGGCCGACCAGCGGCTTGGCGATCATGGGCATCTGTCCTTCGGCAAGAATAGTCAGAGCGCGGGCAATTTCGATCTGCGCCGCCAGTGGGAAGTCGTCGAAACCGTTCCTGCTCGCTTTGAGCCAGCTTATCGGCCTCGTATTTCTTGGCATTGCAGAAAATTGTCATATTTGACAACAAAAGTCAAGCCTCAATCAAAATCCGCCGGCAATCCGCCGTCCCGATGATGGGCAAACATCCGTAGCAACTGCCCCTGCGTTACCCGGTCATGCGATAAATCGTCCGGCAGCGCATCCTCGGCGAAGAAGGCGATCTCACTGGTTTCGCGCGACAATGTCGCCTCGCCGCCGACGATGTCGCATAGAAAATAATGGACGTAAATATGGAACGGCGCGGGGGGATGGCCCTGGAGATGATTGTCCAGCACGCCCACCAGCTTGCGGGGCGTGACGATAAAACCGGTTTCCTCGCGGAACTCCTTGACCACATTCTGCGCTGGGGACAATCCAACGTCGGCCCAGCCGCCCGGCAAGGTCCAGCGGCCGTTATCGACGGTTTCGCGCACCAGCAGCAGCCTGCCATCGCGGAACGCCGCGCCCCGGACGCCGGCTTTCGGGGTGGCGTAGCCGCGTTCACCTTTGAATAAATGTTCGATCCGGGCTGCGGCAACTTCGGTCCGTGCCGCCATCATTCGGGCGGCAAGGCGCTGTAATTGCGCATAACGCTCCTGATCATAGTGGTTTTCGGCAAACAACAGGCCGTTTTGCGCTGCCGCCTGGATTTCCCGCGCCCAACCAATCCAATCCGGGATCACGCAGGGTCGTCCAGCCCAATCGCCCGTAGCCGCGCGCCTTCTTCATCCCAGCCCGCGCGTTCCTTCACGTTCAGGAACAGATGCACGTTGCGTTCGAGCAGCCCGGTCAGTTGCGCCCGCGCCTTGGCGCCGATTTCGCGAATGCGCTGGCCACCGGCGCCGATCAAGATCGCCTTGTGGCCCGGCCGGCCGACATACACCGTGGTTTCGATCCGCACCGAACCGTCCTTCAATTCCTTGAAGCTCTCGGTTTCCACGGTGCAGGCATACGGCACTTCTTCATGAATTTGCAGGAAAATCTGTTCCCGCACCAACTCCGCCGCCAGCAGCCGGTCGGGCAGATCGGTCAGATCATCCTCGGGATATAAATAGGGCCCTTCCGGCAGTGCGGCGGCCAGCGCGTCGAGCATCGCCTTCACCCCATCGCCATTGGCGGCCGAGACCATGAAGGTTTCCTCGAAGCTCAGTTCCGCATTCAACGCCGCCACCAGCGGGAGCAATCGTGCCGGCGGCACCAGGTCGGACTTGTTGAGCACCAGCCATATCCGCCGACCGCCGCCTTTCAGCCCATCGACGACCGATCGCACGCCGGCGGTAAATCCCGCCTTCGAGTCGACCAGCAGCAGCACCATGTCGGCGTCCTGCGCCCCGGTCCAGGCGGCGGCGACCATGGCGCGGTCAAGCTTGCGGCGGGGCGCGAAAATCCCCGGCGTATCGACCAGCAGCAATTGCGCGTCGGCATGCATGGTAATGCCGAGCACCCGGAAGCGCGTGGTTTGCGCTTTCGGTGACACGATTGACAGTTTTGTTCCGGTCAACCGGTTCAACAAAGTGGATTTTCCGGCATTCGGCGCGCCAACCAGGGCGACGAAGCCGCAGCGAGTGGTCATTTCTTCAATCTTCCCAGCAAATCTTCGGCCGCCATCATTTCGGCCGCCCGTTTGGTGCCCGCCACCCCTTGCGCGGTTTGCTCGGCGACGGTGACCGATATCACAAAATTCGGCGCGTGCGGCGGACCATCACGCGTGACCACAAGATAAGACGGCAGCGGAAAGCCGCGGCGCTGCGCCCATTCTTGCAAACCGGTCTTGGCATCTTTGGGCGGGCGCTTCTGGCCTTCCATCGCCGACAGAAACGCCCGGCGAACAAAGCCGCGCGCCGCCACGATGCCGCCGTCGAGGTAAAGCGCACCGATCACCGCTTCAGTCGCGTCCGCCAGCACGGTCGCGAGCTTACGCACCCCGGCCTTGGTTTCACCGTCCGACACGTGCAGCACGGCCGGCAGCCCGGCGGTTTCAGCAATTTCGGCGAGCACCGGTTGCGAAACGAGTAACGCCAGGCGACGACCGAGCGCGCCTTCCTGTTCGCCGGGAAACCGCTCGGCGAGCCATTCGGCGATCAGCAGGCCGAGCACGCGGTCACCAATAAATTCAAGCCGTTCATTCGACGCCACCGCCCCTGCCCGCCTGACCCCATGGGTGGAGGCGGAACGGTGGGTCAGTGCTTCACGCAGCAACTCCGGTTGGGCAAATCGGTGACCGAGGATGGCCTCAGCGTCCGTCACGTTCACCTGATGCCCGAAAACAGCCGCGACCAGCGGATTTCGAGCGGCCATTCCCAGACCTGCCACCACGGCGCGGTAAGATCGATGGACAGCCAGACGAATTCCGCCCGGCCGACCAGATTCTCAATCGGCACGAAGCCCACCCCGCCGCTCGGGTCACGACTATCCGAAGAATTATCGCGGTTGTCGCCCATCGCGAAGAAATGACCGACAGGCACGTCGAACTCGATCGTATCGTTCAGCCCGCCGCGCTCATACATTTTCTGGATAACATGCTCGCGCCCGGCGGGATTGTCTTCCATCGGCAAGGTTTCGTTGTAGCGCTTGACCGCAACCGAAATCGCCGACTCGCTGGTCAGGAACTCCCCGCTCGGCCGGCGCGCCACTTGCTTGCGGTTGATGAAAAGCTGGCCGCCTTGCATCTGCACCTTGTCACCCGGTAGCCCGACGATGCGCTTGATGTAGTCGGTGGAATTATCGCGCGGCAGTTTGAACACCACCACGTCGCCGCGCTTGGGCATGCTGCCGAAGATCCGGCCGGAAAACAGCGGCGGCGATAGCGGCATCGAATAGCGCGAATAGCCATAGCTGTATTTCGACACGAACAAATAATCGCCAACCAGCAGCGTCGGCTCCATCGAGCCGGACGGGATGGTGAATGGCTCAAATGCCACCGTGCGCACCGCAAGCGCGATCAGGATTGCGTACACAACCGTTTTGACGTTCTCGACCAGACCGCCGGGGGCGCGTCGTGCCATGCTGCTATTGGCCATATGGGATGTGTGTCCGCCTGAAAGGGCATTGTGCTGTCGCGGCGCCTTCAAGCGCGCGGGCTTGTCCGCTGTCAAGCCATTGGCCGCCGCAGGTGCCTGTCATGCCGGCAACGCGGAGATGATGACTTGCGCATACGCATAGGGATATTCGTCGGTCATGGTCAGATCAACGCGCGCCCGCATGCCCGACGGCGTCAACTGGATCAGTCGCAACGCCGCCCCGCCATGCAGTTCCAGCGTTGGTTGCCCGCCGCGTAAATTGACCACGCGCAAATCGGACATGAACACCCCGCGGGCAAAGCCGGTGCCGAGCGCCTTGGCACATGCCTCCTTGGCGGCGAAGCGCTTGGCGTAGGTGCCGGCGCGCGCTTTGCCATTACGCCGATCGGCCTTGGCGCGCTCCAGTTCGCTGAATACGCGCTGCAGGAAGCGATCGCCAAATCGTTCCATCGAGTGCTCGATGCGGCGAATGTCGCAAATATCCGAGCCCAACCCGAGGATCATGCCGACGGCAACGCCACCCAGCGCTCTCCGCCCGCGCCATGCACCAGCAACAGCAGCTTGGTGGTCCGGCCGCGCCGCGCTTCATCGATGCGCACCCAGAATTCGCGCACCGAGCTGACCGACTGCTTACCGACGCGCACGATGACATCGCCCGGCAACAACCCTTGCTCCCCGGCTTTGCTGTTTTGATCGACCGACAGCACCACCACGCCGCGCTGATCGGTGGGTAGGGAGAACCGGCTGCGCAGTTCCTCGGTGATGGCCGACAAATTCAGCCCCATGTCGGGCGGTTCGACATAGGCGTCCGAACTTGCCGAGGCGGCGGCGACGAGGGCGGCGAGCTTGGCGCCCTGTTCGACGTCGTCGGCGTTTTCTTCGACCATCACTTTGAGCGCGAGGCGCGCACCATCACGCCAGATCAAGATCGGCACCACATCGCCGACCGGGGTGCCGCCGATGGCGCGGTTGAAGCCGCGCACATCTTTGATGTCATTGCCATCAACGCTGACGATGACATCGCCAAGCTGAAAACTGGTCTTGAGGCCGGGGCGATCGTCACGGATCGAGGTCACCATCACCCCGCCGGGCCTGGGCAGGCGGACCGCTTCGGCAAGTGATGGCGTAACGCCCTGGGTGGTGAGGCCAATCCAGCCCGGCCGAATACGACCGAACTGGCGCAGCCGATCAATGACAAATTGCGCATCATTGGCCGGCAGCGAAAACCCGATGCCGATTGAGCCGGACGATCCGGTTGCGGTCAGGATGGCGGTGTTCACCCCGATCACCTCGCCGGCGAGGTTAAACAGCGGGCCGCCCGAATTGCCCTGATTTATCGAGGCATCGGTCTGGATATAGTCATCGTAAAGGCTTGATTTAATGTCGCGTTCCAGCGCGCTCACGATCCCCGCGGTCACCGAACTGCCATAGCCCAGCGGGTTGCCAATGGCGATCACCGGGGTGCCCTGGCGCAATTTGTCGCTGTTGCCCCATTTGACCGCCGGCAAGGGTGAGTCCGGATAAACCCTCAGCAGGGCCAGATCGGCGCCGGACGCAACCGCGATGAGCGAGGCGCCGAGGATGCGCCCATCATGCAAGGTGATAGTGATTTCGAGCGCGCCTTCAATCACATGGCGATTGGTCGCGATGACGCCGTTGGGATCGATGATGAAGCCGGATCCCAGGCTTTTACGTCGGCCCAAACTCGCCGACGGGCCGGCATCTTTGCCCACTGTGTCGGTGCGGATGGTGGAAATATTGACCACACTTGGCAACAGACTAGCGACCAGGTCGGAATAATCGCCGCTTATTGCCGCAAATCCGGTGTTCGGGATCACGACCGCCAGCATCAAAGCGGTCAGCAGCTTGCGGGCACGCGCGAAAATTCTGTGCATCAGTGGGAACTCCTGCAACGCTCGCAAACATGTGTCACGGCGGGGCGATCAGCAAGAAGCCCACCACCAAAAAAACAACGCGGCGCCGGATGTCTCCGACGCCGCGTCTTTACTTTTGTCCGAGCCTAGAAGGCCCGATCAAGCCCAGTTGTTACTGGGTAACCTTGCCAGTGGCGCCAGCGGCGGCGGGGCGCACGGCATTGCTGCCATCGGACGCTGCGGGACGAACCGCGTTGTTGCCGTCAGAAGCCGCCGGGCGCACCGCGTTGTTACCGTCAGAAGCTGCCGGGCGAACCGCGTTGTTGCCGTCGGAAGCTGCCGGACGAACCGCGTTGTTGCCGTCAGAAGCTGCCGGGCGAACCGCGTTGTTGCCGTCCGAAGCGGCGGGACGAACCGCGTTGTTGCCGTCAGAAGCCGCCGGGCGAACCGCGTTGTTGCCGTCAGAAGCCGCCGGGCGAACCGCATTGTTGCCGTCCGAGGCTGCCGGGCGAACCGCGTTATTGCCGTCCGAGGCGGCGGGCTTGGTAACCTGGGCGTAAGCACCACCGATGCTCAGCGCCAGGGTCGCAACAGCCAACAAAGTGATCTTGCGCATGTGATATTCTCCTGTTCTCTCGCCGACTGTTGCACCGCTCCGCCGGGGCGTGCCAGCGACAAGCGTTGTTGCATCCGTGAAGCTCGCATCTTCAAACCGTTGCTGGCTGGTGCTGATCACGTTGCGATAACACAGATACGCAACCCTATCGCACCCAGATGCAGGCCGGTTCGGAAAATCATCCCTTCAAGGCCGGGGTTACACCGGATTCATCTTGAAGGCGAGACCACCCAGAAGTCCGGGCGGTCGAACGCTAGTCCGTCTCGTGCGGATCACTATAGCCATCATTGCGCGCCGGCGGACGGGCCGGGCGCGGTTCCATCTGGCGGCGGGTGAATTCCGGGGCGATTTCGGCGAGTTCGAGAAACTGATCCGCCTGGCGACGTAACTCATCAGCGACCATCGGCGGTGAGGTGCGGATTGACGACGCCACCGATACCCGCACGCCCTTGCGCTGCACCGCTTCGATCAGTCGACGGAAATCGGAATCGCCGCTGAACAAAACCACATGATCGAGCCGATCGGACAGTTCGAGCATATCCACCGCAAGCTCGATATCCATATTGCCCTTGACGCGTCGGCGGCCGGTGGCGTCGGTGAATTCCTTGGCCGCCTTGGTGACCAACGTGTACCCATTATAGGCAAGCCAGTCGGTCAACGGCTTCAACGGCGAATATTCCTCGGTTTCCAGTACCGCAGAATAATAATACGCCCGGATCACGTTGGTTTTTTTGCGAAAATATTCCAGCAGGTTGCGATAATCGACATCGAAGCCGAGATTGCGCGACGCGGAATAAAGATTGGCACCATCAATGAAGAGCGCAGTGCGCTCATTCGGAGAGAAATTCATGAAGCCAAGCCTTTCAACAGCATCCGTTATCAAATAAGCGGCCCGCGCGGAAAATGCGTCCGCTGGCATCGCAAGGCGGGCCAGACGTACTGAATCAGATCACGATGGCGACACCTTTATCATTTAATGTTTTTATCCGCGGCGGAAGTCAAGGGATAGGCCCGAACTTGGACGCGAAAATATGACCCAGGGCACAACCATACCGATTATTGTCGCGATCGGGAGCAACCTGCCGGATGCGGACGGGCACAGCCCCAACCTTGTGTGCCGCGCGGCGGTGGAAGCCTTGCGCGGTCTGGCCGGACTGCGACTGGTATCGGTGTCACGCTGGTACCAAACCAAGGCGTGGCCGCCATCTGACCAGCCCGACTATATAAACGGTGCAGCGTTGCTCACCGGCACTGCCGATCCGGCCTGGCTGCTGGCCGAATTGCACGCGATCGAGGCCCGCGCCGGGCGCCACCGCAGCGTCGCCAACGCGGCCCGACCGCTTGACCTCGATATCATCGCCATGGGCGGGATCGTGCGGACCGCCCCCGACCCGATCCTGCCGCATCCAAGTGCCCATCTCCGTGATTTCGTGCTGCGCCCGATTGCTGATCTGCTTCCGGGGTGGCGGCATCCGGTGTCCGGCCTGTCGGTTGGCACCTTGCTTTCTACGGTCAACACGCCTAGCTAAGGGGTTCGCCTGTTGCCTGCCCGTTTTCGCGGGAGGTGATCTATTGTCTTTTTTTGCCGGAGTTTCCCTGTATGGCGCGCGTCACCGTTGAAGATTGCGTCGAACGCATTCCCAACCGCTTCCAGCTCGTCCTGCTCGCGGCCCAGCGCGCACGTAACTTGAGCCGCGGCGAAGAAATGACCATCGACCGCGACAATGACAAGAACCCGGTTGTGGCGCTGCGCGAAATCGCCGAACAGACGGTTTCGATCGAAAAGCTCGAACTCGATCTGGTGAAGTCGCTGTCGCGCGCCCCGGAACCGGAACCGGCGGACGAGGAAGTGCTCGACCTGATCCCCACCGATCAGAATATTTTCGGCCTGCAAGACGTCAGCAACGACGAAGAAGCGATGGCACTGCCGGAAATGCACGAAGAAATGTCGCCCGGCGAACTCGAATCCGCCATCGAGGCGGAGCTTGCTGGCCGCCGCCGCTAAACCCATTATCAACGCCCCGACCGCCCTTGTGCCGGGGCCGGTGCTGCGATGAGCGGCACCGAAACGGCCGCGCGGGCAGATATCATCCGCCCGGCGCCCGATGCGCTGATCGCCAGGCTGCTGACGTACGATCCGGATGCCGATGTGGCGATGCTGCGGCGGGCCTTCGATATGGCGGCCGAAGCGCATAAGGCCCAGGTCCGCGAGACTGGCGAGCCCTACATCACCCATCCGCTGGCGGTTGCCGAAATCCTCGCCGGCTATCGCCTCGATGCAGGCACGCTGGCCACCGCGCTGCTGCATGATGTGATCGAAGATACCGGCGTCACCCGCGAAATCATGACCAAGGCGGTGGGCGCGGAAATCACCAGCCTGGTCGATGGCGTCACCAAGCTCACAAGGCTTGAACTACAATCGGACCGCACCAAACAGGCCGAGAATTTCCGCAAGCTGGTGCTCGCACTGTCACGCGATATCAGGGTGTTGCTGGTCAAGCTCGCCGACCGGCTCCACAACATGCGCACCCTGGGCGGCGCGCGCGAGGATAAGCGCACCCGCATCGCGCGGGAAACCATGGAAATTTACGCGCCACTCGCCGAACGCATCGGCATGGACGCGGTGAAAACCGAATTACAAACCCTGTCCTTCGCGCAAATCGACCCTGACGCCTATGACAGCATCCAGGCGCGGCTGAACTTCCTGCATGGCCAGGGGGCGGACGTGATTGCCGACGTGCGCGAAGAACTCGCCCGGGTCTGCCGCGAACATGGGGTAGAGGCGATTGAGGTCAGCGGCCGGCAGAAATCGCCCTATTCGATCTGGGAGAAGATGCATCGCGGCAATGTCCAGTTCGAACAATTATCCGACATCATGGCCTTCCGCATTGTCGTGCCAACCCGGGAAGCCTGCTACGCCGCGTTGGGGGCCGTGCATGCCAGCTACCCGGTGATCGCCGGGCGCTTCAAGGATTATATCTCCACCCCCAAGGCCAACGGCTACCAAAGCCTGCATACCGGCGTGACCTTGCGGGCACCGCGTAACCAAAAGATCGAGCTACAAATCCGCACTGCGTCTATGCATTCGGTGGCCGAAAATGGCGTCGCTGCGCATTGGCTCTATAAGCAGCACGATGCTGCGGTGCAGGAAGCGCAAAGCTTCCGCTGGGTGCAGGATTTGCTGGAAATCCTGGAAAATTCGACTCCGGACGAGTTCCTCGAAAACACCAAGCTCGAACTCTATCAGGACCAGGTGTTCTGCTTCACCCCGAAAGGCCAGCTGATCCAGCTGCCGCGCGGGGCGACACCGGTTGATTTTGCCTATGCGGTGCACAGCCAGGTTGGCGATACTTGCGTCGGCGCCAAGGTCAATGGCCGCATTCTGCCGCTGCGCCACGAATTATCGAACGGCGATCAGGTCGAAATCCTCACCGCGCGCGGCAATACGCCGAGCCCGCAATGGGAACGCTTCGTTGTCACCGGCAAGGCGCGCGCCCGCATCCGCCGCTTCGTCCAGGCCCAGCAGCGCAGCGAATATCGCGATGCCGGCCGCGCCGCGCTTGCCCGCGCCTTCCGCCAGGATGGGGCGGATGGCTCGGAAAAGGCGCTGGAAGCCGCGCTCAAGCCGTTGAAGCAGGCAAGCCTGGAAGACCTTTACGTCACGGTCGGCAACGGCAATCTGACCGCCAAGGACGTCGTGGTCGCGATATACCCCGAACTGCGCCAGGCATCACGGTCCCCCCGCCTGCTGCCGGCGGCCCCCAACAAAATCACCCACAAGGGCGATTTTAACCAGCCGATCACTGGCCTGGTGCCCGGCATGGCAATTTCCTACGCCGGCTGCTGCCATCCGCTGCCGGGCGATGCGATTGTCGGCATCGTCGCCACAGGCAAGGGCGTCACCATCCACACCAAGGGCTGCCCGACCTTGGAAAGCTTCGCCGCCACGCCGGAGCGCTTTCTTGATGTTGACTGGTCCGAAAGCGCCTTCGCCGATGGCGCCCGCGCCCAACCCAGCGGCAAATCCGGCGGCAAGCCCGAAACCCATACCGGGCGGGTGACCGTCATGGCCGATAACGGCCCGGCGATGATTTCCACCATCACCAACGCAATTTCCAAGCAGCATGGCGATATCAGCAATTTACGCATCGTCAATCGGCAGGAAGATTTCTTCGAAATGCTGATCGACATCGAAGTGCGCGATCTGCGGCAATTGGTGGATGTGATCGCGAGCCTGCGGGCGGTGCGCGGGGTGCATCAGGTGGAGCGCGCGCGGGGATAGGAGCCTGTCCGATAATTCTACTCTGGCGGCGATCCGACGGCGCTGATCTGTGCTCCGATACTTACGGCCCCAAGGCCGCTCCGCTTCGGTGCTCGTTCAGCACCGCCGGGCGGCTGCCAAGGGGCCGCCTCTCGCTCACCAGAGCGAATTCTCGGACAGGCTCCCGGATCCCTTTTTGGGCTGTGGAACCGATGCGACGTCGCACGATCCGCTCTCTGGCCCACCTTCCTTTCCCCGCCCCGATGCCGCTATAGTCGGCCGCAGCGCAGTTGAGATCGGAGAGTAAAATGGACGGAAACGGTGACCAGGCCGCAGGCAAATGCCCGGTGATGCATCATGCCAAACAGGCGACGATGGGCGGTGGCCGGTCCAACGCGGATTGGTGGCCGAAGCAGCTCAACCTCAAGATTCTGCACCAGAATTCGTCGCTGTCCGATCCGATGGGCGCGGGCTTCAGCTATGCCCAGGCGTTCAAGTCGCTGGATTTGAAGGCGCTGAAGCAGGACCTTTACGCGCTGATGACCGACAGCAAGGACTGGTGGCCGGCCGATTATGGCCATTACGGGCCGTTCTTCATCCGCATGACCTGGCACGCGGCCGGCACCTACCGCACCGGCGATGGGCGTGGGGGGGGCGGGTCTGGCATGCAGCGGTTTGCGCCGCTCAATAGCTGGCCCGACAACGCCAATCTCGACAAAGCGCGGCGGCTGCTGTGGCCGATCAAGCAGAAATACGGCAACGCGATTTCCTGGGCCGATTTGTTCATTCTGACCGGCAATTGCGCGCTCGAATCGATGGGCTTCAAGACGTTCGGCTTCGCAGGCGGCCGCGCGGATGTGTGGGAACCGGAAGAAGATACGTACTGGGGCTCGGAAGATACCTGGCTCGGCGATAGTCGCTATTCGGGCGATCGCGCGCTCGATAACCCGTTGGCCGCGGTGCAGATGGGGCTGATTTACGTGAATCCGCAAGGGCCGAACGGCACGCCCGATCCGCAGGCTTCGGCCCGCGATATTCGCGAAACCTTCAAGCGCATGGCGATGAATGACGAAGAAACCGTCGCCCTCGTCGCCGGCGGGCACACGTTCGGCAAGGCGCATGGCATTGATGATGCGGCGCAAGTGGGCGCAGACCCGGAAGGGGCCAGCCTGGAAGAACAGGGCCTCGGCTGGAAGAACAGCTTCGGCACCGGCAAGGGCTACCACACCATCACCAGCGGCATCGAAGGCGCCTGGACGCCAACGCCGATCGCTTGGGACAACAGCTATTTCGACACGCTGCTGGGCTATGACTGGGAACTGACCAAAAGCCCTGCCGGCGCCCATCAATGGAAGCCGAAAGATCCGGCAGCCGGCACGACGGTGCCTGATGCGCATGACAAGACCAAGCGCCATGCGCCGATGATGACAACGGCCGACATGGCGCTAAAAATCGATCCGGCCTACCTGGCGATTTCTCAGCGTTTCCATGCCGACATCAACGCGTTTGCCGACGCTTTCGCGCGCGCCTGGTTCAAGCTGCTGCATCGCGATATGGGGCCGAAATCGCGCTATCTCGGCATTGAGGTCCCGGCCGAAGACCTGATCTGGCAGGACCCGATCCCGGCGCGCAACCATGCGTTGATCGACGGCGCAGACATCGCCGCCTTGAAGGTGCAAATCCTGGCTTCCGGGCTGACGGTTCAGCAGTTGGTGGGCGCGGCCTGGGCGTCGGCTTCAACCTTCCGTGGGTCCGACAAGCGCGGCGGCGCCAATGGCGCGCGGGTGCGGCTTGCCCCGCAAAAGGACTGGGCGGCGAACCAACCGGCAGTGTTGGCGACAGTGCTGGCAGCACTCGGGAAAATCCAGGCCGGCTTCGGCAAGTCAGTCTCGCTCGCTGATCTGATCGTGATCGGTGGCGCTGCCGGCGTGGAACAGGCGGCGCGCAATGCCGGGCAGTCGGTGGTGGTGCCGGTGACCTTAGGGCGGACGGATGCGTCGCAAGCGCAAACCGATGTCGAAAGCTTCGCGGCGCTCGAACCGCAGGCAGACGGGTTCCGCAACTTCCTCAAGGGCGAATTCTCGGTCGGCGGGGAGGAATTGCTGATCGATCAGGCGCAGTTGCTGACCTTGACGGCGCCGGAAATGACGGTGCTGATCGGTGGTATGCGGGCGATGGACGCCAACACGGGCGGGGCAAAAACTGGCGTGCTGACGGCGCGACCGGGCAGTTTGAGCACTGATTTCTTCGTCAATTTGCTCGATATGGGCACTGTCTGGTCGGCCGTCGGCAAGGGTTATGAAGGGCATGACCGGGCGACCGGGGCGCTGAAATGGACCGCGAGCCGGGTTGATCTGGTGTTCGGATCAAACTCCCAACTGCGCGCCATCGCCGAGCTTTACGCCCAGTCCGACGCTGGGACGAAGTTCGTCGGTGATTTCGTCGCGGCCTGGAACAAGGTGATGAACGCCGATCGCTTCGACCTCGGCTGAGGTCGGCGCGCGCCCCCGGGAGGAAAGATGAGCCAACAGGGTATGAGCTATGTCAGCGGCACCAGCACGGTGCCGCTGATCGGAGACACGATCGGCCAGCATTTTGACCGCACGGTGGCGCGCTGGCCGGACCGGCCGGCGCTGATCGATCGTGGTCAGAATGTGCGGTGGTCGTGGCGGGAGCTCGGGGCGGCGGTGGACGCGTTTGCCGCCGGCTTGGTGGCCCTTGGGCTGAAGCCGGGGGAGCGCATTGGCATCTGGTCGCTCAACCGGATGGAATGGACGGTGACCCAGTTCGCCACCGCCAAGGCCGGGCTGGTGCTGGTGAATATCAATCCGGCCTATCGGCTGTCGGAACTGGAATACGCGCTCAACAAGGTTGGCTGTCGGGCGCTGGTGACGGCGACATCGTTCAAGACATCGGACTATGCCGGCATGCTGATGAATTTGGCGCCGGAACTGGCGGCGTGCAGGCCAGGGGAGCTGAAATCGGCGACTTTGCCAGCGCTTGAAATCGTCATCCAGATCGGTGGCGACAGCATTGCCGGGGCTTACCGCTTTGAGCACATCGCGGGGCTTGGCACCGACGCGAGCCGGGAGGCGGTCACCGCGTTGGCGCCGCAGCTGCAATTCGACGATCCGATCAATATCCAGTTCACATCTGGCACCACCGGCGCGCCGAAAGGTGCCACCCTCACCCACCACAATATCCTCAATAACGGCTACTTCACGGCTGCCACCATGCAACTGTCCGAGCAGGATCGGCTGTGCATCCCAGTGCCGCTTTATCATTGCTTCGGCATGGTGATGGGCAATCTCGGCTGCGTCACCCATGGCGCGGCGATGGTCTATCCCGGCGAAAGCTTCGATCCGCTGGCGACCTTGGCCGCTGTCGCCGAGGAAAAATGCACCGCGCTGTACGGCGTGCCGACAATGTTCATCGCCGAAATGGACCATCCGGATTTCGCCAGCTTCGATCTGGCAAGTCTGCGCACCGGCATCATGGCCGGCAGCACCTGCCCGATCGAGGTGATGCGGCGGGCGATGGAACTGATGCATCTCAACGACATCACCATCGCCTATGGCATGACCGAAACCAGCCCGGTAAGCTTTCAGACCACCCTCGATGACCCGATCGAGCGCCGGGTGGCAACCGTTGGGCGCATCCACCCGCACCTCGAATCGAAAATCGTTGATGGCGACGGGCGCATCGTGCCGCTCGGCACGCCGGGCGAACTTTGCACCCGCGGCTATTCGGTTATGCTGGGCTATTGGGGCGAAAAAGAACGCACCGACCAGGCGATTGACGAAGCCGGTTGGATGCATACCGGCGATCTGGCGACCATCGATGCCGAAGGCTATGGGGCGATCGTTGGCCGCATTAAGGATTTGGTCATCCGCGGCGGGGAAAACATCTATCCGCGCGAAGTCGAAGAATATCTCTACCGCCATCCCGCCATCGCCGATGTCCAGGTTTTTGGTGTCGCCGACGCGAAGTTTGGCGAGGAACTGGCGGCCTGGGTGAAGCTGCGCGACGGGGCGACGCTTGACGCTGAAGCGGTGCGGGCGTTCTGCCGCGGGCAGATCGCGCATTACAAAGTGCCGCGCTATGTGCATTTTGTGGATGCGTTTCCGATGACGGTAACGGGGAAGATGCAAAAGTTTCTGATGCGGGAGGCTATGGAGAAGATTATTGGGTAAAGAAAGGATTCTTCTTTTTGTGAACAAAAAGAAGCAAAAAAACTTTGTCCATTTCTGGCCGTTGGCGCGGGACCTTACCGCAATCGCACGGCAACCAAACCAAAGTATTGAAAAGTTTTTTTGGTTCTTTTTGTTCACAAAAAGAACTGCTTTCTTAAGGTTCGAAAATGCTCCGCACCCTGACGCCCGCCGACAACTTCAACTTCCGCAACGCCGCCGACGCCCGGATCGCGCCGGATGGC
>JANXRN010000488.1 GCA_025352995.1 Acetobacteraceae bacterium
TACCTTTGCCTGCCAGTTTCGCCCGATGCCGGATGATGTTGCCCCACGAGGTTTGGACGCCGCGGTCGCGCTGCATCGTGCCGGGGCGTACGTCCCGGCAATTGAACTCTACGACGAACTTCTCGCCGTCGCACCAGATGCTGCACCGGTGCAGCATTTGTCCGGCCTGGCGTTGGCGCAAAGCGGGCGAACGGCGGAAGGCCTGGTGCGGCTGCGGCGGGCCTGCGCGCTGGCGCCGGATGACGCGGCTTTGCATCTCGGGCTTGGCGAAGTGGCGCTGGCGACCGGGGCGGAAGATGAAGCGGCGATGCATCTGCTGGCAGCGCAAGTGCGTAGCCCCGGCGATGCGCGGGTGGGTGCGGCGCTGGCGCGGCTGCGCGTGGCCCAAGGCAACGCAGCTACAATAAAAGGAGACCGAATGTCCGCCGCCCAAGCTTTTAGCGCCGCGATGCGGCTCGATCCCTATCAGGCCGATGCCGTCGCCAATCTGGCCGCGCTGTGCAACATCGAAGGCCATTGGACCCAGGCGGAGGCGCTGTCGCGGGCGGCGATTTCGATTACGCCCGGCCATGTCGCGGCCTGGACCAATCTCGGCAATACGCTGCATCGCCAGTCGCGCCATGATGAGGCGGCGGAGGCTTTTGGCCTGGCGCTGGCCCGCGATGACAATGCCGTTGATGCCGCCACCGGACTGGGGCTGAGCTTGCTGGCGATGGGGCGGCTGGACGAAGCGGTAAACGCGCAACGCGCCGCAGTTGCGACCAATCCGGCGTGCCCGGTGACGCACCTCAATCTCGCTTATTGTTTGCTGGCGGCGGGGCAGTTTACCGAAGGCTGGGCGGAATTTGAATGGCGTGGGCTGGCGGGCGTGCCGGTGCCGGCGATGGCGGGGCCGGTGTGGCGGGGGGAGCCGCTGTATGGCCGGCGGATTCTGGTGCAGGCGGAAGGCGGTTATGGCGACATGCTGCAATTTGCCCGCTACGTGCCGCTTCTGTTGCAGCGCGGCGGGCAGGTGATCATGCAAACCCGTGCGCCGTTGTCGCGCCTGTTCGGTGCGCTGCCCTGCGTCGAAATTGCCGGTGACGCACCGCACTATGATTTGTCGGTGAAGTTGCTGAGTTTGCCGCGGCTCTTCGGGACCACAATTGCGACTATTCCGCCGCCTTTGCCGTTGCGGGTGGATGCGGCGCGGGTTGCCGCCTGGCGGGAACGGGCGTTGGCGCGGCATGCCGGGGCGCTGGTGGTGGGGCTGGTGTGGTCCGGGGCGCCGCGCGTGGATGAACCTGTTCAGGCCGAGATGGATCGGCGGCGGTCGATGGCGTTGGCGCGACTGGCGCCGCTGGCGCGGGTTGCCGGCGTGCGGCTGGTCAGCTTGCAGGACGGCGTGGCAGGCGCGCAGATCGCGAGCGCCGGGCTGGATATCTTCGATGCGATGGCGGAGATGGCGGATTTTGCCGATACCGCCGCGCTCGCGGCCGCGTGCGATCTGGTGATCAGCGTCGATACCGCGATGGTGCATCTGGCGGGCAGCCTGGATGTGCCGGTGTGGCTGCTCGATCGCTATGATGGCTGCTGGCGCTGGGGCAAGGGCGTGGATACATCGCCATGGTATCCGCGATTGCGGATGTTCCGGCAGGCGACGCCGGGGGATTGGGATGGGGTGGTGGCGCGGGTCGCCGCACGCTTGGCGGATGGCCAGTTTTGATGATTTCGCCAGCAACAAAGCTGGGCTAGCCTTGCGGACGATCGCAATATCGCCTGCCGCAGGAGTGTTGGATGAAGCTCGGGGTTTTTCTGTTTCACGAATCGCGCGATCCGGCGCTGGATGACCAGGTCATCCATGAGGCGATTGCCGAAGCCAGGCTAGCCGAAGCCGAAGGCATGGACGCGGTTTTCCTCGCCGAGCATCATTTTGACGGCAATTGTGTGTATGTCGATCCACCGGCTTTTGCCGCCGCCCTGGCGATGGCGACAGACCGGATCAAGATCGGCTTTGCGGTCCTGCAGACCTCGCTCTACCACCCGTTGCGGATGGCCGAGCAGATTTCGCTGATCGATAATCTCAGCAAGGGGCGCCTGATTGTCGGGCTCGGGCGTGGCAGTCTGGTCAACACCCATGAGTACAGCGGCTATGAGATCGACCCGGCCAGCGCGCAGGAACGTTTCGAGGAAATCGAGCAAATCCTGCTGAAATGCTGGACCCAGGAAAAGATCGTGCATGCCGGCAAATACTGGAATTTCGAAATCCCGATGCTGCGGCCGCGGCCTTACACCAAACCTTACCCGCCCGTTCTGCGCAGTGTCGCGTCCGAAGCGTCGCTATCAGCCCAGGCGCGCCAGGGACGCCCGGTGATCATGGCGGCGGCGACGGCGCGCGGGGCCGCGCGCAACATCGAGGTTTATCGCCGCGCGGCGCAGGAAGCTGGCCTCAGCGCCAGTGCGATCGATCATGCGATTTCGCAATGCTGGGTGGCCCGCACGGTTGTGCTGGCACCAACCGACGAGGAAGCGCGCGAGGTCGGGTTGCCGTATTTCAAGATGATGCAAACCTATCGCGCGGCGCAGAGCACGGCGTTCGAAGCGCTTGCCGCCAAGAATAATGCCCAGCCGAGCCCGGTTTTGTGCGGGTCGCCAGAGACCATCATGGGGGATTTCACCGACCTGGCAAAAACCGGGGTTGGCGGGGTGATCGTGCGGTTCCGCACCGGCCCGATGCCGGCGGCGTTTTCGGCGCGGGCGTTGAAGCTGTTCATGAAGGACATAGCGCCACGGATCCGGGAAACGGCTTTGGAGGCTGTGGGGGATTGATGGGGAAGGCGCCTATTCGGAATTGTCGTTTTGAAAATGCGCAATGATGTCGCGATGCCCTTCAAGCACGTTGACGATTTCCAATTCATCTTCGGTCGTGCGATAGAAAATTACATAGCCCCGATAGGCGTAGCTGCGGATACCTTGCCTCAGCTCCGCCCGCAGCCGACCAATACTGCCGGGGAACGACGCCAGCTTGCTGCATTGCTGGCGTAGTTCGTCAGTAAAACTAAGCGCACGCGTTGGGTTATCGCGGGCGATGAAGTCCAGAATCAATTCAAGGTCGGCAAGGGCTGCGGGCCGGAAGGTCAGTCTACGCATGCGGTCCGCGCTCAGCGAGCAACTGGGCACGCTGGCGAAGGCGTCGGCCGACTTCCTCGTCACTCAGGGAGGGAGCAGGATCGGCAATGGAGGCGTCTAACGTGTCGCGCAGTGCCGACAGCTTTGCTTCCCGTTCTTCGACCAGGCGTAACCCTTCGCGCACCACTTCGCTGGCGGACGCGTAACGACCGCTTTGGACGGCGCTCTCGATAAAACCCTCAAGTCGGTTACCGATAGAGACATTCATGGTGATCTCCTCCCGAAAATGTACGTCCTACAATAACACGAATGAGGCAATCCTTGTGGGTGTGAATGGAGGGCAGACGGCTTTCGACGATATCGTGACGCCGCGACTGATCTTGCGGCCGATGTGCGGGGTGCGGAAATTTGTCGCCTCAATCTCCCCGGATAATGCGGCATCGCAGGCGCTGATTGCCCGGCTGGGGTTTACCCAGGTTGGCCAGGTGCTCGACGATGAAGACGGGCCCGAAGATGTCTATTTGCGCGATTTCATGGCGCAGGATGGCGCACTTCGATGCCCATGATGCGCTCGTAAACCTGGATCATCGCTGACGTATCTGCCCCACCCAATCCCATGTTGCGGGCCATGCGCAGCAAATTCAGCACTTGCGGGCCGACCATACCGGGGACGCCGAGATCGTCGGCCAGCTGCTGGGCGAGGCGCAAATCCTTGTGGGCAAGATCGAGCGCGAAGCTCGGGGCGAAATTGCCAGCGAAGGCCTTGCTGGTGAGGCCGAGGAAGCCGGACGACGCGCCGCTGCTGCTGGCGACAACTTCCTTGAGTTTGCCAAGGTCGATACCGGCGGCCTGCGCCATCGCCAGGCCCTCGGCGGCCGCGGCCATGTTGCAGAAGGCGAGCATGTTGTTAATCAGCTTGGCAACCGACCCCATGCCGACCGCACCAACATGGATGACGGGGCCGGAAAAGGAGGCGAGCAAGGGGCGGTTGGCATCGAAATCGGCATCGCTACCGCCGACCATGATGGTGATGCTGCCATCTTCGGCGCGGACCACGCCGCCTGAGACCGGGGCTTCCAGCATGGCCACGCCGACGGCTGCCATGCCGGCGAGCAGGCGCCTGGCGGTGGCGGGGGAATTGGTCGAAAGATCGATATAGGTTGCGCCCGGGCGGGCGTGGGCGGCGATGCCGTCAGGGCCGAGCGCCACTTTTTCGACGATATCGGGGGTGGCGAGCGAGGTGATGATCACGTCGCAGCTTGCCGCAAGGGCTGCGACTGATGCAGCTTCGGTGGCGCCCAACGCGACGCAGGCGGCGATGCGGGCAGGATCGAGGTCGAACACCGCCACATCGTGGTTGGTGTTCTTGATGATGTTGCGGCACATCGGACCGCCCATGTTGCCTGCGCCGATGAAGCCGATTTTCATGGTGGGTTCCTTTGGGGGGCTTTTATGTGACTGCCGGGGTTCTTTGGTGAGAAAGACTCCAAGTCAAGGGAGGTCAGAAGGCAAGCAGTTCTTTTTGTGAACAAAAAGAAGGCACTTACCGTCCTTCAAACCTTGGCAGTCGCTTTTCCGCCCAGGCGCGCTGACCTTCTTTCAGGTCACTCGATTCGCGCACTCGGCCGGCGGTTTCGGCGATCTCGGTGAAGTCGGCGTTACCGCGGGCGATGGCGTTGAGGGCGCGCTTCATGCCTTGCACGGCGAGCGGCGCGTTCGCGGCCAAGGTGGCGGCCAGCGTATCGACGCGGGGCATCAAATCTTCGGGGCCGACGAGTTCGGTGAGAAAGCCGATGCGGAAGAGTTCTTCGGCTTCGAGGCGCTCGGCAGTCAGGAACAGGCGTTTGGCGGCGTCGAGGCCAAGGCGGCTGATATAGCGGCGCATGCCGTTGGGGTAGTAGTGCAGGCCAAGTTGGGCGGCGGGCATGAACATGCCCATGCCGGTGACGCCGATGCGGAAGTCGCAGGCGAGCGACAGGTCGGTCGAGCCGCCATAGACGCCGCCGTGCAAGGCGGCGATGGTCGGGACACGAACGGCTTCGACGCGATCGGTCAGTTCCTCAAAACCTGGAGCGCCTTCGCCGCTGCCGCCGCCGATTTCGCCGATGTGAAAGCCGGAGCTGAAGGACTTGCCGGAGCCGGTGAAAACCAGCACCCGCATTCCGCGATCGGCATCGACCTGGTCCATCAGGCGCATCAACTCGACAATATCGGGCGGCTCGATGCGGTTATGCACGGCCGGGCGGTTGAAATGGATGGTGGCGCGATGTCCGTCACGGACGAGGCTGGGGACTGTTGGTGGTGAAGACATTATTCCGCCCTGTCAGTTTACGCCGGTGGCGCCGCCGAGAATGTCGCCGATGGCGCGGTTGATCACAAGGTCGGCGATACTGTCGAGGCCGGTTTCCTCGCGGTTGATGATGGCGAGCGTGGCGCCGCGGTGTTTGGCGAGTTCGGGGAAGGCGGCGGCGGGATAGACCACCAGCGACGACCCGGCGACGATGAACAGGTCGGCGGCCAAGGTTGCCTGCTCGGCACGGCGCATTTCGGCGACGGGCATGGATTGGCCGAAGGAAATTGTGGCGGTTTTGACCATGCCGTCGCACCACAGGCAGCGTGGCGCGGCGCCGTCGGCTTCGAATTTGGTGCGGATCGGACCGAGTTCGTAACGCTGGCCGCAGGTCAGACAATTGGCATGCATGGTATTGCCGTGCAGTTCGATCACCTGGTCTTCCGGCACGCCGGCGGCCTGGTGCAAGCCGTCAATATTCTGGGTGATGACGGCAATTGCGCGGCCGCTGGCGATCAGGCGGGCAACGGCGCGATGGCCGCGATTGGGACCGGCGGCGGCGAGGGTTTCATCGAGGGCGAAACGGCGTTTCCAGGCCTCGACACGGGCGTCTTCGGAGGCAATGAAATCCTGAAAGCGGATCGGCGCGCTGGTTTTCCAGATGCCGCCGGGGGAGCGGAAATCGGGAATGCCGGACTCGGTGCTAATCCCGGCGCCGGTGAAAACGACGACACGGTGGGCCGCGTCGATCAGGCCTTGCAACTCGGCAATTGCTGCGGCGTCGTTCATGGGGGCTCCGATAGGAAGGAAGCGCTTCTTTTCGTTCCCAGCGCTTCCGCTGTCCGGGGGGAGGTACGCCAACGGCCAGGAATGGATAAAGTTTTTTTGCTTCTTTTTGTTCACAAAAAGAAGACGCTTACGACTTGCTAACCCGGCGTCGCCGCCGGCGCCGGAGTTTTCATCATTGCGCCGGTCATCGGGATGAAGAACACACCGACGTCTTTTTTGGAGTGGACCTTGCCGGCTTCGTCCTTGGTATAAACGTAGAGGAACTGGCCGCGCTTGAAGGGCTGTCCGATCGGGATCAGGGCGCGGCCACCGGGCTTGAGCTGCTTGAACAATTCTGGTGGGGCATACTGGGCGGCGCAGGTGATGATGATCATGTCAAAGCCGCCTTCGACTTCCGGCCAGCCGAAATAGCCATCCCCGACCCGGGACTGGACATTGTCGTAGCCCAGCGGCGCGAAGATTTTGCCGACGGCTTTGCCGAGCGGTTCGATGATTTCGATCGAGTAGGATTTGGCGACAATGCGGCTCAACAGTGAGCTTTGAAAGCCGCTGCCAGTGCCGATTTCGAGGGTGACATCGGTGGGTTTTGGCTTGGCGACCTGGGTCATGTAGGCTTGGCCGAGATAGTCCGACAGGGCCGAGCCGTAGCCGAGCGCCCAGGGTTTGGGTTCGGCTTCGTAGGCGGAACTCGGGGTGGCCTGCTTGCCGTCATACATATAGTGGAAATATTCGCGGGGCAGTTGGGCGAAGGCGTCAAGCACGGCCGGGTCGGCGCTGCCGAGACGTTCTTTCAGATAGGATTCGATGCGCTTGAGGGCAGCCGGGCGGCGGGCCTGGATGGCTTGGAAGCCGGCCTCGCTGATATCGGTCGGGCGGCCGGAGGCGGCCATGGCGTCGAGATAGGCTTTGCGGGTCCAGCCCGTGGCCGCGGTGATGGCGGCGGCGCGGCCGGTGATGGAGAACAGCGGCAGGGCGGCGGCGGCAAGGATTTGGCGGCGGGGCAGAAGCAAGGACACGCGGGATATTCCGTTTGGCTAGCGCGGGGAAGCGCGCGGGAAAGTGGCTATGGCGACCGAATACACCACCAGCGCCCACAAAAGAACCCAGCTAAATCCCTCGGTCAGCGCGATCAGATTGGCGAGCGGGGTCGATACGACGGAGAACGCGCCGTTCAGGCCCCAGGCCCAGGGTAAAAAGCCGGCATTGCCGCCGCCGCCGAGGCTGCGATCGAGGCCGAGCGGGAACGGCAAACCCAGCGCGAGGCTGCCGGGCGCGACCACGGCGACGACCACCAGCGCGCGCTGGACGAAGCTCCAATCCTGGCTCCAATGCATCGCCGATGGTAAATAGAGCCACATCAGCCCGCCCCAGATCAGGACGGTCAGGCCCGCGAGCAGCATGGCGCGGCGCGGGTTGGCGGCCGCGCGGCCGGATAACATGCTCCCGAGGCCGGAGAAGATCAGCATCGAGGTCAGTACCAGGGCAAAGCCTGCGGTTCGGTCATTAAGGTAAGTGCTGGCGCGCTCGATCAGGTAAATCTCGAAAAACAGGAAGCCGAGGCCGAGGGCGGAAAAATAGATCACGGCCTGCAAGGTGCCGCCGCCGGCCAGGCGCAGGCGTTTGCCACCGAGGAGCGGGACCAGTAGCACCAAAAGCGCAACGATTGCGGCCTGGGCGAGTACGGCGAGGTTCACCAGGGGCGCGATTTCGGCCTGGGGCAGGATTTCGAGCCGCTTGATGATGGTGCCAAGCTGGTCAAGCCGCAGCAGGGAATAGAAGGCCGGGCGATCGAGGGTGATCGGCGACAGATCAAAGGCGCGGGCGGACGGGCTGGGCAGGCCGGACAGGACATAGGCGGCTTCATCGGCAATCGCGTCATGCGCGTCATCGGACGAGGTCACCTGGCCGTCTTCGAACGATACCGCTGGCAGATCGTTGAACACCGGATGCGGGGCGTCGGGGTCCATGCCGGGATAGTAGCTGAGGTCAAACGATCTTGTTTCGCAAAAGGCGCGGGCTTGGGCGATGCGGGCGGGGCTGAACGGGGTAACGGAGACCAGAATGCGAACGTTCCAGGCCGATCGATAGACCAGAACATGCGGCTTGGGATCGCGAATGCCGGCAATGCGCAGCGCTCGGCGGACGGTCGCCAGCATGCGCAGGGAGTAGGCGGGAAACTCGCGGATCGATACCGGAATGGATAGGATGCCGCCGACCGACAGACCGGTCATGTAAGTGAAAATCGCCGAGGCGGAAAAGGACGCAGCGTTGGTTTCGGCGCTGTCGAGGAAGTCACCGGAAATATCGATCAAATCGAAATAATAGCGCTGGCGTTCGACCGCCGGCACCGGGCCAAGCTGGCTGATGCGCAAATTGCCGGCGGCGCGATAGGGCTGGGTGGCGCCGAAGCCGTTGGTCATGGCGGCGAACAGCATCGGGTCAGGCTCAATCGCATGCACGATGACGGCGCCAAGCGCTTGGGCCTCCGCGATGCGATAGCCGCCTGAGCCGCCGATCAGCATCACTCGCGCACCCGGCCGCATGGTGTAGGGCAAGGCGGCGAGGGTGGCGCGGGCATAGCGCGCATCGACCGGGCCGGGTTTGGGCAGGGCGGCGATGCGGTTGCCGTCGCGATAAAGCCCGAGCGCGGGGGCCGGGCCGGGCACGCCCATGGTGCCGGCATTGTTGGAAATATCGGTATCAACCCGTTCGGTGAAGTCATCGAGCAGCATGTAAAGCCCGCGCGGGGAGCGGATTTCGGCGAGGGTCTTGCTGTCGGGGACGTGGAGCGGGGCGTAAATCGCCTTGAAGTCATTGAAGGCGGCAGGCTTGTCGAAATGCAGCCAGGCCTCGGTTCCGCCCAGCGACAATAACGCCGCGAGCAGGCCGAACCAAGCCTGGCGGCCGCCGGTGAAGGCGGCGAACAGGGCGGCGAGGGCGACGCCGGGCAGCAGCCAGGCAACGAGGTCGAACGGGTGGGCAATGGTCATCAGCCCGAGCACGGCTAGCGCGCCGAGGCCGGCGCCGGTCAGGTCAAACCCGTAAACCCGGCCGATTATCCCGGGGTTCAGCACGAAGCTGAGGCTGATATAGACGCCGGCCAGAAAGAAGAACGGCAGCAACACCGCATAGTAGCCGGCGATGTTCCACAGCTGGGCGGTGAAGGTCGCCGGGTTTTGCAGTTGCAGCGGATTGAACGGGTTGGTCGCCACCAGTTGGTTGCCGATTGCGGCGACAACCAGCAACAAAGCCGGCAACCACGCAAGCATGGTGCGCCCATGGCGGGTGAAGAACGGATTGGCAAGCGCGATCACCACCCCGCTGAGGGCAAAACCCGCGAGTACGATCGAAATAACCCAGTAGCCATACTCCGACCATTTTGCGACGGCGAAGTAGCGCGTCAACGCGATCTCGAACCCCACTGTCACGGCCGAAACCAGAAACAGCGGCAGCAGGCGGAACGCGGCGGTCAACCTGGGCTGGCCTTGGGAGATGTCCAGACGCGACGTGCGGCGAAGTCCCGCAGGCGACGGTCGAAACCGGGCGCGTCATCGACGAACAGCGCGTGGCCGAGATCGCGCAGCACCACGCTCTCCGCGTTGGCATGATGGGCGGCGAGGTTGGCGGCCTGACCGGCGAATTTCGGGCGCACGATGTAAAGCACTGGCTTGCTGGTGGAATAGACGGCGTCCTTCCAGAAGCTGCGCGGCACCGGATAGGCGAGCAAGGCGCGGGCGGCGGGCTCGGGGGTTTTCAGGCAGGCCTCGATCAGCCGGTCAAGCCAGGGCTGCGGCGGCTTGCGGGCGAACATGCCGGTTACGAAGCGCGTCATGTCCTGCTTCCAGGTCAGCTTGGGGCCTGGCAGGCGATTCTTGGGCGCAGGCGGCGGCGGTTCTTCCCCGATCGAATTGTCGATCAGCACCAGCCCAGCGATGCGGCTGTCGCCGGACCCGTGCAGATAAGCGAGGCTGTCGAGCACACCGAGCGACCAGCCGACCAGCAGAACCCGATCGGGGGCAAGTTGGGCAAGCAATTCGGCGATATCCTGGCCGCGTCGGACATGGTCGTGGCCGGTGGGCGCGATGTCGCTGCCGCCCTGGGAACGCGGATCAAAGGCAATGACGTGGAACTGCGCCGACAGATCGGCAATCTGGCGATCGAAAATCCATGCCGGCATCGTCCAGCCCGGAATCAGAACGACGATATGGCCGGCTGCGGGGCCGGCTTCGAGGTAGTGCAGGCGCACCCCGTCGGAGGTCTTGAAAAACCGGTCCTTGGCGGGCAGAGCACGCGCTGCCATTGCGGGTAAAATACCCACCAGAAAGGCAACAAAAAAGGCAGGGATTGCTTGGCGCGACTGCATCCGGTCAACTGACAATCTCCCCTCGAATTGTCAACCGACGTAGACCGCAAAATGCAAGAAGATGACCCCGAACCCGCGCGAAAATCCGCCATGATCGCGATGGTGGTTGTGCTGGCGCTGGTCGGGTGCGGCTTGTGGTTGTCCCATGCGCTGTCGGCAAGCGGGAAGCTAGAAGATTGCCTGATGGCGGGGCGACGCAACTGCGTGCCGATTTCGTCGGATCTGAAGTAGGTTAATTCCGGCGTGCGACGAGCAATCCGGTCGTGGCATTCGCAAGCGCGGCGGCGGCGAACCCGAGGAACACCACCCCGCTCGCCCGCACGATCAGCGTTTCGTGGCGTTGGTAAAGCCGGCGCATCCTGGCCGCGCCCGCCACCGCGATCAGCACCCCGTCGCCGAACAGAAAGCCGACGCAGGCCGCGGCGAGCAATCCGGGCAACGCGCCCCAGCCCAGCCCTTCGCTGCTGCCAGCGAGCAAGGCAGTAAAAGTTGCAATGGCCACCGGATAGGCTTTTGGATTGGTCAGGCCGAACATCAGACCGCGTCGCATGGGATGGCGCACCTGCATGATCCCGCCCGTGGTCCCGGCGCGGAACCGCAGCGCGCCGATGCCGAGCCAGCCGAGATAAAGCCCGCAGCCCAAACCCAGCAGATCGAACGGCAAATGCCCGACGCTGTGCGCGCCGATGATGGCGGCGAGCGCGAGGGTTGACCACACGACATCGCCGACAAAATGGCCGGCGATAAAGAGTACCGCCGCGCGCCGTCCCTGGCTTGCCCCGATGCCGATCATCATCAGAAAGCCCGGCCCCGGCGTCAGCGTATAGGCAGCGCCGGCGATGCAGGACGCGGCAAACAGCGCTGGTGTCATGCCGAGTGCGGTGGCGAAACTGACGCTGGCGCTGAGCACTCACCGCCCTTTGGTGTCGCCAAATCACGTGCTCCCTTTTGCAATGGCCTCAGTTTGGGGCAATTTATCCGAAATGACAAAAGGAAGCGCGCGATGTTGATCGGCCTGGACCCGGTATTGACGCCGGATTTGCTGTACGCCCTGGCCGCGATGGGGCATGGTGACCGCATCGTGCTGGTGGACGCGAACTACCCGGCGACCCGAGGCAAGCGGCGGATTGACCTTGCCGGCGTCGATATCACCCGTGCCCTACGCGCCATCCTGTCAGTCTTACCCTGCGATACCTATGTCCCAGACCCTGCCCAGGTGATGCAGGTCGTCGACGCGCCCGGCGAAATCCCAGCCTCGGTCGCCGATATCAACATCGCACTGCGCGCCGCCGGCTGGCCGGCAGCCGTCGGGGTGGAACGCCACGCATTCTACGCCGCAACCGAAACCGCCTATGCCGTTGTGCAAACCGGGGAGCGTCGCTTCTACGGCAACGTCGCCCTGACCAAGGGAGTGATCGGACCATGAGCTTCACCCCCCACGGCAAGCTCGGCATGGGCGGCGCCCCGCTTGGCAACTTGTTTACCGTCGTGGCCGAAACCGACGCGACTGCCAGCCTCAATGCCGCTTGGGATGCCGGTATCCGACATTTCGACACCGCCCCGCATTACGGCGCTGGCCTGTCGGAGCTGCGCATGGGGGCGTCCCTGCGCCACCGGCCGCGCAACGATTTCACCTTTTCCACCAAAGTCGGCCGCTTGCTGCACGCCGCCCAGGACGTGCCGGCGGAAGCGGAAGGCTTCTTGCACGCCTCCCCGTTCCGCCGCCGCTTCGATTATTCGGCCGCCGGCGCGCAACGCTCGATCGAGGACAGCCTGGCCCGCACCGGCCTGTCGCGCATCGATATCGTTTACATCCATGACATGAGCGAGGATTGGCACGGCCCAGCCTGGACCTACCGGATGGACGAAGCCCTGCGCGGGGCGGCCATCTACCTCACCGATCTGCGGCGCCAAGGCGTGATCGGCGCCTGGGGGCTGGGCGTCAACAAGGTTGAACCCTGCCTGGTGGCGCTGGAGCACGCGACGCCCGATTTGTTCCTGATCGCCGGGCGCTACACCCTGCTGGATCACACCGCGCTGGCGGAACTGTTCCCTGCCTGCGCGGCAAAAGGGGTGAAATGCGTTCTCGGCGGGCCGTATAATTCCGGCCTGCTGGCGGGCGGCACCACTTTCAACTATGAGGCCGCCCCAGCGGAAATCGTCGCCCGCGCCCAGGCAATTGCCGCGATCTGCGCCCGTCACGGCACGGACATCAAAGCCGCCGCCTTGCAGTTCTGCGCCGCCCATCCGCAAGTTGCCGCAATCATTCCGGGTGGCCGTAACGCCGCCGAAGTGACGCAGAACGCCGCGATGATGGCAGCCCCAATCCCTGGCGCGCTTTGGCATGATTTGCGCAAAGCGGGCCTGTTGCCGGCGGAAGCTCCAATTCCACCTGGTTAGAGCGGGCGATTCACGCTTTTGGTGAAGCCACCAAAAGCGATCGCGCGCTAGTCGAACAGCGAATCAATATCATCCTGCGCCAGATCGGCGCCGGTGCCGCCCACCGGCATGATCCCCGGCGCGGCCGGCGCGGGCTTGGCGCCCGACGCAATCCCGGACAGCATGTCATCGACCTGCTGCAAATGCGCAATCGCGCGGCGAATGCGCTGGCTGGTCAAATCCTGAAAGCTGCATGCCTCGAAAATCGAGGCAATCCGATCCGACACCGCCTGCAACCCGTCCGCATCCCGCGTGCCCTCGCGCAGCCAGCTGTCGATCGCCTCGGCCGCTTCCATGATCTGGTTGGCGGCAGTTTCCGTGACCTGCACCACCGCTTCAAGCTCCAGCCCGCTATTGCGCGCCTGCTGGTTCGGCACCGCCAGCACACCCGCCATCTGTTCCTGAATGCGGGCTAACTGGCCGGATAAATTCGTCTCGCTGAAATCAACCAACTGCACCGTGGCACTGATTTCCATGCTGAGCTCAGCCACCCGACGATCCACGAAGCGGCGTAGTTCTTCAACCATCCCGCCAACATCGTCGCGGATTCCGGCGCGCAGGCTGGCAGGGTCTTGCATCAGGTCCATGGGCGATTGTTTAGCTTGGGACGGCTAAGGGCAGGTTAACAGGAAGGGCAAGGCAAGGAGTTCTTTTTGTGAACAAAAAGAACCAAAAAAACTTTTTATCCATTCCTTGCCGTTGGCGTACTCCCCTCGTCACCTCCGTCGCGTCGTAAACCGTAGGGCGGATAAGCGCTTGCGCCATCCGCCATCCGCCATCGCAAGCCCACCAAAGCGAACTTACCCAATTCAAACATTATTAATAACGATATCGTAACAAATAGCGCGCAAATTCCCCAACAAGCTCAAATATACATCAACCGCCCACGCGGCCCCACCACCAGCCCAGCATTCACCACCACCGGTGGCGCTGTCGGCCGCACCCAGACCGGCCGATCCGTACCGACCTTGGGCGCCTTCACCCCAACCCCCAGCATCCGACATAGCGGGCGCAAAATCCTCCCCGCCTGCGGACAGGCGGCAAGAAATTCTACGCACTCCTCCTGCGACAGCATCTGCTCCAGCCCC
>JANXRN010000506.1 GCA_025352995.1 Acetobacteraceae bacterium
CTTTACGACGCTACTCCCTGGCCGTTGGCTCGGGTCCGTCCGCGATCGCAGGGCAACCGTACCGAAGTAAGAGAAAGTTTTTTTGCTTCTTTTTGTTCACAAAAAGAAGACCTTCAACTTGCCTGACTTCGCGCCTATATACCTCTCATGCCCAACGACATCGCCCCCCAATTCCGCCTAACCGATCGCGCCGCCACCCGCATCGCGGAAATCGTCGCGGCCGAGGGCGGCGCGCAATCGCTCCGCGTTGCCGTGCTCGCCGGCGGCTGCAGCGGCTTTCAGTATAAGTTCGAGCTTGACCGCACCCAGGCCGATGACGACGTGGTTATCGCGCATGACGCGGCGACCGTGCTGATCGATCCGGTCAGCCTCGATCTGCTGGCCGGGTCGGAGCTTGACTATACTGACAGCCTGATGGGCAGCCATTTCGCGGTGAAGAACCCCAACGCGGTGTCGGCTTGCGGTTGCGGCACCAGCTTTTCGGTTGACTGATCCGGCCTTGCGGATAGCCACCTGGAATGTGAATTCGATCCGCCAGCGCGCGACCCATGTTGCCGATTATCTGGCGCGGGTGCAGCCTGATCTGCTGCTGTTGCAGGAACTGAAGTGCGAAGAAACTGCGTTTCCCGCGGGTTTCGCGGAGCTTGGTTATCAGGCCGCGGTGGTGGGCCAGAAGGCCTATAATGGCGTGGCGGCACTCGGCCGGGTGAAGTTCGATGTCGTGCATCGCAAGCTGCCTGGCCTTGCGGAAGACGACGCCCAGGCGCGCTACATCGAAGTCGCGATCGGCGATCTGACGGTGATCGGGATTTATCTGCCGAACGGCAATTCCGGCGGCGATGCCGGCTACGACTACAAGCTCGCCTGGATGGAGGCGCTGCGCGCCCGGGTGGCAGAATTGCTCGACCAGGATCGCGATCTGGTGGTGACCGGCGATTTCAACGTCGCGCCGGAAGATGTCGATTACGCCAAGGGTGCGCTGGCGCCCAATGATGCGTTGGTGCGCCCGGCAACCCGGGCAGCCTATCGTTCGCTGCTGTGGCTGGGGTTGACCGATGCGCTGCGGGCGATCACCCCGACGGGGCCGGTTTACACCTTCTGGGACTATCAGGCCGGCGCGCGGCAGCGCAATTCCGGGCTGCGGATTGATCACGCACTGCTGTCGCCCCGCGTGGCGGAACGGTTGGTATCCTGCGTGCCGGATAGCGCCGAACGCGATCGGGTGCAGCCGTCCGATCACGTGCCGGTGTTGCTGGAGATTGGGTGAGGGTGGAGTGGAAACCCGCAGTCTGTGGTCTATCGTCGGATGATAGACGCTGTGGTTAAAAGAAGCCGAAACCCAACTTGAAAAACCGACGGAGTATTATTCCGCGCAACCATCAGTAATGCTGCCGACATTGCGCGATCAACAGCCCGTCGTCGCTCGGCCGATAGACCAGCCGGTGTTCCTGGGTGATGCGGCGTGACCACCAGCCGGAAAGCGCACCGCGTAAAGGTTCAGGTTTGCCGCCCCCCGAAAACGGCGTGCCGGTGCATTCCTTGATCAAGCCGTTGACGCGGTCCAGCAGCTTGCGATCATAGACTTGCCAGTAAAGATAGTCTTCCCAAGCCTGGGGGCTGAAAACAAGCTTCATTCCGCGAGGGACTGTTCGACACCTTTGCCAGCATCAAGGGCGCTGATGGATGCCAACAGCCGTTCGGCATTGGCGGGGCTACGAAGCAAATAGCGCGTTTCTTCGTAGGCCGCGAAGTCTTCCAACGACATCAGCACGGCCGACGGCTTGCCCTTGTCACGCGTGATGATGAGCGGTGCGTGATCCGCTTGGACGCGATCGAGCAGCGTCGCCAGGTTCTTACGCAGCTCGCTGTAGGATGCGGTTTTCATTCATGCGTTGTACGTATATGCGTACGGAAATGCACGAGGATTATTGACTTGCTCCTTGCCTCGAGGATAGAGCGCGGGCGGGCGGTAGTCTGGCTCATTGAATTTCGCGCTTGCGATGCTTGGCTTTAAGGCACGCGAACCAACTCGGCAGCGGCGGGGAACTGGCGCAAGGCGGGCTTCGTGCTAGGATGGGCGTCCCCACCTAACGAAGGTTCGACAGATGCGCATCGGTGTTCCCAAGGAAATCAAGACCCACGAATATCGCGTCGGGTTGACGCCGGCTTCGGTGCGGGAATTCACCGGGCGCGGCCATGCGGTGACGGTGCAGGAAAATGCGGGCGTCGGGATCGGGTTTGCCGATGATGCATATCGCGCGGCCGGGGCGACGATTGTGGCGAGCGCTGCCGAGGTGTTTGCCGCGTCCGACATGGTGGTGAAGGTCAAGGAACCGCTGCCGGCGGAAATTGCGCTGCTGCGGCCGGACCATGTGCTGTTCACCTATTTGCACCTGGCGGCCGACAAAGCGCAGACCGAGGGGCTAATGAAATCGGGCGCGACGTGCATCGCCTATGAAACAGTGACCGACGCCCGCGGCGCGCTGCCGCTGCTGGCGCCGATGTCCGAAGTTGCCGGCCGGATGTCGGTGCAGGTGGGCGCGCATTGCCTGGAGAAAGAGCAAGGCGGCGCGGGCGTGCTGCTGGGTGGTGTGCCGGGCGTGCCGGCGGGCAAGGTGGTGGTGATCGGCGGCGGGGTTTCGGGCACCAATGCGGCACGGCTGGCGATTGGGCTGGGTGCGCATGTGACGGTCATCGATCGGTCGATCGCACGGCTGAAGGAGCTGGATCAGGAATTCGGCGCCCAGCTCAGCACCTTGTTTTCGACGACGGACGCCATCGAGCAATCGGTAATCGATGCCGATCTGGTGATCGGCGCAGTGCTGGTGCCGGGGGCAGCGGCGCCGAAGCTGGTGACGCGGGCGATGGTTGCCCGCATGCGGCCAGGCTCGGTGGTGGTTGATATTGCGATTGACCAGGGCGGGTGCCTGGAAACCAGCCGCCCGACGAGCCATGCCGCACCGACCTATGTGGATGAAGGGGTGGTGCATTACTGCGTCACTAACATGCCGGGCGCGGTTGCGCGGACATCAACCATCGCGCTCGGCAACGCCACCTTGCCGTTCGCACTGGCGCTGGCGAGCAAAGGCTGGCGCCAGGCGATGCGTGACGATCCGCATTTGTTGGCCGGTCTGAACGTGCATGCGGGGATGGTGACCTATAAGGCGGTCGCTGATGATCTGGGGCTGGCTTACAAGTCGGCGGCGGAGATTGTGGCGGCGGGCTAGGGAACGCGGCGGCGGGGTAAGCAAGGAAGTGCAGCCGCCACAGAGGGTAGAGGAGGAAGACGAGGGTAGAGGAGAAGCAAAGAAATTCTGCTTCGCTTCTCATGCTACCCTCCTTCTATCTCCTCTACCCTCCGTGGCGGCTGTCTTGCTGGCTTGCTTGCTTTCCAATGCCTACGCACAATGCGCCTCGGCCTTGCCGCAGAACCCTGAACGGTCTAGAGCGCGCGCTGAATTGAACTTGTAACGTGAGACCGTAGCCAGATGAAGCAGCAGGCCAATCTGATCCGTGCCGGACAGGTGATTGAACATGACGGGCGCCGCTGGACGGTGCTCAAGCAGCAGATCATCACCCCGGGCAAAGGCGGCGCGTTCATCCAGGTTGAAATGCGCGACCTCAAAACCGGCAACAAGACCAACGAACGCTGGCGCACCGCCGACACGGTGGAGCGCTTGCAGACCGAGCAGCAGGAATACACGTACTCCTACACCGACGGCGATAATCTGGTGCTGATGGAGCCCGTGACGTTCGAACAGCGCATGGTCCCAGCGACCATCCTGGGTGAACAGGCGCCGTTCTTGCAGGATAACATGGAAGTTGTGCTCGATCTGGTCGAGGGCGATCCGGTTGGCATTACCCTGCCGCAAAGCGTGGTGCTGGAAATCATCGAGGCCGATCCGGTGGTCAAGGGCCAGACCGCATCGAGCAGCTACAAGCCGGCGAGGCTTGCCAACGGAGTGCGCTGCATGGTGCCCCCGTTCATCGAAGCTGGCGAGCGCATCGTGGTACGGGTCGAGGACGGCACCTATATGGAGCGGTTCAAGGGCTAAGCACGATGGCCCTTCGTCTTTCCCCCCATATGGTGGTGATGCAAAACGCCGCCCAGCGCGCGGCCAAGCGATTGCTGCGCGATTTTTCCGAAGTCGAGCAGTTGCAGGTCAGCGTCAAAGGCCCGGGCGATTTCGTCAGCGCGGCTGATTTGCGCGCCGAAGCGTCGATCCGCGAGGATTTGGACAAGGCACGGCCGGGTTATGCGTTCCTGATGGAGGAATCCGGCGCGTCGGGGTCCGACGCCTGGGCCTGGCGTTGGGTGGTCGATCCGCTGGACGGCACCAGCAACTTCCTGCACGGCGTGCCGCATTGGGCGATCAGCATCGCGCTCGAACGGCGGCTGCCGGACGGGTCGTTCGAAGCGCAGGCCGGCTGCATCTACGCACCGGCAGTCGATGAGATGTTCTGGGCCGAAAAGGGCGTCGGCGCTTATGTGAATGCACGGCGGTTGCGGGTTTCGGCGCGGCGCGACCTCAAGGAAGCCTTGTTCGCCACCGGGATTCCGTTCGCGGCCGTTGCACCGTCGCGCCGGCTGGCATTTGCCCGCACGTTGGGGACGCTGATGCCGCAAGTTGCCGGGATCAGACGCTTTGGCGCGGCGGCGCTGGACCTCGCCTGGGTGGCGGCGGGTCGGTATGACGGGTTCTGGGAACTCGGGCTGAAGCCGTGGGATATCGCGGCCGGATTGCTGATCGTGCGTGAGGCCGGCGGGGCGGTATCCGACCCCGATGGCGGCGATGCGCGCGCCCATGGCGATGTGGTGGCGTCGAATGGGCATATGCATGAGCATTTGCGCCAGGCGGTGGCCGATGGGGTGGCGGCGGCGCGAGCGGTTTAGAGCCGTAGGGTGCAGTTCCGCTTGGAACTGCACCCTACGACGCCTAAACTGACACGTGCAGTACGCAAGCGCCTCGGCCTTTCGCAGGCCGATTTTGCCCGGAAATTTCACCCTCCGGCGGATCGCAGGATACTGCAAAGCCGGCGCAGGCAAGGAAAAACGCCACCCGGCGCCTAATCCCGTTCAACCTAGCAATCCGCCCTCGAAGTTACCCCAGCGGGCGCTTGGGCACGACGTCTTTGAAATTATCTGACATTTTCCACGCCGGCTCAACCACCGGGCAGCCGGCCTGGGGGGTGTATTCCGATGGGCCGTTCAAGCTCATCGCGGGCACGTAGCGCGGGCAGTTGGGAAAGATTACCCGCACCTTCACCCGCACGATCAATTGTGCCCCGACGGTCGTTGCCAGCAGCTTGTCGTCGCGCAGCACACGCGCATCGCCATTCACCCGCAGCCGGCGCGGCGCACCATGCATATTGATGAACAGCAGCCCCACTGCCGGGTTTGCCCGCAAATTGCCCAGGCTTTTGAACATCCCGTTGCCATCATAGTCGGGGAACGCCAGTTCGCCCGGCCCGGTTACTCGCACAAAACCGGCCGGGCCGCCCTTGAAGGAACAATCCGGCTGGCCATCCGCGGTTGCAGTCGCAAGGAAGAAGTAGATCGCCTGTTCGATGAATTCCCGGTCGGACGCGGTGAATTCGGTGCGGGTGATGACCGTCTCCATCCGGTCAGCCAGCCCGATTGTGCCAAATTCGCCCTGCAAATCGCGGTTGCCCGCGTGGTAAAGCCTGCTGTCTGTCATGGTTGCCTCCATTTGCCGCAATGATAGCCTGGATAATCCCGTTCAGGTCGATTGAGCCTGACAGCATGGTCGGCTAATGTCGCCAGACCTATGAAAAAATCCATTCTCCTTTGGCTCGCGCTGGTGAGTTTGCTCGTCCAGCCCGCCTTGGCCCAAACGCCGCCCGCGCCCCGCGGGCCGGTGCCGTCGCCCAGCGTTACCCCGGATATGCCGGCGGCGCCGCCCGGTGCCGCCATCATTTTGCCGCCGGCGCCAACGGTGCCGACCCGGCCCCCGCCGGCGCCACCAGTCGTGCAGGTCTCGACCGATGCACCCGGCACGACCGAAGTGCTGGGAACCGGCCTGCGGATCATTTTCGGGGCAGGCCGCAGCGACCTGAACCCAACCACCGAACGCGGCATTCGTGCCTTGGTCCACAGCGTCGCGGCCGATGCTCGCTTCACCTTGCTTGCCACCGCCGCCGGCAAAGCCGACGACGCCTCGGCCAGCCGAAGATTGTCACTCAGCCGTGGCTTGACGGTGCGCGGGGTTTTGATCAACGAAGGCGTGGTGTCCGGGCGGATCATTTTACGCTCGATGGCAGCCCCGCCGCCCGCCGGCGACATTGCCGATCGCGTCGATATTGAGGTCTCGCCCAGCCCGACAGCGCCTGGTAAGTGACAAGGCCGGGCAAGTGACAAGGCCGGGCAAGTGACAAGGATCGCGCGATGACACGGCCGATTGTCTTCCTGCTGCGCATGGTGCTGTTCCTGATCGCGGTAGCAATTGTCTGCGCCCTGCTCGGGGACACGTTGTTCGGCGCCTTTGCCGCCAACCCGCTGCTGAACGGGCTGATTTCCTTCGTCGCGGTGCTCGGCATCGGCTGGAATTTGCGCCAGGTCATCCGCCTGTCCCCCGAAGTTGCCTGGCTTGACCAGTTTCAGCGCAACAAGGGCCGGCCGGGTGGCGCGCCGCCGCCGCGCCTGCTGACGCCGATGGCGCGCATGCTCGAAGCGCGCCAGCAGGAACGCGGCGACGGCAAAGCGCGGTTCACTTTGTCGTCCCAGGCCACCCAGGCGCTGCTCGACACGATCGGCTCCCGCCTCGATGAAAGCCGCGAATTGTCGCGCTACATGATCGGGCTGCTGATTTTTCTTGGCTTGCTGGGCACGTTCTGGGGCCTGTTGCTAACCATTTCCGCGATTTCTGACGTTATCGCCGGCATGTCGGTCGGCTCGGGCGACATCAACGCGCTGTTCGAACAATTGAAATCGGGCCTGTCCAAGCCGCTGCGCGGGATGAGCACGGCGTTCTCGGCCTCCATGCTCGGCCTGTCCGGGTCTTTGGTATTGGGCTTCCTCGATCTCACCGCCGGGCAGGCGCAGAACCGGTTCTATAACGAGCTCGAAGAATGGCTTGCCGGCCTCACGCGACTATCATCGGGCGTGTTGGGTGGTGACGCTGACGGTGCCGGCTCGGTGCCGGTTTATGTTCAGGCGCTGCTCGAACAAACCGCAGAAAACATGGAAAGCCTGCAGCGCACACTGGCGCGCGGCGAGGATGATCGCCGCGACGGCACCCAGGCGCTGATGGCGCTTAACGAACGGCTTGGCGCGCTGGCCGAAACCATGCGCACCAGCCAGCAACTGATGCTGCGGCTGGCGGAAACCCAAGGCTCCATCGCCCCTGCCCTGCAAAAGCTTGGCGAACGGAGCGGCGACGATGTCTCGCGGGCCCATTTGCGCAATATCGAACTCATTCTCCAGCGGCTGATTACCGAAACCGAGCAGGGCCGCGCCCAATCGACCAGCGATTTGCGCAACGAAATCAAGATCCTCACCCGGACCATCGCCGCCATCGCCGAGAGCGAGCCGCGCTAGATGGCCCGCAGGCGGGCCAGCGGCGGCAGCCATGGCGAAATGAATGCCTGGCCCGGCTATGTCGATGCGCTGTCGACCCTGCTGATGGTGATCATCTTCGTGCTGCTGGTTTTCGTGCTCGGCCAGGCCTTCTTGTCGGTGGCCTTGTCCGGGCGCGATCAGGCGCTTGACCGCGCCGGCCGCCAACTGACCGAACTTGCCGACATGCTATCGCTTGAACGCGGCCGCACCAGCGAACTGAAATTGTCCCTCGCCCAGCGCAGCCGCGATCTTGCCGCCGGCGCCGAGGCGCGGGACACGCTGGTGCAGGAACTCGCCGCGCTCCGCACCCAACAAGGCCGCATCCTGACCGAGCGTGATGCGCTCGCCCGCGATCGCGACCAGCTTGCCGCCCGTTTGGCCGACGCCGATACCCAGATCGCTGCCCGCCAGGCCCGCAACGATGCGCTGCAAGCCCAGCTTGGCGCGCTCAACACCCGGGTTGATACCGCCAACAATGACGCCGCCGGCAACCAAGCCAAGGTCATCGCGACCCAACGCCAGCTCGATGCCGCCGCCCGCGATCTTTCCGCCGCGCAATCGCGCCTCGCCGAAATGCAGCGCCAGACCGAAGAACTTGACCGCACCGTCAAGGCCGATCGCGCCACCTTGGAATTGCGCCTGTCCGACCTCGCCAAACTCGCCGAGCAGAACAAGGCGCTCACCGCGTTGCGCAACGAACTGGAAATCCAGGCCCGCGATGCCGCCGTGCGCGCCATCACCGAAGCCGATCGCAGCAAGGCCGCCACCGCGTTGCTGGCCGATGAACGCACATTATCAGACTCGGCACGCGCGCAAATGTCGCTGCTCAACCGCCAAATCGCCGAGTTGCGCGCCCAGATGGCCAGTGTCCAGCAGGCGCTCGATGCCACGGAAAGCGCGGGCAAGAACAAGGATGTCCAGATCGTCAATCTCGGCAGCCGATTGAACGCCGCACTGGCGCAAAAGGTCGAGGAGTTGCAATCCTACCGCAGCGATTTCTTCGGCCGGCTGCGCGCCGTGCTCGCCAACCGGCCCGGCATCCAGGTGGTCGGCGACCGTTTCGTCTTCCAGTCCGAAGTCCTATTCCCGGTCGGCAGCGCGGACCTGACGGTCAATGGCTGGGACCAGATCAAGGCGTTAGCCGCCACGGTGAAAGAAATCTCGGCAAAAATCCCGCCCGAGGTGAACTGGCTACTCCGCATCGATGGGCACGCCGATCGCCAGCCCTTGCAAGGCGGCGGACGCTTCGCGTCGAACTGGGAACTGTCATCCAGCCGGGCGATTACCGTGGTGAAGCTGCTGGTTGGCGAAGGCGTGCCGGCCAATCGGCTGGCGGCGACGGGGTTTGGGGAAAACCAGCCGCTGGATAATAGTGACAGTTCAGACGCTTACGCGAAGAACCGACGGATTGAGATCAGGCTGACGGATAGATAGGCAAGGAAGGTCTTCTTCACTTTGCAACGCCGCGACCGGCTGGATGAGGTCCTTGGTTTTGGTCGAACGCTGCAACAGCACCACACGGACTGCATCGCCATGGGCCAACACCCTGGCGCGGAACGCCGGCCAATCGGGTGCGCTGCCCAGGTTCTCCCCGAGCCTTACCACAGGACGATTAAAGCCAAAAAAGGAGCAAAAAACTTTACCACTTCGGTTCCGAGCGCTTCGCTGTTTCGGGGCACCCAAGCCAACGGCCAGGAATTGATGACGTTTTTTTGCTTCTTTTTGTTCACAAAAAGAAGACGCTTCCTCACATCAGCCTAAGAATCCCCGCGACCGTCGCATCACTCGCCCAATCCACCCCGCCTTCCAATTTCCCCCGCAACAACCCCTTGCGATCAATAATATAAGTCGTCGGCAGCCCGCGCGCCCCCCAGGCCTGGGCCGCACCGCCCTTGGGGTCGAGCCAGACCGGCAGGCCGGTGATGTTGTGGGCGGCATAGAATTTGCGTACCACGGCCGCACCCCCGCGATCGGACGACATTGGTAGCACCAGCACGCCGGCGCTGGCGATTTTGCCGGCCAGCGTCTGCAAGGCCGGCATTTCGGCAACGCACGGCACACACCAGGTCGCCCACATGTTGATGACCAGCCCCTTGCCGGCAAATTCCGCCAGCGTGTGGGCAACACCGGCTTCATCAATCAGGCTCGCCGGGCCGGGCGCCACCGGCGGATCGGTCGGGATGATGGTCGAAAACGGGTTGAGCACCACGCCTTCAACGTCCGACGCGCTGCCCGCTGCCAGCGTGTAGATATGGGGGGCTTCGGGTTTGCGCGTAACGGTCACTGCCGCTACGGTCCCGGCCGCCAAGGTGCCGGCGGTGGCGAGCATTGCCCGGCGCGAAAACCGTCTCATCTTGCAAGGTGCCTCCGTTGAACTCCGACGCCAACCATAACCCGGATTTGCGCAATACCGAAGCCAACCAGCAATGGGGTGGGCGATTTGCCGCCGGGCCGTCGATCATCATGCAGGAAATCAACGCATCCATCGGCTTTGACCGCAAGATGTGGCGCCAGGACATCAAAGGATCACTCGCCCACGCCGCGATGCTGGCCAAACTGGGGATTTTGTCCGCCGATGATGAGGCCGCCATCAAAGGCGGTCTGGCCGGAATTGCCGGGGAGATTGACGCAGGGAAATTCGCGTTCGACGCAACGCTCGAAGATATTCACATGAATATCGAAGCACGGCTGACCGACCGCATTGGCGACGCTGGCCGCCGGCTGCATACCGGGCGATCCCGCAACGACCAGGTGGCGACCGATTTCCGCCTGTGGGTGCGGGACGCGATTGACGGGCTGGATTTGCAGATCGCCGACGTGATGCGGGCACTGGCCGAGCGCGCCGCCCAGCACGCCGCCGACCCGATGCCGGGCTTCACCCATTTGCAAACCGCCCAGCCGGTGACCTTTGGGCATCATATGCTGGCTTACGTCGAAATGCTGGCGCGCGATCGCGGGCGCCTCGCCGATTGCCGCAAGCGGTTGAATGAATGCCCGCTGGGCTCGGCCGCTCTCGCTGGCACGTCGTTCCCGTTGGATCGCGATATGACGGCGGCCGAGCTTGGCTTTGACCGGCCGACGGCAAATTCGCTCGATGCGGTGTCGGATCGCGATTTCGCGCTCGAATTCCTGTCGGCCGCGGCGATTTCGGCAATGCATTTGTCGCGCCTCGCCGAAGAAATCATCATCTGGTGCAGCGCGCCGTACGGGTTCATCCGGCTGTCGGACGCATTCACCACCGGCAGCTCGATCATGCCGCAAAAGCGCAATCCGGATGCCGCAGAACTGGCCCGCGCCAAAACCGGACGCATCACCGGGGCGCTGGTCGGGCTGCTGATGGTGATGAAGGGACTGCCGCTCGCCTACGCCAAGGATATGCAGGAAGACAAGGAACCGGTGTTCGATGCCGCCGACGCCTGGGCGCTGTCGCTGGCCGCCATCGGCGGCATGGTGCGCGATCTGTCGCCCGACCTTACCCGCATGCGCGATTTCGCCGGTTCCGGCTTTGCCACTGCGACCGACCTGGCCGACTGGCTGGTGCGCGAACTGCGCCTGCCATTCCGCAATGCCCATCACGTGACCGGGCGGCTGGTGGCGAAAGCCGAAGCGTGCGGCGTGCGGCTGGATGAATTGACCCTCGCCGAAATGCAGGCCGAAGACGCAGGAATTACCGAGGCGATTTTTGGGGTGTTGACCGTCGATGCCTCCGTCGCGTCCCGCCGTGCCTATGGCGGCACCGCGCCCGACAACGTCGCCAAGCAGGCCGCGCGCTGGCTGGCAGCTTTGGCATGAGGATCGCCGCAATCCTGCTGGTGGCGTGCATCGCGCTTGCCGCGTGCGGCAAACGCGGCCCGCCGCAGCCGCCGGGGCCGGCGGATAAGGTGACGTATCCTAAGGTTTATCCGGCAGTATAGAAGGGCAGGAAGGTCTTCTTTTTGTGAACAAAAAGAAGCAAAAAAACTTCATCCATTGTTGCCGTTGGCTCGGGCCCCCACCGCAGTC